>NZ_JBNNSS010000003.1:146397-558112 GCF_050277945.1 Lysinibacillus sp. NPDC097214
CGTAGAAGACTAATAATCAGTGGAAAAAAACCACTGATTAAAGTTTCACTTTATCCCGCATTAACGGGCAGTAATTTATCTGTACTGAAAGAGAAGCGACAGGTACAAAAAGTTTCACTTTATATATTATAAACACTTAGCCAATCCTGTATAATAAAAGAACCTGCATAGGAGGTGCCTTAGAATGATTTCTAAGGCACCTCCTTCTGTAAAGAGGAACAAAATGGATTGTATAATGATGGACGGTAGCGGCTGATTCCGGACGCATATGCTGAGGGCGTTCTCTTAGGTTTGATCGTCCATTGTAAATGGGGGAGGTGTGATGTATTGTGGATGTAGCGATTATTGGTGCGGGAGCTGTAGGTCAGTTAACGGCAAGTTTTATAGCTGAGTCTGGTATGTCTGTAACGTTGGTGGCAAGAAGGCAGGGACAAGTAGATGAACTTCGTGCGAAGTGTTTAACGCGAGTGAATGTTGATGGAACGAAAACTGTGCAAAAAGTTGCTTCAACTACGAAATTAGAGGAACTACCACGACAAGATTTAATTGTAATTGCTGTTAAATACGGTCAATTACAGGAGCTTTACAAACAATTATCTGCGTTACCGAGCACGGTATCGTTGTTGTTTATGCAAAATGGTTTAGCACATTTTGACGAGGCACTACGTTTGCCGCAAAAGAATATTGCCTTTTGTTCTGTATCCTTCGGGGCTCAATTGATCGATCAGACGACTGTGCAACATAGAGGTGTAGGTGCTTGTAGAATTGCGATAGAGCGAGGTAATAGTGATGCATTTAACGATTTGTTACAACTAAGAAATTCCTTATATCCAGTTGAACTAGTTGCTAATGCGGAACAAATGTTATTTGAGAAAGCTGTATTCAACTGCTTGATTAATCCATTGACGGCTATACTGCAAGTGAAGAATGGAGAGTTAGTAACGAATAAGCAAGCTTTTCTATTAATGCAAACACTCTATCGAGAAATAACGGATGCTTTTGAAGGCATAGAACAAGCTATACCTTTTTTCAAGGTGATAGACTTATGTGAAAAAACAGCAAGTAATACATCTTCTATGCTAGCGGATCGGATGCAAGGGAGAAAAAGCGAAATTGACACGATTGTAGGAGTAATACTAGAAAAAGCTCTAGCAAATGGTCACGATTTGCCAACTTTACGTACTTTATATCACCAAGTACTTGCGATAGAGGAGAGCGGTGAAAGACGTTGAAAGATTTTTTACATATTATGATAAGTATCATTATTTTTTGTCCAATCCTCCTTTTTGTGATTGTTTATTTATTTAGTCGAAAGGTTAAAATTCGAGGCACTCATGCTATCGGAGTGGCATCGGACGTGACAACGTTGTGTTTGTTTTTTTCAGTGCCACTAGCAATTAGGGTGCTTTGGAATGTTAATGTTAGCGCACTATTAGTAACACTGGCAGTAGTGATGGCAATAATTTTTACATATATTGATTGGCGAACGAAAAAGGAGATTGAAGTAAAATCGCTACTTAGAAAAATTTGGCGCTTTCAATTTTTAGTACTAAGTGCGGCGTATATTGTTATTTGTTTAGTAGGTGTTATTCGATCTGTTTTAGAATATTTACAGGCAGTCTAAGCATTTTCTTTTCATGTTGAAGCCATAAGCGTTAAAATAATAGCATTATAAATTGTTTTTTTAGTAATAACTCTAAATGTGCAAAAAATATGAAGTAAAATTGCAAAGTATTCAAGCATTTGACGACGTTTCTGAATGTTTGTTGGAAAATGTCGTTTTAAACTTTCTATGGATAAATTGCATAATAAGTATTTAAGGAATTTATCAGGCGTGTTGATGGGGGAGTTATAGGTTTATTATTGACTGAAAGGTTTTTTGTTGATGTTTGCTAATATATGCCCATTTAAACTGATTGTAATGTAGGGCTACTTGATTCCCGCGGGAAAGTGAGTAGTACGTAGCGGAAATCGGAGCCTTAGGGTGGAAAAATGGTTTATCAACACCCTGAGAATTTATTTTATTTCAAATTTGCTTATTAAAGAGTAAGAACATGATTTAGGTAGAGGAGTTTGTGTTAAATGAAACTGGAGTCAATCCAAGTACCCATAAAAAATCGTTTGCTAGCAGATTATTGGTCACCGAATACTGCCATCCATGAATTTTTTGAATACGAATATAACGATAAATCTTTTGAAAAACGTGCGCAATATCTAGATCAGCATGCGTATGATCAAAAAGAGTTAACAGCCATCATACGTCAATTTATGGAGCCGCTTGGTATTTCAAAGAAAGCGAATGAACATTTGCAGCAACTAGAGCAAGGAGCTGTTGCGGTTGTTGGTGGGCAACAAGCCGGTATCTTAACGGGCCCTCTTTACTCGGTGCATAAGGCAATTTCGGTTATTACATTAGCGAAAGAGCAAAGTGTAAAGCTACAGCGACCGGTTGTTCCTGTTTTTTGGATAGCTGGAGAAGATCATGATTTAGAGGAAATTAACCATACGTATACAGTGCGTGGTGTAGATATTAAAAAACGTGCATACGGTGAACGCTCGAGACGTAAAACAATGGCTTCTGAAACAAGAATAAACAAAGAATCCATGACGCAATTAATAAATACTATTGTGAAGGATATGGGTGAAACAGAATTCACTGAAATGCTTGTTAAACAATTAGTGGATACTCTTAATAAGAGTGACACGTTTACGGACTTCTTTGCGCAACTTATGAACCACTTGTTTAAAGATGAAGGTTTATTGATGATTGATGCAGCGGACTTTAAATTCCGTCAATATGAAAGTAGGAATTTTACTCGTATCATTCATAAAAATGAAGAAATTGCTAGAGTGGTAACGGAGAGGGAAGTGGAGCTTGAACGTGCAGGCTATGGCAAGCCTATTTTGGCAACAAACGAAGCGGCCAATTTATTCTATGTAGAAGATGAAGAGCGTCATCTTTTAGAAAGAAAAAATCAGCAATTTGTCAATCTAGCTGCAAATATCAAGCTTTCTCATGAAGAAGTTTTAAAAATTGCTGAAGAACATCCTGAGCAGTTAAGTAATAACGTAGTGACGCGTCCATTGATGCAGGAAATGACTTTGCCTGTGCTAGCATTTGTTGGTGGACCAGGGGAGCTTGCCTACTGGGCGACATTGAAGGATGCATTTTCGGTATTAGGCTTACAAATGCCGATTTTTGCTCCGCGTCTTCATATCACACTTGTCACACGTCACGTAGAACAACTTCTACGTGAATATTGTTTGAATGTTGCTGAAGTTTGGGATGGTAAAGCGTTGCAGCTTAAAGAACAGTATGTTGCTGACATACAGGATACTGAAGCGAAGCGCCAAATTCAAACGATGCAACGAGAGCTTTTAGAAAAATATGATGCACTTCAACTTTATTTAGAAGAGCAACATCTATTACTAGATAAAATACTTGAGAAAAATAAAGAGAATCACCTAAAGCAATTTGAGTATTTACAGCAAAAGGTTGAACAAACTGTTCTTAACAAGCATGAAACGACGATCCGAAAATTTATGACGCTACAAAATGAGTTGTATCCAAATGAAGGATTCCAGGAAAGAACTTATAGTCCGTATCAATATTTTAATGAGTTTGGACCTAAGTTAATTACTGAAATGCTGAAACAAAATTATAGCGTTGGTAATCATCACTATATAATTTATTTATAATCCAATATTTGTATCTTTATACCTAATTAATAATTTGATACAATGTGAATTTGATGGGAAATGTCGATATATATAGTAAATAGAGAGCTATCCTACTAAGGATAGCTCTTTTTTTGAGTCATTTAGCATGGATTCAATAATTGGCAAAAGGTCTAATCACACATTAATTGTTATAATGTCAAGTTTTTTTTAAAAAAAGTGGAGGAAAGTGGGGGGATGTGGTACATTATTTAATAAAGTGGGGTGAATAGCATGTTCATGGGAGAATATCAACACTCTGTTGATGCAAAAGGACGATTAATCGTGCCCGCAAAATTTCGTGAAGCCTTAGGTGAAACGTTTGTTGTAACACGCGGACTTGATAATTGTTTATTTGGCTATCCTATGGATGAATGGCGAAAACTCGAAGAAAAATTAAAGGGCTTACCGATGACCAAAAAAGATACACGTGCATTTGCAAGGTTTTTCTTTTCTGGAGCAACGGAAGTAGAGATAGACAAGCAGGGGCGCATTAACATTCCTTCAACTCTTATGCAGCATGCACATCTTGTAAAAGAATGTGTAGTGTTAGGAGTTTCGAATCGGATTGAAATATGGGCGAAAGATGCTTGGGAGACTTACTTTAGTGAGTCGGAGCAATCCTTTAATGAAATTGCAGAAAATATGATTGGCTTTGATTTTTAACTTTTTTTGACACGTAAGTGTCAGCTGTATGAAGTTAAGGCCTGAAGGGAGCGAGTGGTATGTTCGATCATACAACCGTGTTATTAAGAGAAACTGTTGATGGGTTGAACATCGATCCTGATGGTGTGTATGTGGACTGTACGTTAGGTGGGGCAGGACACAGTGAATATTTAGTACAACAATTATCTGAAAAAGGGCGTTTAATTTGCTTTGATCAAGATATGACAGCTATTAATAATGCAAAAATTCGATTGGCACCATATATTGAACGTGTGACATTTGTCCATTCGAATTTCCGTTATTTAAAAGAAGAGCTATTAGCGATTGGTATTGAGCAAGTTGATGGTGTTTTATATGATTTAGGCGTATCTTCACCACAGCTTGATACACCAGAACGAGGCTTTAGTTATCACCATGATGCACCTTTAGATATGCGCATGGATCAAACGGCACAACTTACAGCATTTCATGTCGTGAATGAATGGGCATATGAAGATTTAGTACGTATATTTTTCCGTTATGGAGAAGAGAAGTTTTCAAAGCAAGTTGCTCGTAAAATCGAAGAGGCACGTAAGGTAGCGCCAATCGAAACAACCAGCCAACTTGTAGAACTTATTAAAGAGGGTATTCCAGCAGCGGCTCGCCGTAAAGGTGGACATCCAGCGAAGCGCATATTCCAGGCAATACGAATTGCTGTTAACGATGAGCTAGGCGCGGCAGAGGATTCATTAGTCGATGCGATTGATATGATAAACGTAGGTGGACGCATTAGTGTCATTACGTTCCATTCATTGGAGGACCGCCTATGCAAGACTATTTTTAAGGAAGCGTCATCATTACCGGAATTACCACCAAATTTACCAGTGATTCCTGATTACATGAAGCCAACTTTAAAGCTTATCACGAGAAAGCCGACCGTTCCTTCTGATGAAGAATTAGCCGTAAACAATCGCGCTCGCTCAGCAAAGCTTAGAGTGGTAGAAAAAATTAACGACAAAGGGAGTGAGTAAATGGCAGCAGTTCGTGTAAGGCAGCACCAGCAACAACAAGTGCAACAACCGAAAACACCCCCTAGTCCACAACCCACTATCAAACGTCGTAAAAAAACGAACCAGAAGTTTGAAAAAACAATGCTAATTGCTTTAGTTAGCATTATCGCTGTAATGTCAGTACTAGTGTTAAATAAGCAAGCAGCCATTCAGACAACCAGCATGGACATTCAAAAAATCGAAACTGAAGCAGATGAGATTACTAAACAGAATGTAGACTTGACAGTTCAAGTAAGTGAACTGTCTACATACGAAAACACATTGAAAAAAGCTAAAGAACTCGGTTTAACTCAAAATGAGAAAAGTGTAAAGGTAGTGCCGGGAGAATGAAAAAAAAGAGATTTCGATTCCAATGGGGAGCCTTTCTATTATTTATTTTTTATGGAGGGCTCTTTTTTCTATTGTTCACGAGAATGGTAACGTTACAGGCAACAGGTGAAGTGGAAGGTCAAGAGCTTGCGGCGAAGGCTGCTGCGAAATATAGTAAAGAAAGTGTAATAACAGCAAATCGGGGAAAGATTTATGATGCAAATGGTCAAGTCATTGCGGAGGATACACTTAGTTATCGATTAATCGCAATCGTCAATCAAAAAGCTACGACGGATGCTAAAAAACCTCGACATGTAGTAGATCCAGAAAAAACTGCAAAAATATTAGCAGAATATATTTCAATGGACGAAAAAGCAATCTATAAACAGCTTACTAGAGTAAAAAATGATGGCGAAAAGCCTTATCAAGTTGAATTTGGCGGTGCGGGCCGTGGATTAAGTCATGAGACGATGAGTAAAATCAAAGAGAAGAATTTACCAGGGATTTTATTTGTAAACGATTTAAAACGTTATTATCCAAATGGTATCTTTGCCTCGCACTTAATTGGTTTCGCACTAAAAGAGGAGAATAAGGATGGTACGTTCACGACAAAAGGGAATATGGGTCTGGAGCTTACCTACAACAAAGAACTAACCGGAAAAGACGGTAAAGTAGAATACGAGACAGATGCATTCAGTTATCTATTACCGAATAGTGAAAAAATGGTGACACCCGCAAAAAACGGTGATGACATTTATTTAACAATTGATAAAACAATTGAAAGCTTTTTAGAGGAAGCGATGACAGCGGTTGAAAAGGAGTATAACCCTGAATCGATGACAGCTGTTGTGGCAGATCCAAAAACCGGTAAAATCCTAGCGATGACTCAACGACCTACGTTTAATCCTGATACACGTGAGGGCGATAATATGAAGTGGCTGAACGAGGCTATTGAAGAGACCATAGAACCAGGTTCGACGATGAAAACGTTCACGCTCGCTTCGGCTATTGATAAAGGGGTTTGGGATCCGAATAAGTACTATCCATCAGGTCAATACAGAGTCCTTGATCGTGTAATTAATGATTACAATAAAGTTGGTTGGGGTTATATTTCTTATTTACAAGGCTTCCAACGTTCATCCAATACCGCAATGGCACATTTATTAAAGCTTATAGGTGAGGATGACTTTTTTGACTATTTAGATCGATTTGGGTTTGGTAAAAAAACAGGTATTGATTTACCAAATGAAGCATCGGGAAAACTTTTATCGAAATATCCAGTAGAACGAGTGACAACAACGTTCGGTCAAGGTTCTACGGTAACTCCGATTCAATTAATTCAAGCATTGACAGCGATTGCGAATGACGGGAAAATGATGCAACCGTATGTGATAGATCGTATTGTTGACCCTTCAACAGGAAAAACGATTAAAAAGCATGAGCCGGTTGTAAAGGGACAACCAGTTTCTGCCGACACAGCGAAGCAAGTAAAAGAAATTCTTGCCTCTACGTTAACAGCTGAGAAAGGTACAGCGGCAGATTTTATACTTGATGAATATGAAGTTGCAGGGAAAACAGGTACTGCCCAAATTCCTTTAGGAAATGGTAGGTATTCTTGGGGATCAAATGAATTTCTGTATTCTTTCTTAGGGATGGCTCCTGTAGATGACCCTCAGCTCATTATGTATGTCTCAGTAAAAAGGCCAAAGTTAAAGGGTGATGCTGGTTCTATACCAGTTTCAAAAGTATTTAACCCAGTTATGTTAAATAGTTTGAAGTATTTAAATGTAAATCCTGAAGATGTACAGCATGTTGACGATACAAAAATACAAGATTACACAGGTAAAAGTGCTGAAGCTATACAAGTAGAACTTCAAAATGATGGTCTGCAGCCAATTATTGTTGGTGGTGGCGGTAAAATTATTGACCAATATCCAAAAGGTCCACAAAAACTTGTGAAAGGTAATTTTGTGTTTTTAAAGACAGCAGGTGATGTAATACTACCAGACTTCACCAATTGGTCGTTGCGTAATGTACTTGCTTTTAAAGCATTGGCAAATTTAGAAATTGAGGTCGTTGGAGAGGGCTTTGTAGCTAGTCAGAGTGTCTCGGCAGGTACTGTAATCTCAGATCGTTCACCGATTGTTGTGAAGCTGAAAACGCCAGCTGAAAGCTTTATCAAAGAAGTAGAGACCCCATCTGAGGGTGAAACAGAATTAAACACTGAATAGAAGCCCACTTTATTTCATACGTTGTAAAAAACAAGGTGTGATGTCGAATGAAGTGGATTTCTATCCATTCCAAAAAGCGATTGCGTATTTTATACGTATTGTTTATGTTTGTAGCCGTTGCGATTATTATTAGGCTTTTCTTCTTGCAAGTATTAGATCAAAAAGAATTGACAAAGAAAGCCGAAGAGAATTGGGACCGAGAAATTCCTTTTGCCAATGAGCGAGGGCATATTACTGACCGTAAGGGGAAAAATATTGTTACAAATAAGCTTGCACCAACTTTATATTTCATGCCTTCTCAAAGTAAGGATATTGAAGGGGCAGCGGCAAAAATTGCACAGGTTTTGGGCGTAGATGATCAAAAGCTTTTGGGGAAAATGAAGAAGAAAGAATATTTAGTAAAGCTGGCACCTGAAGGAAAAAATATTCCTTATGAAAAAGCTGTGGAGTTACAAGGTATGCAGATTGAGGGATTATATAGTGGTGTCGATTATTCAAGAGATTATCCATATGGTACCCTACTATCTCGTTTTTTAGGTTTCACAGGCTATGATGCACAAGGTTTAGCGGGAATAGAATATGAATACGATAAGCTGTTACAGGCTAATTCTTCGGCCATACGAATCTTTACAGATGCGAAAGGGAATAATTTACCGAACGTAAAGAGTGCCTGGAAGGCTGGTGAAGATGGCGCAACGATCGAGCTAACGATAGATGTAGATGCACAACAGGTCGTTGAACGTGAATTATCACAGGCGATGAAGCGTTATGATGCTGACCAAGCAATGGCAATTGCTATGAATCCAAACACTGGCGAAATCTTAGCGTTAGCCTCATATCCTACCTTTAATCCAGCAGAATACCAAACGGTAGAGCCTGCTATCTACAATCGGAATTTACCAGTTTGGATGACATATGAGCCCGGGTCAACGTTCAAAATTATAACCCTTAGTGCTGCTTTAGAAGAAGGTGTAGTGGATTTAGAGAAGGATACTTTTTATGATCCAGGCTATTCAATGGTTGCAGGAGCAAGGTTACGTTGTTGGAAGCGTGAGGGTCATGGATCTGAAACCTTCCTTGAAGTGGTAGAAAATTCTTGTAACCCGGGCTTTATTGAATTAGGTCAGCGAATAGGTAATGAAAAACTACTACAGTATGTTAAAGATTTTGGTTTTGGTACAAAAACAGGTTCTAACATTGCTGGTGAAGCTTCAGGGATTTTATTTTCTAAGGAGGCTTTTGGACCTGTTGAGCAGGCCACAACGTCATTTGGTCAAGGGGTTGCTGTTACACCCATTCAACAAGTGCAAGCAGTAGCCGCAGCAATAAATGGGGGCAAGCTTTATACGCCATATGTTGTGAAGAAGGTTTTTAACCCTAATACTGGTGAAGTGATAAAAGAGACTAAACCGGAAGTTAAAAAACAGGTTATTCGTGAGGAGACGTCTGCAAAGGTTCGGGGTGCATTAGAATCTGTTGTCGCAAAGGGCTCAGGACGTCAAGCTTACCGAGATGGATTACGAATCGGCGGCAAAACAGGTACAGCACAAAAGGTAGAGAATGGCCGTTATAAAGACGGCGAATATATCGTATCGTTTATTGGCTTCGCACCTGCGGATAATCCGCAAATTGTCGTTTATGTAGCAGTAGATAACCCGAAAAAGGGAACACAGTTTGGTGGTGTGATAGCAGCTCCAATCGTTGGTCAAATTATTGAGGATGTTGCACCTTTTGTTGGCATTGAAAAATCGAAGGAACAGCTTGAAAAGGATTATCGTTGGGGTGACCCAATCACTGTGAAGGTACCAAGTTTTATTGGTCAAACGAAGGACGATATTGCCAAGCAACATTATCCATTCCGCATTGAATGGCATGGAGAAGGGACTAAAATTGGCAATCAGCTGCCTGAAGTGGATAGTGTTATCAAACAAGATGGCACCATTCATCTTTATTTAGAAAACTAATTAACTTTACCTTTAAAAAATGGGAAAGAACCACTATTATTATGAAGGGTAGTAATAAATACATGAAAGTTTGTGCTTTTTTCTTCAAGAAGAAAGTGAAACGAGATTTAAAGGAGATTTATCAATGAAACTCGCAACAACGCTTACCATTTTAGCTCTTGCTTTTATAGTAACAGTTATCCTGGCACCAATCAGTATTCCACTTCTTCGCCGATTAAAATTCGGTCAAAGTATTCGTGAGGAGGGACCAAAATCCCATATGAAGAAAGCTGGTACTCCAACAATGGGTGGCATTATTTTCTTAATTGCCATTATCCTCACTACTGTTGGAGTAGGTAGCTATTTAGATTTATTTACAACACAAACCATCGTACTATTACTAGTATTAGTAGGGTTTGGGTTAATCGGCTTGTTAGATGATAGCTTAAAGGTTGTTTTTAAACGTAATTTAGGACTAACATCACTTCAAAAGCTTATTGGTCAAATTGTCATTGCAGTCTTGGCCTATTTCTTACTACATGGATCGTTTGATACATCACTTGCTATACCATTTACAGATTGGACGATTGATCTTGGTATTTTCTATGTAGCCTTTTTAATTTTCTGGTTAGTTGGCTTCTCAAATGCAGTGAATTTAACAGATGGCATAGATGGGCTTGTAGCGGGTACTGCGTCGATTGCTTTTGCAGCATTTGGTGTTATTGCTCTGTTCCAAGACCAAGCTGATATCGCCTTATTTACATTCGCAGTAACAGGTGCATTATTAGGCTTTTTACTTTTTAATGCGAATCCTGCAAAAGTGTTTATGGGAGATACAGGTTCGCTAGCATTAGGTGGAGCATTAGCCATGGTCTCTGTTTTAGAAAAAGCAGAATTCTTGCTGTTATTAATTGGATTAGTGTTTGTTATTGAAACATTATCCGTTATTTTACAGGTAGGAAGCTTCAAACTTCGTAAAAAACGTATTTTTAAAATGAGTCCTATTCATCATCATTTTGAATTATCAGGTTGGTCAGAATGGAAGGTAGTACTTGTATTTTGGTCAACTGCTTTAGCAGTAGCATTGATTGGAGTTTTATCGGAGGCGTTCTTATGAGAAATTTTACAGATTTACAACATAAAAAAGTCCTTGTTTTAGGTTTAGCTAAAAGTGGTGTGGCTGCAGCTGAGATTTTACATGAGCTTGGCGCCTTTGTAACGGTTAATGATTCAAAACCATTTGACGAAAGCCCAGATGCGCAAGGCCTATTGCAAAAGGGGATTACAGTTATTTGTGGGCGTCATCCAGAAGATTTACTGGATGAAGGCTTTGAAATAGTTGTGAAAAATCCAGGGATTCCTTATAGCAACAAAATAGTAGCGGATGCAATAAGCCGTGGAATCCCCGTTTGGACAGAAATTGAGCTAGCTTATTTAATTAGTGAAGCGCCGTTTATCGGTATTACAGGATCAAACGGTAAAACAACTACGACAACATTAATTTTCGACATGCTGAATAACGGTAGTTTAAAACCGTTAATTGCAGGGAATATAGGAACAGTTGCATGTGGTGTTGCAAGAGAAGCACAAAAGGATAATGTAATTGTTACAGAGTTATCATCTTTCCAATTAATGGGGACGAAAACGTTTAAGCCGAAGATTGCTATATTAACAAATCTTTATGATGCACATCTTGATTATCATGGGACATTTGATAACTATGCAGAGGCAAAATTTGGTGTTACATGTAATCAAGATGAAAGCGATTATTTTATCTATAATGCCGATCAGCCGATTGTTGTTGGCTATGCAGCAAAATCAAATGCTAAAAAGGTACCATTTAGTTCTAATGGACGCACGGATGAAGGAATTAGTGCGGATGACACAACAATTTACTGGCAAGGTGAGCCGTATTTAGATCGAGCAAATATCGCTTTGCCTGGTAAGCATAACTTAGAAAATATTTTAGCAGCTGTCGCAGCTTGTATTTTAGTCGGCTGTGACAAAGCTAAAATGGAAGAAGTGTTAGCGAAGTTTGGAGGCGTTCGTCACCGTACTCAGTTTGTGCGTGAATGGAACGGACGCAAAATTTACAACGACTCTAAAGCAACAAACTGCTTAGCTACAAAAAGTGCTTTAGATGCATTCCAAGCACCTGTTATTTTACTTGCAGGTGGATTAGATCGAGGACATTCGTTTGAAGAATTACGTCCATGCATGAGCCATGTAAAAGGTGTAGTTGCCTTTGGAGAAACAGGACTACGTTTTGTAGAATTTGCAAAATCGTGTGGTGTACAGCAAACTGTCATTGCCCAAAACGTTGAGGATGCAGTACATTATGCGGCGCCGATGTCAACAGATGGCGATGTTATTCTGTTATCTCCGGCTTGCGCAAGCTGGGATCAATATGACAGCTTTGAAATACGAGGCGATGTTTTTATTGATGCTGTAATGAAGCTGTAATGAGCCTGTAACTATTTTAGAATATACTTGACTTGGAAGGATGGCATTACTGAGAGGGAAAGAAAGCTATTTATTGCTCGTCACAACATTGATGCTTTCTATAATCGGCATTATTTTCGTCTATTCTGCAGGTACCTATTGGAGTGCCGTTCATTATAGTGGAAAAATGCCGTTTTATATGAAGCAAAGTCTATACTTTGCCGTAGCCATTGTAGTGTTTTTAATCACTATTCGATTAAATATTTTGAAAGAGCAGTCCTTTTGGAAAATGGCCTATATATTTTCGTTAATTTTACTAGTCCTTGTACTTATACCTGGAATTGGACTTGTACGAAATGGTTCTCAAAGCTGGATTGGTGTAGGTCCGTTAACAATCCAGCCAGCTGAGCTAACGAAAATTACCGTCATTGTATACATGAGCCATATTTTAGCACAGCATAAAACGGGTACGTCGATTGTTAATTGGCGGCATGGGTTAATCTTATTATTGCCTGTTGTACTTATTATGCTACAGCCTGATTTTGGTTCAGTATTTATTCTCGTTGTTTCTGTGTTTTTATTGTTTTTTGTGGCAGGGTATCCTTTAAAGCTTTATGCGATGTTTTTGATTGTTGGGATTGCTGGATTAATAGGCTTGATTGTTACAGCGCCATACCGACTAAAGCGGATTGAGGCATTTATTGATCCGTGGCTCGATCCTTTAGGAAGTGGGTTTCAGGCTGTACAGTCGTTAATGGCTATAGGTCCTGCTGGGATTTTCGGGCATGGCTTTGGACAAAGTAGGCAAAAGTTTTTATATTTACCAGAACCACAAAATGACTTTATTTACGCAATAATTCTTGAAGAGGTCGGATTATTTGGTGGACTTGTTATTTTAGCACTTTTCGTACTGACGATTTATGCAGGCTATAAATTTGCAGTGCGGGCTAAAACAAGAACATCTTATTACGCGATCATTGGACTTGTAACAATGTTGGCCGTACAAGCGTTTCTAAATATAGCAGTAGTGATTGGCTTAGTGCCTGTAACAGGTGTCACATTGCCTTTTATCAGCTATGGAGGAACATCTTTAGTAACAATGTGGCTAATAATAGGTATTATTTATCAATTAGCGAAATAAATATAAAGGAGGAGTACTTTTTGGAGAAGGTAATTGACATAGAAGATCGCATACCTACGCTAAAAAAGCGACGAAAAAAGCGTACAAATCGGAAATTTATAGTGCTAATATTACTTTTCTTTATCGTGTTAGCAGTACTCCTTTATTTTCAATCTCCTTACAGTAAAATCAACCAAATAACAGTCAACGGCGCTCGATTAGTAGAAGAAGAATATTATTTGAAGACAAGTTCTCTTGCAACTGGGAAGTCAATGTGGGGTTTTAAAGAAGAAGAGGTAGAGAAATTATTACTAAAGGATAAATGGGTGAAAGAAGCACATGTTAAACGTAATTGGCTTCAAGGCGTAGCTATAGAAATTAAAGAATGGAAAAAAGTTGCGTACTTAGCTGGTGACGGTACTTATTATCCATTGCTTGAAAATGGTAAGCGCTTTGATCAAGCTGGAGATGAAATCCCGATTGATGCACCTGTATTTATCGGCATAACTGGCGAAAAGACAATTAAGAAACTTGTAAAGCAGTTAGCACAATTAAATCCTGAAGTACTAACACTCATTTCTCAAATCAATACGAACAGTAATAATACAAACCCTAATGCAATCAAGCTCTATATGAATGATGGCTATGAAGTTCGAGCTGTTATTCAAACATTAGCAGAAAAGCTAAATCATTACCCTTCGCTTGTGGCACAAATTTCAAATTTGGAGAAGGGGGTCATCGATTTAGAGGTCGGCTCGTATTATCGTCCTTTCAATAATGAGTACAACCAAGCAGCTATTGATATAGATAACGATGCGGCCAACCAGGAAGTGGAAAAAGATGAACAACAAGAAAAAGAATAGCAAAGAAACTTTCTTATCAAGAAAACAATTTCAGTTGCTTATTGTTTGTGTGACTATGGGGTTTATCATTGGCTATTCCTACAACCAGGCAAAAGATAATCGAGATGCAGGTTCGACCGATCCAAAGCTTTTAGAGCAGGAGGATTCTTATCGTGAGGAGTTAATTGCACAACAAGAGCGCAATAAAGAATTATCAGAAGAAGCGAATGCTTTAGAGGAAAAAATTCGTAAGTATGAAAAATCATTCGTCGCTAGCAAAAAGGATTATACAAAGCTTGTTGAAGAGGCAGAGGATTTACGCTTGTTGTTAGGTGATTTGAATTCAGAAGGAAAAGGGATACGTATCACTCTTCAAGATGGTGATTACGATCCAAAGTCTGCAAATCCTAATGATTATATCGTGCATGAAAGCCATATTTTTAAACTGCTCAATGAGCTTAAAATTTCTGGCGCTCAAGCAATTGCTATTAATGGTCAACGTGTTTTGGCGAATTCTTATATACGCTGTAACGGGCCAGTCATTACGATTGATGGCAAGCAACATCCAGCTCCATTCATCATCGAGGCTGTAGGAAATTCAGCAACATTCAAAGCTTCCTTAAACTTAAATGGTGGCGTTGTGGATCAATTATTAAATGACAATATTATTGTATCATTAGAAGAAGATCAAAAGCTTACGATGCCCAAAGCAAAAGTAGAAAGTTAAACGATTTTTCTAATTCAAGATCTAAGGCGTAAATCTGTGAGGGGTTACGATACGTCTAGGAGGGGCTATTTTGAAAAAAAATATGTATACCCGAATAACGATCGTGCTATTTATTATCGGTTTGATGATAGCGGTACAATACAATACCATAAAGCAACCAGCTGAGCGAGATACACGAGATATTTGGGCCATAAGAGAGGAATTAGCAGAAGAAAAGCAAAGGCATTCCACATTATTAGCAGAAATTCGTTCACTTAATGAAGTAGTGGGTCGCTATGAGCAATCTGAGAAAGCAAATTTACAGTCGGCATTATATCAAACGCTGAATAGTTTAAAGCTACAGGCCGGGTTAACGGAAGTCACAGGACCCGGAGTTGTACTGCGAGTTGAACCAGCACCCGAATTGGTAGAAATGGGGTATGAAATCAAAGAAATTTCACCTGATTTACTAACCCAATTACTTAATGCTCTGTTTAAAAACAATGCAGCGAGTGTCTCGATAGATGGAAATCGCGTTATCCAGACAACAGCCATTCGAGACATAAATGGAAAGACGACAGTGAACAGTGTACCACTGTCCGCACCACCCTTTGAAATTTATGTTGGGACAAGCTCATTTAAGGAAGCGCAAAAAATGTACAATTCATTACAGGCTTCCACATTTATTGATTCCTTTTATTTGGATAACTTTAATTTAATAATAGAGGAACCAACTGAGCATTTAACAATCCCAGCATTTGATCAGCCATTGACAAATGATTATTTAACAGAGGTGAAAAAAGGAGAATAATATATGTGGCTACCATTTTTAGGTTTGATATTTGGACTTGCCCTGGGCTTGTTAACAAATATACAAATACCCTCTATATATGAAAATTATCTGTCAATAGCTGTTTTAGCAGCCTTAGATACATTATTTGGCGGAATTCGTGCTCAATTACAGCAAGTATATGACGATAAAGTATTTGTATCAGGATTCTTTTTTAATATAATTCTGGCAGCAGGATTAGCCTTTTTAGGTGTGTATTTAGGAATAGATTTGTACTTAGCTGCCATTTTCGCTTTTGGAGTACGTTTGTTCCAAAATATAGCAATCATTAGGCGTATTTTACTAACTAGGTTGGATGAGAAACGTCATAAAAGGAATAAAAATTCCATAGAATGAGAGAAAAATTGAGCAAAATACTCGATTTGCTTAGACATTATGCCGAATTTACAATAGAATGAGAATAAGAGCATTTTTTCGAGGAGGTGCAGCGAATTGAATCAGCAAGATTTATATATTTCTCTTGATATAGGATCATCCTCTATCAAGGTATTAATAGGTGAAATGAGCGACGGTCAATTACATGTAATTGGGGTCGGAAATGTAAAGTCGAATGGAGTTCGAAAAGGTGCAATTGTTGATATTGATGCAACAGTTCAATCTATTCGAAAAGCAGTAGAACAAGCTGAACGAATGACAGGATATCAAATTAATGAAGTCGTTTTAGGTGTTCCAGCTAACCAAACGATGTTACAGCTAGTTAAAGGAGTAGTCGCTGTAAATAGTGAAAATAGAGAAATTACGGATGATGATTTAGATAGAGTAGTAGAATCTGCACAAGTCATGTCCATACCTCCTGAACGTGAATTAGTGAATATTATTCCAAGACAGTTTATTGTGGATAATTTAGATGAGATTAAAGATCCACGAGGCATGATTGGCATTCGTTTAGAAATGGATGCCACGATGATTACTACTTCAAAAACACTTTTACACAATGTTCTACGTTGTGTAGAACGTGCAGGTCTAAGCATTCGAGAAATATATTTGCAACCATTAGCAGCAGGGTTTTTTGCATTATCGGAGGATGAAAAAAACCAAGGTACCGCTTTTGTTGATTTAGGAGGCGGTTCAACTACTATCGCAGTATTTGAAGAGGGACTATTAACACATACAGGTGTCATTCCTATTGGTGGCGATCATATTACAAAAGATATTTCAATTGTCTTAAAAACACCAACAGAACAGGCAGAACAAATTAAACATCAATTTGGACATGCCTATTATGATGACGCATCTGATGAGGAACTCTTCGAAGTACCGGTGGTAGGGACAGATTCAACAGATCAGTACAGCCAGCGCTATATTTCAGAAATAGTTGGCGCTCGTTTGGAAGAATTATTTGAATTAGTCATTGACGAGTTAGCCCGTCTAGGTGTTAGAGATTTACCAGGCGGTGTTGTATTGACCGGGGGCGTTGCAAAGCTTGACGGTATTGCTCAACTGGCACGTCAGATTCTTCAAACTCGTGTTAGAATATATACACCTGACTATATTGGCGTTAGAGAGCCTTCATTTACGACGGCAGTTGGACTTATTCGTTACGCCTATTTAGAAGATGATTTTTATGGAAAAAGTACTAATACGCAGCCTATTGAATATGCAGTTGTAGGATCTCCTGCAGCCACACCTAAAAAGCAAGAATATGCTACACCTTCAGATCCAAAAGGAAGCGTAATCGGAAGAGCAAAAAAATTATTTGATAAGTTTTTTGATTAACTTCTTTCAGCAGAAGTCTCCCACCTCTATAGGTGGTGAGAGATGAATGCGGATTTAAGCTACTTTTCAGCAGATGTCCAATCACCTGCTGAAAGAAGTTAATGCCTCCGGCGGATGTCACGGAATCGGAAAGGAGTTCTTTGTGCCAGCACAAAGCCGATTCCGGACGCAATTATACCGAGGCATAATTGATCTTGAATGCGTAATGAATGATACAGAGTCGAGTTACCGTGGGAGGAAAAAGAAATGTTAGAATTTGATACAAGTGTTGATCAACTTGCAGTAATAAAAGTTATTGGTGTTGGTGGCGGCGGTAACAACGCTGTCAATCGAATGATAGAACATGGTGTACAAGGTGTTGACTTTATCGCAGTAAACACTGATGCACAGGCGTTAAATTTATCGAAAGCAGAAATAAAGCTACAAATTGGTACGAAACTTACACGTGGATTAGGTGCAGGTGCAAATCCTGAAGTAGGGAAAAAAGCTGCAGAAGAGAGCCGTGAGCAATTAGAAGAAGTTCTTCGTGGTGCAGATATGGTATTCGTTACAGCTGGTATGGGCGGAGGAACTGGTACTGGTGCCGCGCCAGTAATCGCACAAATTGCTCGCGATTTAGGAGCTCTTACAGTCGGTGTTGTAACGCGTCCATTTACGTTTGAAGGTCGCAAACGACAAACACAAGCTATCGGTGGTATCGGTGGCATGAAGGAGTCTGTTGATACTTTAATCGTTATTCCGAACGACAAGTTATTACAAATTGTCGATAAATCTACACCAATGCTAGAAGCATTCCGTGAAGCAGATAATGTTTTACGACAAGGTGTACAAGGTATTTCAGATTTAATTGCAACGCCAGGTCTTATTAACTTAGACTTTGCAGACGTAAAAACAATTATGTCTAACAAAGGTTCAGCGTTAATGGGTATTGGTATTGCTACAGGTGAAAACCGTGCTGCAGAAGCGGCTAAGAAAGCTATTTCAAGTCCTTTACTTGAATCATCAATTGATGGCGCTAAAGGTGTTCTTATGAATATTACTGGTGGCTCAAATCTTAGCTTATTTGAAGTACAAGAGGCTGCAGATATTGTAGCATCAGCATCAGATGAAGAAGTAAATATGATTTTCGGTTCTGTTATTAACGAAAATCTAAAAGATGAAATCATTGTGACAGTAATTGCGACTGGTTTCTCAGAGGAAGCTCTACAGCAACAGCGTAATACTTCACGACCAACGTTAAATACAAATAGACAAGCTACACAGCAACAGCAAGCTCCGATTCGTGAGCAACGTCAAGATGTGCATGTGCAGCAAGAACAACCACGTCAAAATCAACAAAATTATGTACAGGATGACACGCTAGAAGTACCAGCATTTTTACGCAATCGTAAAAATCGCGGATAAGTCAGCATCCGAACTTTAAAAAGCTCGTATTTTACATTTGTGAAATACGAGCTTTTTTGTGTTGTTGAAAACTATTAATTTTGGCTCTTTTGCAAAGCGAGGGGGTGATTTCCGTTCCGACTGGGCGCTTTCCTGGGGGCGTCCGATGAGCCGCTTCACTCGCGGTGCTCGCTGCAGGGTCTCATCTGTGACGCTGATCCCCGAGGAGTCGCCCAGTCTCCACTCCAATCAACCACTTTACATAGAATGTATCTTCTGGCATGGCACTCTATAATTTAAAGTGATAACTGATAAAAAGAAACTTCAACAACAAATGTTTCCGGCGCAAAAACGAAGTGTTAACGAAGCAGATCGATGCTCACTCTCTAGCAAAACGAGTATCCTGGAACAGAAATCAATCTCACTTAAAGTGCTACTACATTATAAAAATTCCCTTGATATTTTCAGTGACTTAAAAATTAATTATGTTCAAATGTGTAAGGAAAGGATGTATTTTGTCAAAACATTTTTATGAAATGATGCGATTGTTTGACAATATTTGTGGGTGTAACATGCTAACTTTGTAAGTAGGAGGCGGCTGTTATGTATGGAGAATGGCTGGTGCTCATTAATACACTTTTTAATCTAGCGATACTTACGTTTACAGCGAAAGTAACAGGAGTTTTTGTAAAGAACACGAGATTATTAATGAGTTCTATTTGTAGTAGTTTTGTAGCTGTAATAGGTGGTCAAATGCTGTTGATGACGATACTGAGCTTTATCTTACTAATCGGCATAGCTTTTCGCTTTAAGATTCGAAGCTTTCAAAAACAAGGACCGATTGTTTTAACAGCAACAATCATAATCGGTGGATTATTAACAGCATTACAACCGTATTTAAAAAATCTTTCTGTTGTCCATTTTATTATTATTTGCCTACTATTAGCTGTTGGTAATCTTGTTGCTTTTTATAAGCAATGGGGATTTGTAAAGCTTGAGCGGTTAAGTGGTCAGTTTGTGTTTGATACGACGTTAAAGATTTTTGATATCACGATACCGCTTTCTGCATTTGTAGATACGGGGAATCAAGCAATTGAGCCGCTATCAGGAAAACCTGTTCACTTTGTCTCTTATGCAGCATTACGCTCACATCTACCTGCAGCATTTTGCAAATCATTGATAGAATGGCAAGAAACTGATCCGTATAATGTATCCATGTTTTCAGAAGATTATCAGCGTTATATTCGATTTATTCATGTCAATACAGTGCAACAGCAATCGGTTGTACTAGGTTTCCGCTTTGAGGAGTGGCATATAAAAGGGGAGCACTCACAAGTGAAAACGAATGAATATATCGTTTTAACAAAAAAGGCTAAAAATTTTCCGCACAGCACAGCAGCAATTTTACATTTTTCAGCGCTTTCAAATAACTCATAGAGGGGGAGAACTATTGCTTCTTAGGCTACTTGCTAGCTTGAAAAAATTTTGGAGTAAGTTTCGGAGTCGTGAAACGTACTATATAGGGGGAAATGATTCATTGCCAGTGCCATTAAGTCGAGAAGAAGAAGTTACAGTCATTGCATCCTTTATGAATGGTGATTTACGAGCTAGAGATACACTAATTGAACGTAATTTACGTCTTGTTGTTTATATTGCTAGACGTTTTGATAATACGGGAACACCGATTGAGGATTTAATAAGCATTGGCTCGATCGGTTTAATTAAGGCGATTGAAACGTTCAATACTGATAAAAATATCAAGCTTGCCACATACGCATCACGTTGTATTGAAAATGAAATTTTAATGCATTTACGTAAAACAAGTCGCATGAAGGGTGAAGTTTCATTAGATGAACCATTAAACTCAGATGCTGATGGAAATGAATTGTTATTGTCTGATATTTTAGGAACGGAAGAGCATATTATTTTAGACAATGTAGAGAAGAAAATTGAGCGTCAACATATGTTTCATGCCATTAATTTACTAGGCGCGCGTGAAAGATATATTATGGAATGTCGTTTCGGTCTCAATGGAAAAATTGAAATGACTCAAAAAGAAGTTGCTGATCATTTAGGTATTTCGCAATCATATATTTCCCGATTAGAGAAGAAAATTATTCAAGATTTACGTGAAAATTTGAATCAGCCAATATCTTAAAGAGGGAAATTTAACCTACCTAAAATTGGTCGTATCTTTTGTGCATATTCTCGTTTCTCTCGGACAAACTGATGTAACGGTTTAGTCAGAGAATAACATCCGGAGGAATCGAATATGCGAACTAAAGTAGATCTTTGCGGCTTAGATACATCGACTTTGCCAATTTTAAAGCACGAGGAAATGAAGGAACTATTCATTCGTTTACAAGCTGGAGAAACTGAGATTAGGGAAGAGCTTGTCATGTGCAATTTAAGGTTAGTGCTTAGTATTGTCGGTAGATTTGCCTACAGGGGTGAACAGGCAGATGATTTATTTCAGGTAGGCTGTATTGGCCTCATGAAAGCCATTGATCATTTCGATTTGAAGCATAATGTACGATTTTCAACATATGCCGTGCCAATGATCATTGGTGAAATTCGTCGCCATCTGCGTGATCATCATGCATTGCGTGTTTCTCGTTCTCTAAGAGATATTGCCTATAAGGCGATGCAGGCAAAAGAGCAATGGATAACTGATAATTTACGAGAACCAACGATTGAAGAAATTGCAGAAATGATTGACATGAAAAAGGAAGATGTTTTATTTGCTTTGGATGCCATTCAAGACCCAGTTTCCTTACAGGAGCCCATTTATTCAGACGGCGGAGACGCTGTTTATATGATGGATCAATTACGTGATGATGATGTATCAGAAGATCAATGGGTTGCCTACGTGTCGGTAAAGGAAAGTTTACAAAAGTTAGATGATCGTCAACAAATGATTGTTGCAAAGCGTTTTTATTACGGTGAGACACAAACTGAAATTGCAAAAGAGTTGGGGATTTCTCAAGCGCAAATTTCACGTCTAGAAAAAAATGCGATTGAAACAATGCAGAAAGATTATAAGTAAAAAACAATGCGCACCCGAATTCTAGGGTGCGCATTTTATTTATGTTAATAAAATAAACTATGGATTTTTAGCAAAACGTGTGGTTGATTTCCGTTCCGACTGGGCGCTTTCCTGGGGGCGTCCGATGAGCCGCTTCACTCGCGGTGCTCGCTGCAGGGTCTCATCTGTGACGCTGATCCCCGAGGAGTCGCCCAGTCTCCACTCCAATCAACGAATTCACATAGCATAAATCCTCTTCCATATCGCTATAATTTAAGTGATAAAACGTAACTTTAGCAATGTTCTTTATGTGCGACAGCAACAATAGATATACAATCACGTCATTGTTATTAGTCTATTCTGTTTATATTAAGGTGTTGTCATACATCCACTATTGAAATGAATAAAATTTATAAAAATTCTACGCTATCGCTGATTGGAGTGGAAGGCTTCTCGACTCCCGTGGGAAAGCGAGACAGGCGAGACCCTGCACGGAGCGCAGCGGAGGAAGCGGCTCGGCGCTCGCCCACAGGAAAGCGAGTAGCCTGGAACGGAAATCAACCCCTTCGTTTTGCCAAATAGAGATTCCTAAATCATTTCATTTTCATTTAAACAACAATAAACACATAAATATAAAGAGAAAACATAGTTTGTTGAGATAAAAACGATGTTGAGAGTAATTGATTTAGGAGGGATAAAATGCGTTTCTCGATGTTACAGCAAAAAGAAGTGATTGAAGCAGGCAACGGACGCTTTTTAGGGTTTGTGGTAGATGCAGAGGTATCCAAAGAAACAGGCTATGTAACGGCTTTTATGATTGCAGAACCCCGTAAATATCTAGGCCTTTTTCGCGGGGAAGAATCTGTTAGAAAAGTGTATATGAAAGATGTACTTGTAGTTGGAAAGGATGTCATTTTAGTAAAAGCAATATCCTAAAGGGCAAAATTTCTAAGTAGATAAAAAATCTAAGCAGCATTTTAAAGTATTGCCAGGGTAAAATGTACTTTCACATAGGTCAGGCTATTCATTGATAATTCAAGCATTGCTTGTTACAATATAAGAAACTATTGTTGTAAAGTTGGGAAAAACAGTGACTAAAATCTTAACAAATTTGAAGAAAATTAATGATCTTATACAAGCAGCAAGAAAACACGCAAATCGTGAAGCAGAGAAAGTTCAAATTATTGCAGTGACAAAAGAAGTTTCTGTAGAAAGAACACAAGAAGCGATTGATGCAGGCCTTATTCATTTAGGAGAGAACCGTCCTGAAGGCTTAAATCGTAAAACTGAAGCGATTCAAGCTGATGTACATTGGCATTTTATCGGTTCTTTACAAACACGTAAGGTAAGACAGGTCATTAACAGTATTGATTATTTACATTCATTAGATCGTTTGAGTTTAGCGCAAGAAATTGAAAAAAGAGCAGACAAACCTGTCAAATGCTTTGTACAAGTTAATGTATCAGGCGAAGAGTCAAAACATGGTTTATCGATTGAAGAAGTCCTGCCTTTTATTGAATCATTAAAGAGTTTTACGAAAGTTCAAGTCGTTGGTTTAATGACAATGGCACCGAATACAGATGAGGATACAATTATTCGCTCTGTTTTTAAGCAATTAAAACAATGTCAACAGCAAATAGCCGAGCAAGGATTCGCACACGCACCTTGTACCGAGTTATCAATGGGCATGTCTAATGACTTTGAAATTGCGGTAGAAGAAGGGGCTACATTTGTTCGAGTTGGAACGGCTCTTGTTGGAAATGAAAGAGGGGAACAGGATGAGCATGAAAAATAAAATTAAAAATTTCTTTTATCTTGAGGAAGAAATGGAAGAAGAAATCACTCAAGCTCCTATTCAACAGCAACAATCCGTACAACAACAGCAGCAGATCCAATCGGTAAAGCCAAAAAAAATGATGAAGGAGCGTAAGGCACCGGTTCAAGAAATTTTTCCGCAGAGTACAACACCTACAAATAATATTGTCAGTTTGCAGGCAGCAATGAATTCAAAAGGAGCAAAAGTGGTATTAGTTGAACCTAGAGTTTATGCCGAAGCGCAGGACATTGCAGAACATTTAAAAAATAGGCGTGCAACAATCGTCAATTTACAACGAATTGAACGAGAACAAGGTGTACGGATTATTGATTTTTTAAGTGGCACAGTTTATGCACTCGGCGGTGATATTCAAAGAATCGGTAAAGACATTTTCCTATGCACACCAGAAAATGTAGAAGTGTCTGGCGAAATTTCGAATTTTATTTTAGACGATAATTAATAGCGAGGATTGTAGTATATATGACTTTTTATTTAATCTTGAAGTATGTGTCTATAGCATTTTATGTGTATTCACTAATGCTAGTCGCATATGTGTTAATGTCTTGGGTACCTGCTGTTCAGAATTCATCAGTTGGACGTATGTTAGCAAAAGTATGTGAACCTTACCTTGGAATTTTCAGAAAATTTATTCCGCCAATCGGCATGATTGATATTTCACCTATCGTAGCAATATTTCTCCTTAATTATATTCAAAAAGGACTTTTTATTGTTATTTTAAAAATTTACGAGATGTTCATTTAAAAAAAATCCTCACAAACGGTGGGGATTTTTTATTTATGGGGAATACTACATTTAACAAAAATGGTTGCTTATTTAGTGGTGATTCCCTAGAATTCAAAAGAATAAGTGGAGATCGGGGTTTGAACTATCCCCGCAGAAAGCGTCCTACCAGCGTATAATGTGCAATCAAGTACATATTTTTATGAAATATCAAAAGCCTATTTTTAATAATCCTTAAAATACCAATGAATTGTACAAGTAAAAGAGTGATAATAGAGGTGAAGTTATATGGAGCATTTAATACAGCATTTTAGAAAAGATGAACAGCCATTTATTGAACAGGTTGTGAGCTGGCAGCATGAGGTAGAGGATCGATATGCTCCGAAGCTTACGGATTTTCTAGATCCTCGTCAACGTTTTATTGTTACATCGATTATTGGACAGTATGATACATTGAAAACAGCTAATGCTGGGCTCTTTGATAATGCAGAAAGACAACGCATGCTGATTTATCCTACTTATTATGAGCCTGTGGAAGAAGATTTTCAGCTTACCGTATTTACGATTCATTACCCTGTGAAATTTGTCCAACTACGACATCCGGATGTTCTTGGAGCTTTATTATCTTTAGGACTGAATCGTGGCAAATTCGGTGATATTCGTGTAAATGAACATCTAGTACAATTTGTAGTAGCGAATGAGGTAGCGGAATATGTACGCTTACATTTAACAGGCATCGGCAAAGTAAAGGTACATGTAGAATCGATTGAAGAGACAGAGACACTGCTACAAAATGAGGAAGAGTGGTTAGAAGAGTCTCATACTGTTTCTTCTATGCGTCTGGATGTTATTATCTCAACGGTTTTAAAAACCTCTCGCCAGAAGGCACAAGCTTTAATTACAGGTAAAAAGGTACGTGTCAATTGGACTGAACGGGATACTGTTGCCTTTGAATTACAAGAAGGAGATATTTTATCTGTACGTGGAAGCGGTCGAATAAAAATTATGATGACTGAAGGTCGTACAAAAAAAGATAAAATTCGTTTACAAATCGGTCGATTGACCCAAAAAAGCTGAAAATCAAGTAAATTTCATTAATTTTTACTGCTAAGTTGTTGGAACAATTGTATAATAGAAAGTATGAATGTACATGTAAAGGAGAGAAGGATCGTATGCCGTTATCACCTACTGATATACATAATAAGGAGTTTACTAAATCCTTCAGAGGCTATGCTGAAGATGAAGTAAATGAATTTTTAGATCAAATTATTAAAGACTATGAGATTTTGTTACGTGAAAAGAAGGAAGTAGACAGACAACTGGAAATTTCCTTAGAACAAGCGAGACATTTTAATACTTTAGAGGAAACGTTACAAAAGTCAATTGTTGTTGCGCAAGAGGCAGCTGACGAAGTACGAAGAAATTCTCAAAAAGAAGCTAAACTCATTGTAAAAGAAGCAGAAAAAAATGCTGATCGTATTATTAATGAGGCCTTAACGAAGGCTCGTAAAGTAACAATTGAAATTGATGAGCTGAAAAAGCAATCAAAAGTATTCCGTAATCGTTTTAAAATGCTTGTCGAGGCACAGCTTGATTTACTAAATGCGGATGACTGGGATCATTTGCTACAATATGATATTGACCTTACTGAAATTCAATCATCTGTTGAAGAAGCACAAGAAGCCGATCAAGTTTAATCTATCTATTTGTAGACATTAGGAAGCAATAAGTGAAACTTGACGTGATTGTATGATTTTCATATACTATGGTAATAGTAATTATTTTGAACACATATGCAAACAGGCAGAGACGAAGACAGTATTTGTTAGGCGTAGTTAAGCGATTTGGGGATAGTGTGAGCCCAAACAAGCAACTAACAATGAACATCACTTCGGAGCTAAATAACTGAAGGTAGTAAGTTATTTCGTGATGCACGACGTTAATGTGCTTTAAGTGGTAGTGCAATTTTTTTGTGCTACAATTAGGGTGGTACCGCGAGTATAAGCTTCTCGTCCCTTTCAGGGATTGAGAGGCTTTTTTATGTTCAAATGGCGGTTGGCTTCATTTCTATTAGTGTGAAATGGATAAATCCTGTGTTTGAACTTATACTTCCATTGTTAAAACGTGTTGATTTTGCTGATAACTAGAACTAGAGGATGGTATTTCACAAAACGTATGTCATGTATATATGTTGATCTTCGTTACGACTGGGCGACTCCAGGAAAGCGTCCAGCCGGAACGGAAATCAACCACACGTTATAATAAGCCTAATAACTGTCGTAAGTGTATGATCGCCTAAATGCATTTGTTTTTTGTTTGTAAACATAAAGGAGGAATTGAAAAATGGTTGAATACAAAGATACTTTATTAATGCCAAAAACAGATTTCCCAATGCGTGGAAACTTACCGGCAAATGAACCAAAGATGCAAGAAAAATGGGACGGAATGGACATTAATAAATTGCAGATGGAGCGTACAGAAGGACGTCCTGAATATGTGTTACACGATGGACCTCCATATGCAAATGGTGATATCCATATCGGTCACGCTTTAAATAAAGTGTTGAAAGATATGATTACGCGTCATCGCTCTATGAATGGTTACCATGTAAACTATATTCCAGGTTGGGATACACATGGTTTACCAATTGAGCAAGCACTTACGAACAAAGGTGTCAAGCGCAAAGAAATGTCTGTTGCTGAATTCCGTAAATTATGTGCAGAGTATGCGTACGAGCAAATTGACAACCAACGTACACAATTCCGCCGTTTAGGTGTTCGTGGTGATTGGGAAAATCCATATATTACATTAAAGCCTGAATTTGAAGCACGTCAAATCGAAGTATTCGGCAAGATGGCTGAAAAAGGCTATATTTATAAAGGTTTAAAACCAGTTTATTGGTCTCCATCATCTGAATCTGCACTGGCAGAAGCAGAGATTGAATATAAAGATGTTAAATCGGCTTCTATTTATGTAAGCTTTGCGCTTAAAGATGCTAAAGGTGTTGTCCCAGCAGACGCTAAAATGATCATTTGGACAACAACACCTTGGACGATTCCAGCGAACTTAGGGATTTCTGTAAACCCTGAATTTATCTATGTAGTTGTTGCAGTTGCAGATAAAAAATTCATCATTGCAAAAGAATTATTAGAAACAGTTGCTAACGAACTTGAATGGGAAGCGTATGAAGTTGTTCAAGAAGTTAAAGGTGAAGCATTAGACCGAGTTGTTGCACAGCATCCATTCTATGACCGTGAATCGCTTGTAATGATTGGAGAGCACGTAACTGCTGAAGCGGGTACTGGCTGTGTTCATACAGCACCAGGACACGGGGAAGATGACTATCATATTAGTAAGCAATATGGTCTACCAATTCTTAGCCCTGTTGATAATAGTGGCTGCTATACAGATGAAGCACCTGGTTTTGAAGGTGTATTCTACAATGATGCAAACAAATTGGTTACAGAAAAATTGAAAGAAGTCGGCGCATTAGAAAAGCTTAACTTCTTTACACACTCATATCCACATGACTGGCGTACGAAAAAACCAGTTATTTATCGTGCAACACCACAATGGTTTGCGTCAGTTGATGCATTCCGTGATGAGTTACTAGATGCTGTAAAATCAACAACATTTACACCTGCTTGGGGTGAAACTCGTCTTTATAATATGATTCGTGACCGTGGAGACTGGGTAATTTCACGTCAACGTGCATGGGGTGTGCCAATTCCAATTTTCTATGCTGAAAATGGTGAGCCAATTATTACACCAGAAACAATTGCCCATATCTCGGCTTTATTCCGTGAACATGGGTCAAATATTTGGTTCCAAAAAACAGCTAAAGAATTATTACCTGAAGGCTTCACACACTCTGGTAGCCCGAACGGGGAATTTACAAAAGAAAATGATATTATGGACGTTTGGTTTGACTCAGGTTCTTCTCACCAAGGTGTGCTAGTAGAACGTGGTATGAAGTATCCAGCTGATCTATATTTAGAGGGTTCTGACCAACACCGTGGATGGTTTAACTCATCATTAATTACTTCTGTAGCTATTAATGGCTATGCACCATATAAGGGACTATTAACACATGGTTTCGTTCTAGATGGTGAAGGTCGTAAAATGAGTAAGTCTTTAGGGAATGTCATTATCCCGAAAAAGGTAATGGACCAATACGGAGCAGATATTCTTCGTTTATGGGTTGCTTCTGTAGATTATACAGCTGACGTTCGTATCTCAATGGATATGTTGAAGCAAGTATCTGAGGTTTATCGAAAAATCCGTAACACTTTCCGTTTCTTACACGGAAATGTAGCTGATTTCGATGCGACGAAAGATCGTGTAGCATATGAAGACCTTCGTGAAATGGATCAGTACGTTTATATGCGCCTACAGGATGTTTTAAAAACTGTACGTGCTGCATATGATCGCTATGATTTCGCAGCAGTGTATCATGCGGTGAATAACTTTGTTGCCGTAGAATTATCTTCATTCTATTTAGATATTGCAAAAGATGTTGTGTACATCGAAGGTCATGACAACAAAGACCGCCGTGCAATGCAAACGGTTATTTATGACACATTAATGACATTAGTAAAAGTAATGTCACCTATTATCCCTCATACAAGTGACGAGATGTGGTCTTACTTACATGCTCAAGGTGTTGTAGAAGAGGTATCTGTACAATTAACAGACTTCCCAGAGGTAAATGAACATGAAAACTTCGAAAGTCTACGTGAAAAATGGGTAAAAATTATTGATGTTCGTGATGATATTTTAAAAGCATTAGAGGAAGCTCGTAATGCAAAAACAATCGGTAAATCACTTGAAGCGAAAGTGACAGTTTATGCGAAAGAAGATGTGGCAGCATTATTAAATGATGCAAGCATTAATTTTGCACAGCTTTCAATTGTTTCTGCCTTTGAAGTAGCTTCAATAGAAGCTGCACCTGCAGATGCATTAGCTCTAGAACATGCATCGATCGTTGTAGAAAAGGCAACAGGTGAAAAATGTGAGCGTTGCTGGTCTATTTCTGAAACAGTCGGTTCAAATGAAGCACATTCAACAGTGTGTGCGCGTTGTGCAGAAGTTGTAGAAAAGTATTACGCTTAATATAAACAAACAGGTATAAAATAAGAATCTGCATTCTATGTAATTAATAACGCAAGTCTCCTTGAAGATGGGGGGGCTTGCGTTGTTTACTTTTCATCAGAGGTCTAGCAGATTCTTTTTTGTATGGAGTGATTTCTTCAGAAATTTGAATGCACTATTTAAATAATATTTCTTGCGTATTGCGGTAGTCAGTTGGAGATATACCGACATATTTCTTAAACGTAAGGCTGAAATAATTAGGTGTGTTGAAGCCACAGATGAAGGAGATCTTTTCAATGGTGTAATCGTATTTTCGCAAATACGGTAGTGACTTGATGATACGTGTAAAGGCTACATAATCAACAAAATTGCGACCAATTTCTTTTTTAAACAATCTGCTAAAATGAGTAGCACTAAAATTGCTATATTTGGCAACGTCACTAATCGCAAGTTGTTCATCATAGTGCTCCTCGATATATTGGATAGCTTTTTGGAGCTGTTCTTGCTTTGTTAAATCCTCATAAAATCGTATATGAACACTATGGACAGGAGGCTTCCTCCGTGCTTTTCGAGCTTGGCTATAGGATTCATTGACTTGCATAGCGTCCTGAAAAACGCCACCAATCCCTATAAAAAGATGGATGCAATAATCTTTTTTTAACGTTTCAATAACCTCAAGTAAACAAGTTACCCCCTCAGACCAATGCTTAAATGATGTGTATTCATTAGGAATGCGCATCAGCAACAGTAAATAACGTTCAAAATGTAAAAAAGATAGAGGTACTTTACTAGCAAAGTTTTGGTGAAATACATTTGTTATCACACTGCTTGCATCATGAGGGAAAGGTTGACCTTCATTCACATCTATATAACCCTGGATTAAAAACACGATATTTGGGATACAATGCCTCGATAAAAAAGAGGAAGACTGTATTATTTCCTGCTCACTTTCAACCTCTCCGCGTATAAGTCGTTTTAAAAAAGCTTCTCGGAATGGCGAAGTATGGTCTTGCGAAATTTGCTGTGATAACTCAAGCATTGTAAGAGTACTTGCTTGTTTTGCTTTATAGGACGTATAAAGCTTTTTAACAATTCGTAGAAATTTCGCTTTCTGTAACGGCTTTATGAGAAGTGCAGTCAAATTTAGTTCTATGGCTATACCAGTTGAGTAGGTAAGGTGTTCTGCAACAATAGGGACAATTATACTATTAGGATAATTTCTTTTTAACCGGTTTATCTTTACCCAGTCAAATAATCGGTTAATTTCATAGACAATGATGGCGGAAATCTCTGTTTGGGGTTCTTCACAGGTAATAAAGGTATTAGGTAAGAATTCTTCTAGCCAGTAGTCCATCTGTTGTTGTTCAGTTGAATTTTCAATGTACCAAACAATATTTAAAATGCTAACATCTCCCTTCTATGATAAATGGAAAATAATAAAAATAGTTTAACTTAAAATAGCATTTTTTTGTACTAATACAGCAATATTTTGTACCTATTTTATAGATTAAATAGAATAAAATAATTGTAGTGAATAATAATTTGAAATTTCAGACAATTATTTACTGATAAAGGAAGGGGGAGTTGAAATATGGCAGAAGTAGGGAGTCATGATTATGAATACGTGGAAGCTGGAACTATCGATGTAAAGGATCTTCCACCACTAGATGCAACTACTAACAAAATTATGAAAGATGAGTTTACTACAGGTTTTAGCTTAACGGTATTTTATTTCATTTTAATTTTTAGCATTCCGGTTATGAACTGGTTCGCCCCAGAGCTTGCTTTCAAGAAAATTTTAGGTGGTATGACAGTGACATGGTTTGTGACAACCGTAGTGATGATGCTAATGGCCTTTGTTATTGCCTATGTGCATACAGCATTGTACGAGAAGCGCCTTAAGAAATACGAAATACTTAATAAGTAGTTTTAGCTAAGGGGGGATATGTAGAATGATGAAAGCTTTATTAGAACCGAAGATGTTATTGACTATTGCTTTAATGGGGACAATTGTATACATTACGTATTTAACGAAAAGAAATGCAACGGCATCCGATTTCTTTGTTGGGGGACGAAGTTTTGGATGGTTTACAAATGGTTCGGCAATTGGGGGAGACTATTTAAGTGCAGCTACATTTCTTGGAATAGCAGGTTTGACTTTCCAATTAGGGTATGACGGTGCTTACTATGCATTTTGCTTCTCCATTGGATTGACGTTGCTAGCTATTTTTGTGGCAGGTCCGTTAAGACGTTTTGGAGCATTTACCGTTGCCGATTTTTTAGCTTATCGTTTTCATAGTAGACGAGCTCGGCTAGTAGCGGTAGCTGTGGTTTTAGCGATTTCTGGTTTTTATGCAGCGCCACAATTATTAGGGGCGGCACAAATTTTAAGTATGTTTTTCGGGACTTCATACGAATTTGGCATTATCTTTACGTGTATTGTCATGATTTTCTATGTGGGAATAGGCGGTATGAAAGGAACAACAATCAACCAGGCTTTAGAGCTTTGGATTCGCCTTGGAGCGTTTGTTGTTATGTTGATTGCGGCAATGTATAGTGGTTTGCATTACGATAAGATTTTAGCTGCTATTAATTCATTTAGCGGTCCTATTACAGGAACATCACCATATGCCTTAGATGGAAATAATGTTAATTTTGATGGTGCTGCTTGGACAGGAACTGGTTCTTATTTCCCGACATTTTGGCAAACTATCAGTATGACAATCGGTTTAGCGCTAGGTACAATTGGTCTGCCACATATTTTACTAAGATTTTATACGAATCCAAGTGCGAAGGCGGCTCGAAAATCAGCATTAATGGCGATTGGGATTGCCAGTGCGTTTTTCTTATTAGCTGTTTACTTAGGTGTTGTAGGACGTTCTATTTTTATCTCGGGTACAGCAAGTGAGGAAGTTATGCGTGATCTAGTGCTTGGTGGGAACAATATGGTTATTCCTACAACAGCACTTGCACTAGGAGGGAAATGGCTGCTTGGACTAGTCATAGCAGGTGCTTTTGCAGCCATATTCTCAAATTTATCGGGCTTATTTATTACAAGCTCAGGTGCATTAGCCCATGATTTATATGCAAGTGTTATGAAAAAGGATATTACAGAAAAACAACGAGTAATTGCAGGGAAAGTAGCCATTGTTTTATTAGGTATTTTATATGGAGCATTGGGCTTGTTAGTGAAGGATGCATCCATTGGCCATTTAGTGGCACTTGCCTTTACTGTAGCGGCGAGTACATTTACACCAATATTTATTTTAGGTATTTGGTGGAGAGGAATGACAGAAAAAGGAGCAATTGCAGGTTTACTCATTGGTCTTGGTGTATCGATGTGGATGATCTTTCTACCAGGAACATTACCAAGCTTCTTACAATTTAAAATCCCTGGCATCGTCACAGTACCTGTAGGCTTCTTATCCGTTGTTATTGTGTCATTATTAGATCGAAAAGTACCAGCTGATGTCAATGATTTCATGAAGCGTGTGCATTCAAAAGAGTCTGAAACAGCCTAAACGGTATAATATTGAATAAAAATTGAAAAGCTATTGCCATTACTTATGAAGTGATGGCAATAGCTTTTTTATTCAGAAATAACAGCGACGGATAGAGCTGGTAAAGCGACAGATAGAAAGGTCAAAGCGACGGATAGAAAGGCTGAAGTGACGGATAGAAGTCAAAGCGGATAGAACAATCAAAGTCGTGGATAGAACCATCAAAATCGTGGATAGCCCAGCCAAAGTCGTGGATAGAACCATCAAAATCGTGGATAGAACCATCAAAATCGTGGATAGAACCATCAAAGCGACGGAAAGAAGAGGCAAAGTGCCAGATAGAATCGCCAAAACGACAGACAGAATGTCATTGCTTTTTGAGATAATGCTTTATGTAACTGATTTGGTGGTGTTTCCTCCATATTTTCATGCTATATTAGTTATTCTGTGATGGGCTGTTATGGTAGAATAGGTTAGATGTTGAGCGAACGGAGGAATGTCTGTGTATAAATATTATGGATTGGCCGCATTCGTGATTCTTTTAGATCAATGGACAAAATGGCTAATTGTGAAAAATATGGAGTTTGGTGAACGAATTTCAGTATGGGATCCGTGGTTTGGGATATTGTCTCATCGAAATAGAGGAGCAGCATGGGGAATGTTAGAAGGCCAAATGTGGTTATTTAGCATTGTCACGATAGGTGTTATTGGTGCCATTCTATACTTTTATCATAAAGAGGCTAAAGGTAAACCTATTTTTCAAGTGGGCTTAATGCTTTTATTAGGCGGAGCTGTAGGGAATTTTATTGACCGTATATTTAGAGGTGAAGTGGTCGATTTTGTAAGTGTATTAATTCCAGTAATTAATTATGATTTCCCAATCTTCAATATTGCAGATGCAGCTTTAACGATGGCGGTAGTAATATTAATGATTGGCATATTCATGGAAGATAAAAAAGGAAAGAAACAGGTGAAGTAATGACGCAAGTATCATATACAATGGAAGAACAACAAAAGGGAGAGCGCATTGATAAGGCGCTTTCAAGTGTGCAATCAGAGTGGTCGCGTACACAAATTGGTAATTGGATTACTGATGGTAATATCAAAGTAAATGGAGAGACTGTAAAGGCGAAGTATAAGGTAAAAGTAGGGGATATTGTAGAAGTCGATGTACCTGAAGCAGAGCCATTAGATGTCATTGCTGAAAACTTAGATCTTGATATTGTTTATGAGGATGCAGATGTCCTTGTTGTAAATAAACCAAAGGGCATGGTTGTCCATCCAGCACCTGGACATATGTCGGGTACACTCGTTAATGGTTTAATGTATCATTGTAAGGATTTATCGGGTATCAATGGCGTTATGCGTCCAGGAATTGTGCATCGTATTGATAAAGATACATCAGGATTATTGATGGTGGCTAAAAATGATGCAGCTCATGAATCGTTAGTGAATCAGTTAGTCAATAAAACAGTGACACGTAAATATACTGCGCTCGTTCACGGGCATATTGCGCATGATAAAGGAACAATTGATGCTCCTATTGGTCGAGACCAAAAAGATCGTCAAAAACAAGCAGTTGTCGACAAAGGTAAGCATGCAGTAACCCATTTCCAAGTTATCGAACGCTTTGGCGACTATACTCTAGTAGAGTGTCGTTTAGAAACAGGACGCACTCACCAAATTCGTGTCCATATGAATTATATTGGATTCCCACTTGTTGGTGACCCAAAATATGGACCGAAAAAGACAATCGACTTTGGTGGACAAGTATTACACGCGGGTGTATTAGGCTTTGATCATCCTACATCAGGTGAATATTTGCAGTTCGAAGTGCAAATTCCTGCTGATTATGAACAATTATTACTAGATTTAAGAAATAGGCATTGACGTATAGATAAAGAAGGTCTATACTAACGAAAGTGAATGAACAACTTAACTAAATATTCACCTTTAATGGCAGTCCAGAGAGGCTGAGAAGGTACATGTGAAAGTGTTGCGAAAAATTTGTGCTGCAAATTTTTTCAACATGCTATTTAAACACGTATATAACCCTCTCAGGCTATTCGCCTCGAGAGGTTTTTTTATGGACACATGACCCAATAATAGATAGAAGAGAGGAGGAAACTTACATGGCACAAAATGAGTTATTAGATGGCCCATCTATGGCAAGAGCGTTAACACGCATTGCACACGAAATTATTGAACGCAATAAAGGGATCGACGAATGTATTTTAGTTGGTATTAAAACACGAGGTGCCTATCTTGCGAGACGCCTAGCAGAACGAATTGAAAAAATTGAAGGCAAACCAATCCGTACGGGGGAGCTTGACATTACCCTCTATCGAGACGATTTAACGACAAAGCATGATAATGAACAGGCACATGTTGAGCAAGTAGATATTGATTATGTGATCGTCAATCAAAAAATTATTTTAGTCGATGATGTACTTTATACGGGGCGTACAGTACGCGCAGCGCTAGATGCAGTGATGGATCGAGGGCGACCAGGTCAAATACAACTTGCAGTCCTGATCGACAGAGGTCATAGAGAGCTACCAATAAGAGCTGATTATGTTGGTAAAAATGTTCCGACATCTGGAGCTGAACGTATTGTCGTAAATTTACAAGAGGTAGACGGAGAAGATTGCGTCATTATTTATAAAGAAGACTAACTTAAAGTGAGGAAACATTATGTCAAATGCAGTATTAGATATTAAGGATAAGCCGACTCCAGTCCAACTAGTGACATTAAGTTTCCAGCACATGTTTGCCATGTTTGGATCAACGATCTTAGTTCCTCAGTTGGTTGGTCTTAGTCCAGCGATTGCCCTTTTAACGAGTGGGATTGCTACACTGTTCTTCTTATTAATTACGAAATTTCAAGTACCTGCTTATTTAGGATCATCATTTGCCTTTATTGCACCGATTTTACTAGCAGCAGGTGGTTTAAATAAAGATGGTTCCAGTGTAAATCCAGGTCATGCGATGATTGGTGCTATGGCAGTCGGAATAACATATGGTATTGTATCTCTAATCATTTGGAAAAGCGGCTATAAATGGATCATGAAAATTTTACCGCCGATTGTAGTAGGACCTGTCATTATGGTAATTGGACTTGGATTATCAGGGACAGCGGTCAATATGGCGATGAATGTAGATGGTAAATATAACTTTTTACACTTCTCGGCAGCGTTAGTGACTTTATTTACAGCCATTATTTTCACGATTGCCTTTAAAGGCATTTTAAGTACAATGCCAATCTTAATTGGCTTAATCGTAGGATATGTTTACTCAATGATGATCGACATTGTTGATTATTCACCAATTGCGAAAGCTGATTTCTTTGCACTACCTGACTTCTTAATCCCAGGTGTTCACTATGAGTTTGAAATCACAACTACGCTGCTCCTAACAATGGTGCCAATCGTTATCGTAACGATTTCCGAGCATATTGGTCACCAGTTAGTATTAGGTAAAGTTGTAAATCGAGATTATATTAAAGAGCCAGGCTTACACCGCTCACTTTTAGGTGATGGGATTGGAACATTTATTAGTGCATTAATCGGTGGTCCGCCGAAAACAACTTACGGTGAAAATATCGGTGTCCTTGCTATCACTCGTATTTACAGTGTGTATGTCATTGCAGGTGCAGCAGTCGTAGCCATTTTACTGTCATTCTTCGGGAAAGCAATGGCAGTTATTGCAACAATTCCAACAGCTGTACTTGGTGGGGTGTCCATCTTACTCTTCGGTATAATTGCAGCAAGTGGATTACGAATGTTAGTGGATAATCATATCGACTTTGGTAATAGTCGTAACTTGGTCATTGCTTCCGTTATTTTAGTCATCGGTATCGGTGGTGCGAAGTTCGTTGTTTCAGAATCATTAAGTATCGAAGGAATGGCATTAGCAGCGATTATCGGTGTTCTTTTAAATGCCATTCTACCGGGTAAAAAAGAAGCGGATATACCAATACCGCACAATCAAAATAAAAATTCATAAAAGTACCTTTTAATGAATTGTCCAGAGAGGCAAAAAAAGGGAAGTTGTAGACAGTCTAAAAGTAGGGATGGATCCTGCTGTAGTTTGTTGCGCCTCCTTATGCCTCGTTGATGACATCAACGGGGCTTTTATTTTACAGAACGTTATACATAAACGTTCATGAAACACACGCTACGGAGGTTACAATGAAGAACTTATTATCGATGGAACATTTAACAATTGAAGAAATTAACCACATTCTAGATCGTGCGCAGGCTTTTGAGAATGGTGAAGCATCATCGTTATCTCGCCCATACAACGTTGCAAATTTATTTTTTGAACCAAGTACGCGCACGAAAACAAGCTTTGAAATGGCAGAGCGTCAAGTTGGATGTACTGTTATCCCATTTGACGGTAGCTTTTCGAGCGTCTCTAAAGGAGAGACATTATACGATACAGTAAAGACGTTAGAAATGATTGGTTTGGACGCAGTAGTCATTCGTGCAAAGGAAGATGCATATTACAATGAACTACTTGAAGGCATCAATGTGTCAATTATTAACGGAGGTGACGGCACTGGTCAGCATCCATCTCAATCACTATTAGATCTTTATACAATCAAAAAAGAGTTTGGTTCTTTTGAAGGGTTAAATGTGACAATCGCTGGAGATATATGCCATAGTCGTGTAGCAAAATCGAATGCGTTAGCGTTACAGCGACTAGGAGCAAATGTTCATTTCCTTTGTCCAGAAGACTGGGCAGGCAGTTTTGAAGCACATCATTCTTGGGATGATTTAATCGAAATAAGCGATGTGATTATGTTACTTCGTGTGCAGCATGAACGTCATAAGGTTAATAAAAGCTTCTCAAAAGAGAGCTATCATGAAGAGTACGGTTTAACAATTGAACGTGAGAAACAAATGAAAGAAAAGGCAATTATCATGCATCCAGCACCGGTCAATCGTGATGTAGAAATTGCTTCTGAGCTAGTAGAATGCGAGCGTTCTAGAATTTTCGAGCAGGTTCGAAATGGTGTTTATACACGAATGGCTATCATTGAAACAATTTTAAAGGGGAGAGAGTAACATGACAAAAGTTCTTCAAAATGTACAAATGGTAAATGAACAAGGCGAGTTATATACAGTAAATATCGCTATGGCAGATGGCAAAATTACTGCAATAGGTCAAAACGTAGATGTAGCAGGCGCAGAAGTAATCGAAGGAAATGGTTTAGTTGTTGCACCAGGCTTTGTCGATGTTCACACACATTTACGTGAGCCGGGGTTTGAACATAAAGAAACAATTGCTACAGGTTCAGCATCAGCAGCAAAAGGCGGCTTTACAACAATTTGCGCGATGCCAAATACAAAACCAGTGCCAGATTCAGTAGAAAACATGCAGTTGATTAATGGTCTTATTAAAGAAAGTGCAGCTATTCGAGTACTTCCATACGGCTCATTAACAAGGGACATCTCAGGTGAGGTTCGTACAAATATTGAAGAATTAAAAGCACATGGGGCTGTCGCATTTTCAGATGATGGTGTTGGGATCCAGCTTGCATCAACAATGTATGAGCAAATGAAGGATGCAGCACAGCACGATGTGGTTGTTGTCGCACACTGTGAAGATAACTCATTAATATACGATGGTGTGATGCATGAAGGGAAGCGTAATAAAGAGCTTGGTTTACCAGGAATTCCATCGATTTGTGAATCCGTTCAAATTGCACGAGATGTTCTACTGGCAGAAGCAGCTGGAGCACGCTACCACGTATGTCACGTATCAACAAAGGAATCTGTACGTGCAGTACGTGATGCAAAAGCAGCAGGAATTCGTGTCACGGCAGAAGTTTGCCCACACCATTTATTACTTGAGGAAATGGATATTCCATCAGATGATGCGAACTGGAAAATGAATCCTCCGTTACGTGGAGTAGATGATAAAGACTCACTTCACGCAGCGCTGCTAGACGGTACAATCGATTGTATCGCTACAGATCATGCTCCACATACAGTAGAAGAAAAATGCTGTGGTATGGTTGGGGCTCCATTCGGCATTGTAGGCTTCGAAACAGCTTTCCCACTGCTTTACACACAGTTTGTAGAAACAGGGAAATGGACATTAAAACAGTTGATTGACTGGATGTCTGTAAAGGCAGCTCAAATTTTTGATTTACCATATGGCACATTAGAAGTTGGAGCTTCAGCAGATATGATTTTAATTGATTTAAATAAAGAGCAAACAATTGATGCAGAAGGCTTTGTATCAAAAGGACGCAATACACCATTCAATGGGTGGACTGCAAAAGGATGGCCAGTCCTTACAATTTTTGAAGGCAATATCGTATACCAGGAGGCAGAGTAATGAAAAAACGTTTACTTATTTTAGAAGATGGCACAGTATTTACAGGTACAGCGTTCGGTAGTGAGCGCGCTTCACAAGGTGAGGTTGTATTCACAACAGGGATGACAGGTTATCAGGAAACAATTTCAGATCCTTCATTCTACGGACAAATCGTAACGTTAACTTACCCTTTAATCGGTAATTACGGTATTAACCGTGATGATTTTGAATCGATCTCACCGGCTATTCGTGGATTTGTAGTCCGTGAATTAGCAAAAACACCTTCAAACTTCCGCTGTGACTTAACAGTAGATGAGTACTTAACATCCAAGGATATCCCGGGGATTGAAGGAATCGATACACGAAAATTAACACGCATTATTCGCAGTAAAGGTTCAGTAAAGGCTATTTTAACAGCGGCTGATGAAGAAGTGAATGTGGATGAAATCGTAGCAAAATTACAGACAACACCAGCGATTACACATCATGTTCGTGAAGTATCACCGAAAGCAGCCTACCCATCACCAGGTCGTGGCAAACGCGTCGTATTAATAGATTATGGTATGAAGCACGGAATTCTTCGTGAGTTAAACAAACGTGATTGCGACGTACTCGTTGTCCCTTACAATACTTCAGCAGAGGAAATTTTAGCATGGCATCCAGATGGAATTATGCTGTCAAACGGTCCAGGTAACCCTGAAGACGTTGAAGAAGGCATTGAAACAGTACGCAATTTAATTGGAAAAGTGCCGATGTTCGGTATTTGCTTAGGTCACCAAATCTTCTCACTAGCATGTGGTGCGCGAAGCTATAAATTACCATTCGGTCACCGTGGTGGTAACCATCCAGTAAAAGATTTACGCACAGGCCGTACAGACTTAACATCTCAAAATCATGGTTATGCAATCGACATCGATTCATTAAAAGATACAGATTTAGAAATAACACATATCGCATTAAATGATGGTACTTGTGAAGGTGTACGTCACAAAAAATATCCAGTCTTCACAGTGCAATATCACCCAGAAGCATCACCGGGTCCAGAGGATTCAAATCACTTATTTGATGAATTTATCGAAATGATGGAAGTAGAAGCAGGGAAGGGGAAACAACATGCCTAAACGTACAGATATTGAAACTATTTTAGTAATCGGATCAGGTCCAATCGTGATCGGACAAGCAGCAGAATTTGACTACGCAGGAACACAAGCTTGTCTTTCTTTAAAAGAAGAAGGTTACCGCGTTATTTTAATAAACTCAAACCCTGCGACAATTATGACAGATACAGAAATTGCCGACAAAGTATATATTGAGCCAATCACACTTGAGTTTGTATCACGTATTTTACGTAAAGAGCGTCCAGATGCTATCCTACCAACACTTGGTGGTCAAACAGGTTTAAATATGGCCATTGAATTAGATAAATCAGGGATTTTAGATGAGCTTGATATTGAAATTCTTGGTACAAAATTAGAAGCTATCCATAAAGCGGAAGACCGCGATCTTTTCCGAAATTTAATGTACGAGCTAGGTGCTCCAGTACCTGAATCAGATATTATCCATAACTTAGACGAAGCGAAAAACTTTGTAGCGAGAATTGGTTACCCAGTAATTGTTCGTCCTGCCTTCACACTTGGTGGTACAGGCGGCGGTATTTGCTACAACGATCAAGATCTAGAGGAAATCGTTACATCTGGTCTAAAATATTCTCCTGTAACACAATGTTTACTAGAAAAATCAATCGCTGGTTATAAAGAAATCGAATATGAAGTAATGCGTGATGCTGCTGACAACGCCATCGTTGTATGTAACATGGAAAACGTTGACCCAGTGGGTATTCATACAGGTGACTCTATTGTAGTGGCACCTACACAAACACTTTCAGATCGTGAAAACCAAATGCTACGTAATATCTCTTTAGATATTATCCGTGCACTGAAAATCGAAGGTGGCTGTAACGTACAGTTAGCTCTTGATCCATATAGCTTCAATTACTATGTGATCGAAGTAAACCCTCGTGTATCGCGTTCATCAGCGTTAGCGTCAAAAGCAACAGGTTACCCAATTGCAAAGCTAGCAGCAAAAATCGCAGTTGGTTTAACATTAGATGAAATCAAAAACCCTGTAACAGGTTCAACATATGCTTGCTTCGAGCCGGCTCTAGATTACATCGTGGCGAAAATTCCGCGCTGGCCATTCGATAAATTCGAATCAGCAAAGCGTAATCTTGGTACACAAATGAAAGCGACTGGTGAAGTAATGGCACTTGGTCGTACATTTGAAGAAGCTATGCTAAAAGCAGTGCGCTCTCTTGAAACTGGCCAAGTTCACTTAGAGCTGAAACATGCAGAAGAAAACACTGATACTTGGATTGAAAAACGTATCCGCAAAGCAGGTGACGAGCGTCTATTCTTCATCGGTGAAGCACTTCGTCGCGGTGTAACAATTGAGCAAATCCATGAATGGTCTGCCATTGACTTATTCTTCTTAAATAAATTCAAAAACATCGTAGATATGGAGCAAACACTTGCTGACAATAAAAACGATAAAGAAGTATTACGTACAGCAAAACGTCTAGGCTTTGCAGATAAAAAAGTTGCTGAGCTTTGGGAAACAACGCCAGAGGAAGTATATGCATATCGTAAAGAAAATGGCATTATCCCGGTATATAAAATGGTTGATACTTGTGCAGCAGAGTTTGAATCTGAAACACCATACTTCTATGGCACATATGAGGACGAAAACGAGTCGATTAAATCTGACAAGCCATCAGTTGTGGTACTTGGTTCTGGTCCAATCCGCATTGGTCAAGGGGTAGAATTCGACTACGCAACAGTACACTCAGTATGGGCAATTCAAGAAGCAGGCTACGAAGCGATTATTATTAACTCGAATCCAGAGACAGTATCCACTGACTTCTCGATTTCAGATAAATTATACTTCGAGCCATTAACAATCGAAGATGTTATGCATATTATCGACCTAGAGCAACCAATCGGTGTAGTTGTACAATTCGGTGGTCAAACAGCTATTAATCTTGCTGATAAATTAGTTGCCAATGGCATAAAAATCCTAGGTACAACACTTGAAGATATCGACCGTGCAGAAAACCGAGACAAATTCGAGCAAGCATTACGCGACTTGAACATTCCGCAGCCACTAGGTCAAACAGCTGTATCTACGGAAGAAGCACTTGCTATTAGTGAACGTCTAGGCTTCCCTGTACTAGTTCGTCCTTCATACGTACTAGGTGGACGTGCGATGGAAATTGTCTACAACCAAGAGGAATTAAAACACTATATGGAAAACGCAGTAGAAGCATCTCCTGATCATCCAGTATTAGTAGACCGCTACTTAACGGGTCAGGAAATTGAAGTAGATGCCATTTGTGACGGTGAAAATGTATTAATCCCAGGTATTATGGAGCATATCGAGCGTGCAGGGGTTCACTCTGGTGACTCCATCTCTGTATACCCTCCACAAAAATTAACGCAAACGCAAAAAGATACGTTAGTGGATTATACAACTCGCCTTGCAAAAGGTCTTGGCATCGTAGGCTTAATGAACATTCAGTATGTTATTTCACAAGGTGAAGTATACGTGATCGAGGTTAACCCACGTTCATCTCGTACAGTACCGTTCTTAAGTAAAATTACAAACATTCCGATGGCGAATATTGCAACGAAAGCGATTCTTGGTAAATCAATCGTAGAACAAGGCTATCCAACAGGCTTAGCAGCTGAGCAAAAAGGTGTCTTCGTAAAAGTACCAGTATTCTCATTCGCTAAATTACGTCGTGTTGACATTACTTTAGGACCTGAAATGAAATCAACAGGTGAAGTAATGGGTAAAGATGCAACATTAGAAAAAGCACTTTACAAGGGCTTAGTTGCAGCAGGTATGGAAATTCGTACAGAAGGCACAGTATTGTTCACTGTGTCCGATAAAGATAAAGAGGAAGCAATTGCACTTGCAAAACGCTTCTCAACAGTAGGCTATCGTATTGTCGCTACTGAAGGTACAGCTCAAGCGTTTGAAGCGGCTGGCGTACGCACAGATGTAGTTGGCAAAATCGGTGCAAAAGGTGAAACATTAATCGATTTAATTCAAAACGGTGAGGCACAGCTTGTAGTTAACACATTAACGAAAGGTAAGCAGCCTGCACGTGATGGCTTCCGAATTCGCCGTGAGTCTGTAGAAAACGGCGTACCTTGCTTCACTTCATTAGACACAGCAGAAGCAATGGTCCGTGTTATTGAATCAATGACATTCACAGCAGAACAAATGCCAAAAGCGGAGGTAGTACATTAATATGATTCGTCAAGAGAAAATGACGGTCGTCTCTCAAAAGCAAATTGCGACAAACATTTTCGAATTGACACTTCGTGGAGAACTGGTTCAGGATATGACACCTGGCCAGTTTGTCCATGTAAAGGTGTCAGATTCAATGGAGCCGCTTTTACGTCGACCAATTAGTATTGCAAACATAGATAAAGACAACAACGAATTTACAATGATTTATCGTGCGGAAGGTCGCGGAACACAAGTTTTAGCGACAAATCGTGAAGGACAGCTAGTCGATGTTCTTGGTCCAATCGGTAATGGGTTCCCGGTAGAAGCAGTAAAAGAGGGAGGCACAGCCCTACTAGTTGGTGGAGGAATCGGTGTACCTCCATTACACGAGCTTTCCAAGCAATTGAACGCACGTGGTGTTAAAACAATTCATGTGCTTGGCTTTCAAACGGAAGATGTATGCTTCTACGAGGAAGAATTCAGTGCCCTTGGAGAAACGCATTATGTAACAGTTGACGGCTCTAAAGGAACAAAAGGCTTTGTGACAAATGTTTTAGAGTCTCAAGCACCTGAATTCGATGTCTTTTATTCATGCGGTCCTCTACCAATGTTAAAAGCACTTGAAGGCTTCTATCCAGAAAAAGAAGGTTATTTATCATTTGAAGAGCGTATGGGCTGTGGTATCGGTGCTTGTTTTGCATGTGTATGTAAAACAACAGATCAAGTAGCAAAAGACTATGTCAAAGTATGCTCTGACGGTCCAGTTTTCCCGAAAGGTACGGTGGCATTATGAGTCGTTTAAACATTCAATTACCAGGTATAGATTTAAAAAATCCAATAATGCCAGCTTCAGGTTGCTTTGGCTTTGGACGTGAATATGCGCAGCTTTATGATTTATCAAAACTTGGCGCTATTATGATTAAAGCTACGACTGTGGAAACACGTCCGGGCAATCCAACTCCACGTGTCGCTGAAACAGCAGCAGGAATGCTGAATGCCATTGGTTTACAAAATCCCGGTATCGAAAAAGTAATGAACGAAGAATTAAAGTTTCTAGAAGCGTATGATGTGCCAATTATTGCAAATGTTGCTGGTACAGAGACAGCTGACTACGTAGAAGTAGCGCAACGCATTTCGACTGCGCCTAATGTGAAAGCATTAGAACTGAACATTTCTTGTCCGAACGTTAAATGTGGTGGTATTCAATTTGGTACAGACCCAGCAACTGCACGTGAGCTAGTGAAAGCTGTCAAAGCTGTTTCTGAAGTACCTGTATACGTGAAATTGTCCCCTAATGTAACGAATATCGTAGAAATTGCACAAGCTGTTGAAGCTGGTGGTGCAGATGGCATTACAATGATTAATACACTTATCGGTATGCGTTTAGACGAGCGTACAGGCAAGCCAGTGATTGCTAATGGTACAGGCGGCTTATCAGGTCCAGCCGTAAAGCCAGTTGCGATTCGTATGGTCTATGAGGTGTATAAGGCTGTCAATATTCCGATTATTGGGATGGGTGGCGTGACAGAAGCGCAGGATGTTATAGACTTTATGTCAGCCGGCGCATCTGCAGTTGCTGTTGGAACAGCAAACTTTGTGGATCACTTCGTTTGTCCAAATATAATTGATGAACTACCAGCAAAGCTCGATCAATTAGGAGTAGAGCATATTTCAGAAATTATCGGAAGGAGCCATCGTTCATGAATACAAAACCAATACTTGCACTAGATTTCCCTGGAGAAACAGAAGTAGTCAACTTTCTAAAGCATTTTAATGAGCCTCTTTTCGTAAAAATTGGTATGGAATTATATATGCAGGAAGGGCCAGATATTGTACGAAAAGTAAAAGATCTAGGTCATGATATTTTCCTTGATTTAAAGCTACACGATATTCCTAATACAGTTGGCTCTGCTATGAAAGGTCTAGCAAAATTAGGCGTAGATTTAGTCAACGTTCATGCGGCAGGCGGACGTCCGATGATGGAGGCAGCACTTGAGGGTCTTGAAGCGGGTACACCTGCAGGACGTGAACGTGCAGCATTAATTGCTGTAACACAGCTGACTTCTACAACAGAAGAGCAAATGCAAGCAGAGCAAAAAATTTCTTTATCTCTACAGGAATCTGTATTACATTATGCAAGCTTAACAAAACAAGCTGGTTTAAATGGTGTTGTCTGCTCTGTACATGAGGCAAAAGCAATTGCTGAAGTGTGCGGTGAAGATTTCTTACGTGTGACACCTGGTATCCGATTAGCAGGTGGCGACGCACACGATCAAAAGCGCATTGCAACACCAGACGGCGCAAAACGTGACGGTTCTTCGTTAATCGTCGTTGGACGTGCCGTTACAGGTGCACAAGATCCAGTAGCAGCATATAAAATCGTAAGTGAATTATGGGAGGCATAAATATGACATTACAAAATGAAATCGCACACGCTATGTTAAAAGTAGGCGCAGTAGAATTAAATCCAACAGAACTATTCACATGGGCATCAGGCATTAAATCCCCAATCTACTGTGATACACGCTTAACAATCTCTGACCCTGTAATTCGTAAGCAATTAGCAAACGGTCTAGCATCTCTAATTAAAGAAAACTTTGGACCAACAGAAATCGTAGCAGGTACAGCAACAGCAGGCATTCCACATGCCGCTTGGGTAAGTGATATTTTAGATTTACCGATGGTTTATGTACGCTCTAAAGCAAAAGAGCATGGCCGTGGTAACCAAATCGAAGGAAAATACGCAGCAGGTCAGAAAGTCGTTGTAGTAGAAGACATCGTTTCTACAGGCGGCTCATCGATCACAGCTGTAGAAGCCTTACGCGCTGCAGGTTGTGAAGTACTAGGCGTTGTTTGTGTCTACACTTACAATCTTCCACGTGCTGAACAAGCATTTGAAGAGGCAGGCATTCAGTATGTATCGCTAACAAATTTCGATTATTTAATTGAAGCAGCGAACGAATCAGGCGCTATTCAAGAAGAAGATATTCCATTCTTAAAAGACTGGCATGGAAAATTAAAAGCGGGCGAGCTTTAATTCTTTGTGCAAGCACAAAGCTGATTCCGGACGCAATTATGCCGAGGCATAATTGATTATAAAAAAGGGTGGTATGAAAAAATTCATACCACCCTTTCATTTGTTGAAAAACTATTGCGTCATAATAAAGACCGTCTACAGACTCAATATATTTTCGAGTTTGTTTACAGTCTGAAAGGTCAGAAGAATTTTTGCTAATGTTGAAGTGCTTGAGATAGGTGATTTCTTAAAAAAAGTAGAATAACACGCAATAAGAGATACACGATATGTGAAGTGGTTGATTGGAGTGGAGGCTGGGCGACTCCTTGGGGATTAGCGATAGGGGAACGAAGGCTAAGAACATCACATCCTGTGATAACGCCTTCGTGACCAACATCGTGTTGGCCCGAGACCCTGGAGCGAGCATCGCGAGTGAAGCGGCTCATCGGACGCCCCCAGGAAGCTTTGCTCTGTGCGAAAGCGAAGCGGCAGCAACAAAGCGCCCAGCCGGAACGGAAATCAACCCCTCGCTTTGACGGAGAACTACACTTTATTTAATCATTTACAGTAGCGGTGAAATGAGTCGCGTAAGAGATTCAAGCATGCGTTTTTGAATACTTCGCTTTTGAAATGACGCCCATGTAATTTCTATGGAGTCTTTAAAATCTTGTTCAAAATCATTTTTAATATCTAGAACCGTTTTCGTTTCATATAAGACTGCAATGAGTTCATAATTTAGCTCAAAACTACGAATATCCATATTTGCTGTACCAATTGTTGCAACTTCATCATCAACAAGTACAATCTTAGCATGCATAAAAGCATCTTTAAGGCGGTAAATGGAGACGCCTGCTTTTAAGAGTGGAGTAAAGTATGATTGGGATGCTTGATCACTAATGATACTATCGCCTTTTCCAGGATATAAAATACGGACATCTACTCCGGAAAGTGCACTCAAACGTAATAATGTTAATGTTTCCTGATCAGGAATGAAGTATGGAGTAGCAATCCAAATGGATTTTTTTGCAGAGCCCATAATTTTCAATAAAGCATTCCGAATACTTGTATCTTCTGAGCTAGGTCCACTTGCAACGATTTGTACGGCACCTTCTGCCTGATGAGTTCCTTGACTTGGAAAGTATGAGTTATCCATAAATTGATTCCAAGACGCAGTATTTAAATTACTAGTGGCATAGAGAAAATCTTCTAGGAAAATGGACTGTAGTTTATATAATGCTTTTCCTTCTATTTTTAAATGGCTATCACGCCAAATAGGAAACTTCTTCGAACGACCGAGATATTCATCCCCGACATTGAGTCCACCTGTAAACCCAATTGCCCCATCTACAATAACAATTTTACGGTGGTTACGATAATTGACGGTTTCTAATAGCCAAGGTGAAAGAATAGAATCAAACTCGACTACTTCAATTCCTGCGTCTTTCATTGGTTGTAAGAAACTCCTACGTAATTTACTACTTCCAAGTCCATCGTAAAGAAAACGTACGATCACACCAGATTTTGCTTTTCTTATTAAGGCATCTCGAATTGAAGTGCCGATTTCATCTGATCGATAAATATAGTATTGAATATGAATATGATGTGTAGCATTTTCAATCGCTTGTAGGATTTCAGTAAATGCTTCATCTCCGTTTGTTAAGAGCTTTGTTGCTGTATCATTAGCTAGAGGACCGCCGCCAAATTTTTGGATAACCTGTGCTAAATAGGTGGATCGTTCATTTAAAGGGCAAGAGGGTTCTAAATTAAAACTTCTTCCTGCTAAAAGTTCACGGAATAACTTTCTTTTTTCTTCTGAACGAGATAAATGTTTCTTTCTTCTCCAGCGACTTCTTCCGAATAGTAAGTACAGAAGTAAACCGATAACAGGGAGAATGGTTAATACTAAAAACCAAGCCAATGTACTTTGCGGGGAACGATTTTCAATAAAAATAATGAAGGCAATCCCAATAAGTGTGATAGGCCATAGTAAACCAATTAAGGTAGATAAGGGAATAACGGACTTATTTAAGAATATGAGCATAATTGCTGCTATTGTAAATACAAATAGCAATTGGACAACGCGATTTTTCATATGTATACATGTCACCTATCCTTTCTTACATATAATCTCTATAAGAGGAAGTAGTACTTTAATAGTTTTATGATAAATTGTTTTCTTTTTTTTTACAATATAGACATTTCTACTCCAACGTATATTGTTACGTTTTTAGTGTAATGAGCGAATCACATCGTTAAAATAAGGGGAGTCAATCGCCAATGTATTATGAAAAACTTAAGAAATGTTCGGTAAATTGGATATCCGAAATAATGTAAATAGTAATTTTCCTTCTTGATTCTTAGATGGGTATCACACTCGGAAACACGAAAATGTAGTCAGCGATTAAAAGTGCAATCACGATAAAAAGCAGCAAAAAATTAAATTGTATATAGGCCTGTTTAAAAGTGTTGAACTTGCTTAACCAAAAGGGGCAAGAAAAAATAATCTTTGCGCTAGGGATAGTACTTTCATCAAATTAAACCGGAATCAAGAATAATATCTATTTTAAGTAAAGAAATTATTTGTTTTTTTACACAAAAAAAGGAAGAAGAAGTCCGTAAAAAAAATCTCTTGAGAAATTGGATTAAATTATTTTTTTGCGGTAACATTATTTGCTTCAGGGAGTTAATGCGATAAAAGAAAAAATTATACATTGATAGTGATTGGGTAATGAGTATAACTATGGTAAATTATAAAAAATCGTCTGAAAAGCTTTAATAATAAAAAAATTCTAATAAATTTAAATATTGTGAGGGGGATTTAAAAAGAGTAAATAAATTATTTACTATATTGTGATAATAAAAAAATAATACTTTAAACCGATAAAGTGAAGATTAAGCAAGTTTTCATTTAAGAGAAAAATAAATTTATTGAGTAAAATCGGAATAGTTGTATGGTTTAGTTTGTATATAAGAATATAAGAAATGTAAAAATTCACTTGATTATATGTATGATTTCTAGATAAAATGATAGCATACTTAATTATCTGAATATTATATTATTTGGTACTTATTTTTAATTCTTTATAAAGGAGAAATAATATTTTTTAAAAGTATTTTAAATTGATGATTTTTTATTTCGATATGATTGTGAAATAAGTTTATCAAAATCGGCGTTTTTTTCGGAATATTAAATCAATAAAACGAATGCCTAAAAGTGAATTTTTGTGAAAAATTCTTAGCGCGCGGTATCTAACTCTCTACATTTGCAGCAGTAGTTAAGTAAAAACTTTTAAAAGGTGTGATATAAAATGAGCTTAATGTTAGAAGTGAAAAACCTTAAAACTGGCTTTGATATAGATGGAGAAATATATCATGCAGTGGATGATGTTTCATTTTCGGTTAAATCAGGTCAGATCGTTGGAGTAGTTGGTGAATCTGGATGTGGGAAAAGTGTAATGTCTCTTTCTATTATGCAGCTGCTTCCTAAAGGAATTGGTCAAATCACTGGCGGGGAAATAAAATTCCATGGGAAAAACATAGAAAGTCATTCGAGCGACGAGATGAATAAAATTAGGGGAAAAGATATAAGCATGATTTTCCAAGAACCTATGACATCCTTAAACCCAGTTTTTACTATAGGCTCACAAATTGAAGAAATTATGCTTAATCATAGTAAGATTTCGAAGGCTGAGGCTAAAAATAAAGCGATTGATTTATTAAAACAGGTTGGTATTCCAAGAGCTGAAAAAATTGTAGATGAATACCCTCATCAATTGTCAGGCGGTATGAGACAAAGGGTAATGATTGCTATTGCCATCGCTTGTCAGCCTAGACTTTTAATAGCGGATGAACCAACTACTGCACTTGATGTAACTGTACAAGCTCAAATACTAGAATTATTGAAAAATATTCAAGAGAAAAATAACATGTCTATTGTATTGATAACTCACGATTTAGGTGTAGTTGCGGAAATGTGTGATGAAGTAATTGTTATGTATGCAGGGAAGATTGTAGAACGGACAAATGTTGATAATTTGTTTTACAATCCCAAACACCCTTATACGAAACTCTTGATGGCGTCGATTCCGAGGATAGATATAGAAGTGAATGAGTTAACGACTATTAAAGGTATAGTACCTTCTTTAAAAAATATGCCTCAACTAGGCTGCCGTTTTGTTGATAGATGCCCGTCGGCTTTGCCTGAATGTAGCAAAGTTTCGCCGCAACTTGTCAACGTGGGTGACAATCATGAAGTCTCTTGTTTACTTTTTGAAGGCAGTAATTCTAGAAAGGGTGTGAGCTGACAACATGGAGCAAACAGCAATGAAACAAAATAAAGAAAATTTATTGGAGTTAATTAATTTAAAAACCTATTACCCGATTAAAGGTGGATTTTTCAAACATACGATTGGCCATGTTAAAGCAGTTGATAATATTTCTTTTTCCATAAAAAGCGGTGAAACATTAGGGTTGGTTGGCGAATCTGGTTGTGGAAAATCTACAACTGGTCGCACTATTTTAAGATTGTTAGATTCAACGGATGGAAAAATCATTTTTAACGGTCAGGATATTACGAAGTTACATGGGAAATCATTAAGGGAAATAAGGAAAGATATCCAAATGGTATTTCAAGATCCCTATGCATCGTTAAACCCGATGCAAATGGTAGGTAGTATCATAGCTGAACCAATCATGAATTTCCATAAAAAATCACTGAAATCTTTAAAAAATGAAGTGATGGAGCTTTTACAAAAAGTAGGTTTACCAGAAGATGCTTATTACAAGTATGCACATGAATTTTCAGGTGGTCAGCGTCAACGCATTGGTATTGCGAGAGCACTTGCGCTTAGGCCAAAACTAATTATAGCAGATGAACCAGTTTCAGCCTTAGACGTATCTGTACAATCTCAGGTTCTTAATCTGCTAAAAGAGTTGCAGGATGAGTTTGACTTAACATTTTTATTTATTGCACATGATTTAAGTGTTGTAAAACATATGAGTGATCGAATCGGTGTTATGTATTTAGGAAATATTGTGGAGATTGCAGATAAGGAACATATTTATGAGGAACCATTGCATCCTTATACACAGGCATTAATATCCGCAATACCAGTACCTGATCCAAGGAAAAAGAGTAGTCGTATAGTATTAGAAGGTGATATCCCTAGTCCGGCTAATCCGCCAAAGGGGTGTCCTTTCCATCCACGGTGTCCGAAGGCTATGGCAGAGTGTTCATTATCAAAACCAACCTTAAAGGAGGTGAAGCAGGGGCATAGAGTTGCATGCCATTTATATTAAAAAATAACAAGAGAATAGTGTATTAATTATTTTCAAAATAAAATTCACGGGGGGATAAAGAATGAAAAAATCAGCATTATGGGCTTTCATGCTTATGCTAGTTATGGCATTGTTTTTAGCCGCATGTAATAGCGACAACGCAACAACTGACAAAGATAAGGAAAAAGACAAGGGAGATTCCACGAAGACTAGTGAAACAGCAAAAGGTGGAGTTGTAACTTTTGGTACTGACCAAGCACCTGAAGGCGTATTTGATCCTGCCTTTAATGGAAGTATTGTAGATTCTTATATCCAAAATTTCACAATGGATGGTATTTATGATGTAAATGATAACTTAGAATATGTTCCTAATTTAGCAACTTGGGACATTAGTGAGGATAAATTAACGTATACGTTTAACCTTAAGAAAGGTGTAAAATGGCACAATGGTGAGGAGTTAACTGTTGATGACTGGGTATTTGCATTAGAGACACTAGCTGATAAGGATTACGATGGCCCACGATTCAATTATGTTGAGAACATCAAAGGTGCAACAGCAAAAAAAGAAGGGAAAGCTGACAAAATCGAAGGAATTGAAGTCGTTGATCCCTACACTGTAAAAATTATTTTTGAAAAAGTGAAATTAAATAATTTGGAAAATCTTTGGGATAAGCCAATGCCAAAAAAACATTATGAAGGCATTGCTGTTAAAGACTTAAGCGAGTCGAAACAAGTTCGTGAAAATCCAGTTGGCTTAGGGCCGTTTAAAGTGAAAAAGGTTGTAGCTGGTGAATATTCTGAATTAGAGCGTTTTGATGATTACTGGAAGGGCAAGCCACAGCTTGATGGGATAATTGTAAAAGTAATTGACCCATCATTGGCAGTTGGTGCGTTCCAAAACGGAGATATTGACATCATGGATATTAGACCACAAGCTGTTAAAGAATTGTCAGCATTAGATAACGTACGCATTGAAGAAACGAATGGTGTAAGTTACTCATATATCGGTCTTCGTTTTGGTCATCGTGATAAAGCTACTCTTAAAAATGTAGCAGATTTTGATAAGTTTAAATCAAAAGAATTGCGTCAAGCACTATTATACGCAATTAACCGTCCAGCAATGATCGATGCTTTCTTAGAAGGAAAAGCTGATGTTGCGAATACTGTAATTCCGCGTGCCTTCTGGATTGCTGCAGAGGAATCTGACTTAAATCAATATGAATATAATCCAGAAAAGGCTAAAGAGCTACTTAAGTCTGCAGGTTATGAAGATAAAGATGGCGATGGATTTGTAGAAGATCCTAAAGGTAAGCCATTTAAAATTTCGTTTGGTCACTATGCAGGTCCTGCTGCCTTTGAGGGTCGCTCTCAAGCGATTATTCAAGGTTGGAATGATATCGGAGTGAAAACAGAATTAGCTACTGGTACATTAATAGAATTCAACTTATACAATGATATGAAAGATAATGATGATGCTGCATTAGAAGCATTCTTCGGTTCTTGGAGTACTGGTTCAGATCTTGACCCAACTGGATTATGGGGTAACAATGCAGAATGGAACTATGGTCGCTATGTAGATGCTAAAAACCAAGAATTATTAGATAAAGGCTTAAGTGAAGAAGGATTTGACAAAGAGAAGCGTAAGCAAACTTATGTGGAATGGCAAAAATACTTCAATGAAGAATTACCAGCACTTCCATTATGGGAAAACTTTGATTTATATGGCATTAATAAACGATTAGAAGGTGTTCATATCAACGCTGTTGGTTTCCAAACAGATGTTTACAAATGGTACATTAAGGAATAAATTGTAAACTAACTAAACCTACTAACTAGGTCCACTTCATGAATTGGGCCTAGTTAGTAAATTTCTAGATAAGGAGACGTCATATGCTTCAATACACACTTCGAAGATTACTAGGCATGATCCCATTGCTACTCCTTATTTCGTTGGTGGTATTCTTTTTAGCTAAAATGATGCCAGGAGATCCGTTTGGTGGAGAAATCAATCCGTCTAATACGAATCCACAATACATCGAAGAAATGAGAGAAAAATTAGGCTATAATGATCCGATTATCAAGCAATATGGTAGATGGATTTCTAATTTAGCACAAGGGGATTTTGGAAAATCGACTGTTTATAAAAAACCAGCTGCAGAGATTATTGCTCAGAGGATACCTAATACAATATTCTTGGCATTAACATCATTAATTTTCACGTACATTTTTGCGTTTATTATGGGGATGTATGCTGGAAGAAAACCTTATACACTTGGGGATAATTTGATTGCGACTTATAATTATTTAGCTTTAGCAATTCCATCATTTGTTGCAGGAATTGTTGCTATTTACTTTTTCTCCTTTAAACTAGGATGGTTCCCTTTCACTGGCTCCATAGGTGTAGGTATGGAAGCAGGAACTTGGGAATATTACTTGAGTAGGTTCCATCATGTTTTATTACCGGCACTTATATTAGGATTAATGGGAACAGCGTCCTATACACAATTTTTACGAAATGACATTATTGAAAATAGTAGAAAAGATTTTGTCAGAACTGCAAGAGCAAAAGGAACAAAGGAATCAAAAATTTATAACAAACATATTTTACGCAATTCGATCATTCCGATTATTACGTTTCTTGGTTTTGATATCGCAACATTGATTAGTGGTGCCGTAATAACAGAAACGATCTTTACTTATCCTGGAATAGGTGCACTCTTCTTAGAATCAGTTGGAAGAAGAGATTATGCAGTGATGATGTCGATAACTATGTTACTTTCGTTTTTAACACTTTTTGGAAATTTGGTAGCGGATATATTATATGGTGTGGTAGATCCGCGTATTAGACTAGATTAAGGAGGGGGTATTATGACAATGGTAACTAATCAAGAAGTTTTAACTCCAAAAACACCGAAAAAAAGCCCCTCGCCATGGGTGATAGCGAGACGGAAGTTCTTTAAAAATAAATTAGCGATGATTAGTCTTATCTTTCTACTAATAGTTATCATTCTATCGTTTTTAGCTCCATATATTACAACAAAAGATATTGTACGTGTCGATTTTATGAAAATTGGTTTGCCTCCATCAAGTGAGCATTGGTTAGGAACGGATTCGAATGGACGTGATGTTTTTACTAGAATGCTCTACGCGGGAAGATCCTCTTTAGTAGTTGGATTAGGCTGTATGTTTTTTATTGTTATAATCGGAACTATGGTTGGTTCGATTTCAGGGTATTTTGGGGGAAAAATAGATCAAATGTTAATGCGATTTACTGACTTCGTATTAATGTTTCCATTTTTAGTATTTGTCATTGTTTTAAATACGATTCTTTCAGGAAAAGTATCTGGTTTATGGACATTAATAATTGTCATTTCCCTTTTAACCTGGGGAAGTGTTGCAAGGATAGTGCGTAGTAGGGTGCTAGCTGAAAAGGAAAATGAATATATATTAGCAGCGCAATCAATTGGTTGTAAACCTTCAAAAATAATCATTAAGCACTTATTGCCAAACGTTGCCTCGACGATTATTGTACAAGCAACATTATTAATGGCCGTAACCATTGTTGCTGAATCCAGTTTAAGCTTTTTAGGATTTGGCGTACCAGCTGATACTCCAAGCTGGGGCAATATGTTATTTGAGGCTAGAAACTCAGAGGTACTAAAAGGAAAGCTGTGGATGTGGGTACCACCTGCAGCAGCCATTTCACTAGTTATTTTGTCGATCAACTTCATTGGAGAAGGATTAAAAGATGCATTAAATCCAAAATCAAGAAGGTAATTGGTTAAACTTAGAATTTGTTATTAAAGATAATTAGACACCTTTAAAAGTAATTAGCTCTTACTTTTAAAGGTGTCTAATTTTTATTTACATGAATATTTATGTTCGTAGGTAGGGGTAGATGAGTTTCAGTTAAACTCCTTAGATTGAATAATTTGCTAAGTTAATGCCTGCGCTCAAATCTCTATCCAGCTTTCATCTACAAGATCAGATATATAATTTACATTTAAATGTTCCATTACAATACGAGATGGCTGAGTTTTCACAATCTCATTAGAACACTGATGTAAATGATTTGTTCGAATGTCGTTAAGCCCATTCACTCATTAACCATTCAAAACCTTTTTTATCGCCAATAGTTGAACTTTCTTAACTGGTTTCGCGCCTTTGTGAAGCTGATAACGTTCTTGTTTTTTTCTCAGTCTCTACTTCCGAACGATAATTTGCTATTTCTACCTCAATTTTAGTAGCTGTAGTCTCTGCATGTCTTCCAAAAATCTGTTGTGCGGTGTTAAGAATGCTTTGACGCACTTCTTTATTTAAATCCATATAACTCTTAATGATATCCAGTTCTAATTCAGAGAGCTGGTTTTTTTGTGCGTATTCATCTAAGGAAAAAGTAGCGGATTGGACAAACATATCGCCTTCGCCAGTGTGTAGCCAATTTTCGTTTACATTGAATACTCGACAAATATCAGAAATTATTCTATCCGTTACCTCTCTAGCCCCGTTTTCTAAAGAAGAAATATGCGTTTGTGAAAGTTTCAGTCTGTGGCCCATTTCTTTTTGATTTAATCCAAGACTCTTTCTTAGTGACTTTAAGCGCTCATTCAAAAGTATTTCCCCTTTCTTACAGTTATCGTATATTACTTTTTAACTCATTGCAATATTTTTTAATTGAAACACATTGACTTTTAACTCAATAGAATATATATTCAACCCAATGAGGTGATAAGACGAAAACTTATTCAAGTTTAAAGCTTATACGACGGTATCAACGTCAATCGAATATGAAAGGGATGAGTGAAATGCGTGATCGAATCCTTACAGTAGAAGAAATAGAAGCTGTTAAACAGTTAGATACTTATTTAAAAATGTTGACACCTCAACAAAAGCGTGAATTTGCATTGTTGATTCGAGGAGCAATGGTGGCTATGCAGTCAGTTGAACGGAAGGATAAACACTCTGAAACATTAGCGTAATTTTATTATTAAGAAAGGGGAGATTGTTTGAATACAGCAAATGACCTATTAACAATTAGAAATCTCACTACAAGTTTCCGTATTAAAGAAACTTACCACGCTGCTGTAGATGATGTCTCACTTTCGCTTAAAAAAAATGAAGTATTAGCAATCGTTGGGGAATCGGGTTGTGGTAAAAGTACATTAGCAACTACTATTGTAGGCTTGCACAATGAAATTAACACAAAGGTTACGGGTGAAATTCTTTATAATAATCAAAATTTAACGAAACTAAATGAACAGAAATTTAATAGATTACGCGGTAATGATATAGGTTTTATTTTTCAAGACCCCCTTTCAGCTCTCAATCCGTTAATGCGGATTGGAGAACAAATTGCAGAAGGGCTCATGTATCATTCAAAACTCTCAAAGCAACAGCGCGAGAAGAGAGTAATAGAATTATTGAATCAGGTAGGTATTTCTAATCCGGAACGTGTGGTAAGACAATTCCCTCATCAATTGTCTGGTGGAATGCGTCAACGTGTCATGATTGCCATTGCATTGTCCTGTAAACCATCTATTTTAATTGCAGATGAACCGACAACGGCTCTAGATGTGACGATTCAAGCTCAAATACTGGATCTATTAAAGGCACTACAGTCAGAAACTGAGACAGGTATTATCTTAATTACACATGATTTAGGTGTTGTGGCAGAAATGGCTGATCGAGTTGCGGTAATGTATGCAGGTGAAGTAGTAGAAGAAGCACCTGTTCAAAAATTATTTACGAATGCTAAACATCCTTACACTCGTTCATTGTTGAATTCTATTCCACAAACACATAGGGAAAATGAAAGACTTGAAGTTATTCAAGGTATGGTGCCATCGCTGGTGAATTTACCTCGTGAAGGCTGCCGATTTTCAGCACGAATACCGTGGATTGATACATTTGCACATGAAAGAAAACCACAATTACATGAAATTGCACCAGGTCATTTTGTTAGATGTACCTGCTGGAAACACTTTCATTTAGAAGGTGAAGAAGGAGGCGGGGCTGTATGAGCTTTATGCAAATTAATGATCTAAACGTTCATTACCCAATTCGAGGGGGCTTTTTTAATACAGTCATCGATAAGGTATATGCGGTTGATGGTGTCACAATGGAATTTGAAAAAGGAAAAACATATGGTTTAGTTGGAGAATCAGGTTCTGGAAAATCGACAACAGGGAAGGCCATTATAGGTCTAGAAAAAATCACCTCGGGTCAAATTCTCTATGAAGGTGAGAATGTTACAAACAAGCGTAGAAATCGTGATTCAGCTTATAACAAAGATATTCAAATGATTTTCCAAGATTCTCATTCTAGTATGAACCCTAGAAAACGTGTATTAGACATTTTAGCAGAGCCTATTCGGAATTTTATGAAGCTGAGTGATCAAGAGGAACGTAAGCGCATTAAAGAGTTACTTGCAATTGTAGGTATGTCTGAAGATGTAATGTTAAAGTATCCGCATGAATTTTCTGGTGGTCAAAAGCAACGTCTTGGAATCGCGCGTGCCGTTGCTTGTAATCCAAAAATGATCATTGCTGATGAACCCGTATCTGCACTGGATTTATCCGTACAAGCACAGGTGCTAAACTTTATGAAAGATATTCAAAATGAGTATGGACTTACTTATTTATTCATTTCACATGATCTAGGTGTTGTAAAACATATGTGCGATTATATATCCATTATGTATAAAGGACGCTTCGTGGAAACAGGTACGAGAAGTGATATCTATATGGATCCGCAACATATTTACACAAAACGTCTCTTGTCTGCCATTCCAAATATTGCGCCAGAGACACGCTTGGAGCGTAAATTAATTCGACAAAAAGAAGAAGAGAACTATCAGAATGAGCAACATCAATATTATGATGAGCATGGAAAAGTATACCCGCTAAAATCCATTTCAGAAACGCATATGGTTGCGATGTCAGGGGGTATATAAAATGTGGAAAACGATTGCTAGACGAACAATTTTAATGATCCCTCAAATGTTTGTGCTAAGCCTAATTATCTTTATTTTGGCGAAGCAAATGCCAGGTGACCCATTTACAGGGCTGATTACACCAGAATCAGATCCTACACGTATCGAAGAATTGAGAATTCAGGCAGGCTATTACGACCCTTGGTATGTGCAATACTACCATTGGATCACAAATGCTTTTCAAGGTGATTTTGGACAAAGCTATACATATAAAATTGCGGTGTCCACACTGATTGGTGAGCGCGCATTAAATACATTTTGGCTCGCTCTACTAAGTGCGATTCTAGTTTATGCGATTGCCATTCCATTAGGAATGATTGCTGGTCGCAAGCAAGATACTTTGCTCGATAAGTCGATTACACTATATAGCTTTATAAGCTACGCGATACCCACTTTTGTCTTGGGGCTAATTTTCTTATATATTTTTGGTTATCGTTTAATGTGGTTCCCGACGAGTGGAACAGTTGATGTAGGTGTAGAACCAGGAACGCTTGAATATTACTGGAATCGTCTCTATCATTTAATTTTACCTGCAATGACATATGCAATTTTAGGTACAACGACGATTATTCAATATTTGCGTTCGGAAATTATCGATGCTAAGACACAGGATTACGTTAAAACAGCACGTAGTAAAGGTGTACCGATGAAAAGAATCTATAGAAGACATATTTTTCGCAATTCCTTATTGCCTATTGCAGCCTTCCTTGGTTTTACAATTACAGGTTTATTGGGTGGTTCGATTTTCATAGAAACAATTTTTGGCTTCCCGGGCATGGGACAATTATTCATCCATTCTATAACGAGTCGCGATTATAGTGTGATTACAGCTCTCGTTATGCTTTATGGCTTCTTAGCATTATTAGGTAGTCTACTGTCAGATATTATTATGAGCATTGTTGATCCACGTATCCGCATAGACTAACCGTTAAATTTAATGTGTAAGGAGAGGTGAATAAAAAATGGAACAAAAAAATGACAAAATGACAGTTGAAAGTACCCCGCCAACAGGGATACAAGTTATCATACGTGAATTTCGAAAAGATAAGCTAGCGTTATTTTCATTCTTCGTCATAATTTTACTGATTATTGCGATATTAATTATAGCAATATTTATGAACCAAGATGAAATTTTAAAAATTAAATTATTAGAGCGTTTTACAAAGCCGGGTGTAAATGGTTATGTTCTTGGGGCTGATGAAGCTGGGCGTGATATGTTTGGACAGCTTATAATCGGCGCGAAAAATTCCATTCTAATTGCAATAGCTATTACGCTTATCGCCAATACAATCGGGATTGCACTCGGTATTATAATGGGCTATTATGGCGGCTTTATTGATAATTTTTTTATGCGTATCATCGATTTTCTCATGACATTACCAACCTTAATGATTATCATCGTGCTAGTTACAATTATTCCTAAATATGGTGTTGTTGAGTTGATTCTGATATTAAGTGCCTTTCAATGGATAGGGACAGCGCGTTTAATCCGTAGTAGAGCCTTATCAGAAGGACGCCGTGATTATGTGAATGCCTCTAAAACAATGGGCACTAGCGATTTTGCCATTATGTTTAAGGGGATATTACCAAATTTGAGCTCGTTGCTTATTGTAGAACTAACCTTAAATTTTGCAGGGAATGTTGGTATTGAAACAGGTCTATCATTTTTAGGCTTTGGTTTACCCCCAACTACACCTAGCTTAGGGACTCTCGTAAGCTATGCAACGAATCCAATTGTATTATCTACTAAGTGGTGGATATGGTTGCCTGCATCATTATTAATTTTAATATTGATGCTTGGTATAAATTATGTCGGTCAAGCGCTACGACGGTCGGCTGACGCAAAACAACGATTAGGATAAAAGGGAGGATTTACACATGAAGAAGAATTGGTTATTCTTGTCCGTGCTGTTTGCATTCATGCTTATTTTAGCAGCCTGTACGGGTGGCGGTGGAGCTGATAAAGGCTCAAAATCTGATGATAAAGAGAAAACAGAAGAAAAAGAAACAGTTAAAGAAAAGGAAAGTTTACTACCAACTGAAGTGACAAATGAAGGAGAGGCGATTCAGGGAGGTACATTGCGAGTAGGTCTTGTAACAAGTTCTCCATTCCAAGGGATTTTTAACAGGGAACTTTATGAAGATGGATATGATTCAGAAATTATGGGTTATATGACTAACTCTATTTTTAATGTAGATAGCGACTTTGTGATTAATAATGAAGGGGCTGCAAAATTAGAGGTTGATACAGAAGCGAAAACAGCAACAGTAACCATTCAAGGGGATTATAAATGGTCTGATGGCACACCATTAACTGCAGATGATTTAATGTACCCATATTTAATTATCGGACACCCAGATTATCCTGGAGTACGTTATGATGGTGATTTCAAAAATATTGTCGGTGCAGAAGAATATCATAACGGTAAAGCAGATACAATCTCAGGTATTACAAAAGTTAACGATAAAGCAATTCAAATTCAATTAAAGGAAGTATCACCTGCCATTTATTATGGTGGTGATGGTTTATGGGGATCTGCGGAACCGATGCATCAATTAGAGTCTATTCCGGTAAAAGATTTAATTTCTTCCGACGCGGTACGAAAAAACCCTGTAACGCTTGGACCATTTAAAATAGATAAACTTGTGAATGGTGAGTCTGTACAATTTGTAGCAAATGAGCATTACTTTAAAGGAAAGCCAAAAATTGATAAAGTTGTGCTTGAGGTTGTGCCACCAACTTCAATTAGTGAAGCATTACGAACAGGGAAATATGATCTTGCATCAAGTTTTGATACAAAAGAATATGATAACATTAAAGATTTAAGCAATTTAGCTATACTAGGTCGAGCGGAACTGGCTTATAATTATGTCGGCTTTAAATTAGGGAATTACGATAAAGAAAACAAAGTTAACATTTTTGATGGAAATTCAAAAATGAACAATATAGAGTTGCGTCAAGCAATTGCCTATGCAATGGATGTTGAGGGTGTTGCAGAGAAGTTCTACCAAGGGTTACGTGTACGTGCGAACTCTTTAATTCCCCCAGTATTTACATTCTATGATGAAACGTTAGAGGGCTACCATTATGACCCTGAAAAGGCTAAACAATTATTAGATCAAGCTGGCTATAAAGATGTGGATGGCGATGGTATTCGTGAAGATAAAGATGGTGAAAAATTCACAATTCGATTAGCTACAATGGCTGGCTCAGAAACGGACGATGCGATTGATGAATATTTCCGTCAGAACTGGAAAGAGGTTGGCTTAGATGTGCAATTAACTACAGGTCGTCCTATCGAATTTAATGCTTTCTATGATAAAGTCCGAGCAGATGATCCAGAAATCGATATGTTTATGGCAGCATGGGGCACGGGGACAAACCCATCTCCAGCAGGTTTATATAGTGACGATGCTGAATTTAACTTTAGCCGTTTCGTATCTGCCGATTTAACAAAATTATTAAAAGATATCGACTCTAAAGATTCGATGGATTTAGAAAAACGTACAAAAGCATTCCGTGCTTGGCAAGAATATATGAGTGAACAAGCGATGGTATTCCCAACATTCTTCCGCACTGAAGTTATTCCGGTGAATAAGCGTGTGAAAAACTATAATGTTGAGTATGGAAATTCTACAGAGCTGCAAGAAATTGAATTAACAGCAGAAGCACCATTGAAATAATTGAATGGAAGGACAGTCTTTCTTTATATGAGAAAGACTGTTTTTCATAAACTAAAATAAAGGATAAAAATATGGCAGGAAGGTTACATATTTATATCCTTTGTAAAACAGCCTCGTGTCATATACAAAAAAATCCACCCACTGAAAATCTCCAATGGATGGATTTGTAAGTTATTATCGACTAGTAACCCAAGATTTCACAAGGTCGGCAGTACCATAAACGTAATGCTGCTCGCCAACTTCGTGGTATGTTGCGCTATCGTCAACTTCCGTATGCTTGTACGGAATACGTTGACGGCGTTTTTCTGACATTGGATCAGGAAGTGGAATAGCAGATAATAATGATTTTGTATACGGATGAACAGGGTGATTGTAAATATCATCTGCTTTACCGATTTCCATGATTTTACCACGGTACATAACAGCGATACGGTCACTGATATACTTAACCATTGATAAGTCATGGGCAATGAAAAGATATGTTAGGCCACGTTCTTTTTGTAGTTGTTTTAATAAGTTTACTACTTGCGCTTGAATCGATACGTCAAGTGCTGAAATCGGTTCATCGGCGATAATAAACTTCGGATCTAGGCTAAGCGCACGAGCAATTCCAATACGTTGACGTTGGCCGCCAGAGAATTCGTGTGCATAACGGTTTGCGTGCTCTTTGTTTAAGCCAACAGCCTCTAACAGTTGATTAACTTTTTCACGACGCTCTTTTTTATCTTTGTAAAGACCGTGAATCGTAAAGCCTTCACTAATGATTTCACCAGCTGTCATACGCGGATTTAATGAAGCGTATGGATCTTGGAAAATCATTTGCATTTGACGATTAAATTTCATTAAGTCATTTTTAGATTTTTTCCCATGGACGTTCTCACCATCGAAAATAATTTCACCATCTGTAATGTCGTACAGACGGATAATGGAACGACCCGTTGTTGATTTACCACAGCCTGATTCTCCAACAAGACCAAGTGTCTCACCTTCGTATACGTCGAAGCTAATACCATCGACAGCTTTAATAGGGTTACCTGCTGAACCGAAATGCTGCTTTAAGTTTTTAATTTCAAGAATTTTTTTTGTGCCCAATTTAGTCATTTGATTGTGCCTCCTTTGCTAAATATCCTTCAATACGTTTAGCAACCGCATCTGGAAGCGGAATTTTTGGTGCATCAGGATGCATCAACCATGTTTTTGCAAAGTGTGTTTCGCTTACTTGGAACATCGGTGGCTCTTGCTCATAGTCAATAGCCATTGCAAACTCGTTACGAGCGGCAAACGCATCGCCCTTTGGAGGGTTCGTAAGATCTGGTGGTGATCCAGGAATCGTGCGTAGTAGCTCATCCGTATCGTTATCTAAGTCTGGCATCGAACCAAGCAGACCCCATGTATATGGATGCTTAGGGTTATAGAAAATATCATTAACAGTACCGTATTCGACGATTTGACCTGCATACATAACTGCAACTCGGTCGGCAATGTTTGCAACGACACCTAAATCGTGCGTAATGAAAATGATAGATGTTTTCGAATTTTTTTGGATTTCTTTCATTAGCTCTAAAATTTGCGCTTGGATTGTAACGTCTAATGCTGTTGTTGGTTCATCGGCAATTAGAAGCTTTGGATCAGCTGCAAGTGCGATGGCAATAACAACACGTTGACGCATACCGCCTGAAAATTCATGCGGGTATTGTTTATAACGTTTTTCAGGGAAAGGGATACCTACCTGCGTTAAAAGTTCGATTGCACGTTTTTTAGCATCAGCTTTTGATACTTTTTTATGTTGTAAAATAACTTCAGTTATTTGACGTCCGACCTTCATCGTCGGGTTTAAGCTTGTCATTGGATCTTGGAAAATCATTGCAATTTCATTTCCGCGTATTTTTGACATTTCTTTATCGCTTAAAGGCACTAAATCACGGCCGTTAAATAAAATTTGTCCTGACTCATAAATACCAGGTGGCTGTGGAATTAGTTTCATTAAAGCGTTACTTGTAACACTTTTACCAGAACCAGATTCACCAACAATGGCAAGTGTTTCGCCTTCTTTTAAGTCAAAGTTTACGCCACGAACTGCGTGTACAAGTCCTGCGTACGTTTTAAAGTTTATTTTTAAATCTTTTACTTCCAGAATTGTTTTACTCATTTTCGGTCACCTCCTTATTTACGTAGTTTTGGATCTAATGCATCACGTAAGCCGTCACCAACTGCGTTAAACGCAAAGATTGTTAGTGAAATGAACAATGCAGGGAATATTAAACGCCAAGGAGCGTTTGTAATGGCACCGTTACCTTCAGAAGCCATTGTTCCCCAAGATGCAAGTGGAGCAGGAACTCCAAGTCCTAAATAACTAAGGAAAGACTCTGTAAAAATAGCGGATGGCACTGTTAATGTCATTGTTACTAAAATTGCACCAAGTGCATTTGGCACTAAATGTTTTAAAATTAAATGTCCTGTGCGTGCACCTAAAGTACGAGCAGCCAGTACATATTCTTGGTTCTTAATAGATAAGACTTCACCGCGAACAATACGAGCCATTTGAATCCAACCTGTAATAGATAATGCGATAATCATTGGTACAATACCTGGTTTTAATACTACTAAAAGTACGATTACAACTAAAAGGTAAGGTATAGCTGTTAGAACATCGGCAATACGCATCATTATATTATCAACACGACCGCCTGCTAAACCAGAAATACTTCCCCATAATACGCCAATGATTAAGTCAATAACGGCAGCAGCAAACCCGATTAATAAAGAAATACGAGCGCCAGCCCATACTCGAACGAAAATATCTCGGCCTAAATCATCTGTACCAAACCAAAATTCTGCCGATGGTGGGGCATTATAAGAACCTAATTGCTCACTATAGTGGTATTGTGAAAACATTGGCACAAAGGTAGCCATTAAAATAATAGCTATTAAAGCGATTAAACCGAAGATCGCCATTTTATTATGGGAAAAACGAAGAAATACTTCCTTCCAAAAGGAGACAGATTTATTAGCTAATTTATCAGTTGCTTCATGATTGCCGCCAACAATTTTAAACTTATCTTTTTCGATTTGTTGCTGTGTCATTACTTTTTCGCTCCTTTCAGCTTAATTCGCGGATCGATTACGCTATATAAAATATCTACGAGGAATACCGCAAATAAAAGAATGATTGATAAGAACACCGTTGTTCCCATAACAACTGTATAGTCACGGTTCGTAATACTTTGCACAAAGTGTTTACCTAAACCAGGAACCGCAAAAATTTGTTCTACAATGAAGCTACCTGTAACAACATGAGCAGTTAATGGACCTAAATGAGTAACAACTGGTAAAAGGGAGTTACGTAAAGTATGGCGGAAAACAACTGTCCATTTGCCTAAACCTTTTGCACGAGCCATTTTTACATAATCGCTATTGTTTTGTTCAAGCATACTTGAACGAGTCAGTTTAGCGATAAAGCCCATATGCGAAAGTGCAATAGCTAAGGCTGGCAATATACTATAACTAAAGCCTTTCCATCCACTAATTGGGAATAGTTGGAGTTTATATGCAAGGAAATATTGCATGAGTCCAGCTAAAATAAAGGATGGAACGGAAATTCCGAGCACCGCAAAGGTCGTTGCCAAATAATCTGGGAACTTATTATGATAAAGCGCTGCAATTACACCGATTAATACACCAAATCCAATTGCTAGCAGCATAGCTTCAATTCCTAAAGTTAAAGATACCGGGAAGCCTTCTGCAATCATATCATTCGTAGAACGCGCTTTATATTTCATAGATTCACCGAAATTAAAAGTGGCCGCATCGATTAAATAATCTTTGTACTGAATATACCAAGGGTTATTTAATCCATACGTTTCGTTTAACTTTTCCTCTATTTGAGGAGGGAAATTACGTTCAGATGCAAATGGGTTACCAGGAGCAAGACGTAATAGGAAAAACGTAGCCGTTACGATGACGAAAAGCGCGAGAAGTATATACATCAGCCTTTTCAAAATATATTTAATCACATAAAACTCCTCCTTCAATTTGTCAATTATCTGACAAATTAGTGCCTTCGTATTTTAAAAAGAGCTGACTCGCGCCGAAGTGGCCACGAGGCAGCTCTCCGCTTAGAGCTTAAAAAGAAAGTATTATTTCATCTTTACATATTTAAGATGAACATCACCAGTTGGATTTGGATCAAAGTTTTCGATACCATCTTTAACTACTGACAAGTTAGTGTAGTAGTAAATAGGTGCAACTGGAAGTTCTTTCATAATGACTGCTTCTGCTTGTTTTAAGTAGTCAATACGTTTAGCCTCATCTACTTCAGCAATAGCTTTATCTAAGAAGCCTTTGTATTCAGGGCTTTCCCAACCTGTATCGTTATTACCGTTTTTAGCAGAATCGAACATTTCAAGGAATGTATATGCGTCTAGATAGTCAGCTACCCAACCCATACGAGCTACTTGGTAGTCACCAGTGTTGATTTTTTCTAGATAAACTTGCCATTCTGAATTATCTAACTGAGATGTAATACCAAGTTTTGTTTTCCATTCTTCTTGAATAAATTGAGCGATTGCAGCATGCGCTTCAGAAGTGTTAAATGAAATATTTACTTTAATATCTTTAGCATCTTTAATGCCAAGTTCTTTCATACCAGCTTCAAGAGCAGCTTTTGCTCCATCAACATCGTTATCTTTGATGTAACCGCGGTCATCTTCAAATTTAGGAACTGCTATAGGAACCATACCTGTAGCTGGTTTTTGTTCACCTTTAGTTACGTTGTCAATAAGTTTTTGACGATCGATTGCTAGAGTAAGAGCTTTACGGATATTTGCGTTAGACATAATTTTGTCTTTTGTATTGAATTTGTACCAATAAATAGATGCTTGGTCTTTGATTCTTAAAGTTTTATCTTTTTTGAACTCATCAATTACGTTAAGATCTACTGTTTGGAATGGTGCACCGATATAGTCAATCTCGTTACCTTTATATTTAGTAGCAACAGTTGCTTCTTTTTCAACCATATCAATATTTACAGTATCAACATCAACATTTGATGCATCCCAATAATCTGCATTTTTTGCAAGAGCGATAGATTCAGTATGTTTCCAATCGCTTAATTTATAAGGACCATTTGTTACGAAGTTTTCACCAGCGTCTGCGTACCATTCTTTATTAGCTTCAGTCACTTTTTGGTTAACTGGTAAATAAGTTTTGAATCCTGTTAATTCTAAGAAATATGGAGTTGGATTTTCTAAAGTTACGACTAAAGTTTTCTCATCTTCAGCTTTGATACCAACAGCATCAGCAGAACCTTTGCCTTCGTTGTAAGCTTGAGCCCCTTTAATTGGGTAGAAAATAGAAGCATACTCAGAAAGGTTTTCTGGATTTAACGCCCATTTCCAAGAATATTCGAAGTCACCTGCTACAACTGAATCACCATTTGACCATTTTGCATCACGTAAATGGAAAGTATAAGTCTTTTTATCTTCACTTACGTCCCATTTCTCAGCCATACCTGGAGTAGTATTACCTTCAGTGTCTGAAACAGTCAGACCTTCAAAAACGTTAATTAAGATTGCACTAGATGTAGTATCTGTTGCAAGTTGTGGATGTAAAGACGGTGGTTCTGAAGGGATAGTTAATCTAAGTTCTTTAGCTTTTGAACCAGAATCCTTTTTGTCGTCTGAAGATGAAGAATTATCAGACGAATCACCGCCGAAGCCACATGCAGCTAATACTAGTGAGAAGACTGCAAGGACAGTTAATAATAAAAACTTTTTGTTTTTAATCATGTAAATCCCCCTTATACAATTTTAAGCCTTTTGTGAAGCTCTTATTTAATATACCAAAAAATCATTGTGTACAAAATAAAAAAGATTCAAATTTATATAGTATTATCTGACATTTAAGAGGATGATAAATTTTTTCTATTTATCACATTAAAGAATAAAAGCGCTTTCATAATAAAAATTTGATATTTATTTGTTCTGAATATCAAAAATAAAACAAAAATACGGAACTTACTAACTATACCGAAAATTCATATTGTTTAGATAATATTATAGTTATTTTAAAAATGAGTCAAAAGTCATGTGTGGTGTTATGAGAGGTTTGTGTGGATTTGTAGATAATTGTTGCAAAAACGAGTAATTTTGATTCTTGGAAAGGCGTTTTACTGTAAAATATCAATCTCGAAGACTGAATATTTGTATCTATTAATGATATATAAGAAACTTGTTTTGTATTTATTTAAGAATATCCAGTATAAGAGAGAATAAAGAAAAAGTAGAGTATATGTATGACAAAATGTTCCTTTCTTAAAAAATAGATGTAAATTATTTAGTGAAATATATTTTTTTGAAATAATTTACACACTACATGTATATTCAATAATGTATTTATAAAGCTCTGTATGGAATCAATTATATGTTTATAGGGGATTGAACATGATAAACATACCTAATTTAAGATAATTCTATGATGTTGTTTTATGGAGAAGTCCATTTGTCTCGCTTAGGAGGAAAACTTCTACATATAGTTACTGAAAAATGTATAAGTAGAAATTACTTGATTTATTTACATGGTCAATTTTACCATATTTAAATTACTAAATGGTGGTTTTCCTGAAAATAAACAGTAAAGTAATTGTAAACTATAGTTAAAGATGGATGATTTCTTAAGAGCTAAACGATATTAGTTTCTACTACTGTCGCCTCGTAGCACCATGATTTTGCTTTCAGAAATGAGGACTGGGACAAAAACAAGCAGAGAATAAAGAAATTCTCTGCTTGAGTGTTTAAAGTTTAAATTGATTGATTTGGGTTTGTAAGTCCGAGGATTTTTCACTTAAATCTGTAGCAACATGATTTACTTGTTGCATTGTCGCTGCTTGTTCTTCACTAGCTTCGGCAATGATCTGTGTATTTGCTGCACTAGTAGAAGCGCCATGAGCAATTTCTGCAACAGAGGCTGCTACTTGTTCAGCACTTGCGGAGATTTCTTCAGAAGTAGCCGAAATGTCTTCTATTTGATTTGTCATCATATTGATCGCTTTTACGATTGCTTCAAAAGAGTTGCCAGCATCCCCGATGATTTTTACACCATCTGTGACAGATTGTAGCCCATCTTCGACAGCTTTTTCTACATTTTGGGTATCTTCTTGGATTTCTTGTGTTAAGGTAACAATTTGATTGGCAGATTGCTTTGATTCTTCTGCTAGCTTGCGAACTTCATCAGCTACGACAGCGAAGCCTTTGCCATGTTCACCTGCACGTGCAGCTTCGATTGCAGCGTTTAGTGCTAATAAATTCGTTTGATCTGTGATGGCTGTAATGACTGTAGTGATATTACCTATTTCTTCTGATTGCTTACTTAATTTTTGAACGAGATTGTTAATCGTTTGGGTAGAATTAAAAATCACGTTCATTTGTTGTTGAGCTTCATCAACTGTACTATTACCATTATTCGCCAATTCAGTTGTTGTCACTGCGCTTTGGTGAAGTTGTTGAGTAGCCTCTGCTATACGCTGTACACCAACGGCTGTTTCATCCATTGCATGGGCACTCTCGTTGGCAGCAATTGTAGCAGTAGATGCCGCATTTGCCGTCCCGTTAATTCGTACAGTTATCTCATCAGCAGAAGCTGAAATCTCTTCGATAGAGGCGGATAGTTCTTCAGCAGAAGCTGATAAATGTTCCGCATTGCCTTGAATATGTGTTAATAAACCTTGTAAGCTACTTTTCATTACGTTAAATGCTGTAGATAGCTGTCCAATTTCATCTTTAGATTGATGGGAAATATCTTGATGATATAATTCACCATTTGCAATATTATTGGCAGCAATAACGACGGATTTTAAAGGTCGCGAAATTGTACGCTGTACATAAAACATCAAGGATATTCCAAGTATTACACCAATGATGATCGCAATGATTGAGATTGTTTGTGAATTTGATACTGCTTCTTTAGATTCTTGCGTGACAATATCAAGTTGATTTTTTTGATAACTTACAATTTTCTCGGATACTGCTAGCAAATCTTGATTTGCTTGTTGGACATCGCCATTAACTTTTTGTATCGCTTCTTCTAATTTTCCGCCATCATGAAGTGCTAGTGCTTCTTCAGCGGCTTTATTAAAAGCTTCATTATATGTATTTAAATCTTTTGCAAAAGTCTCCATTTCGGATGAATCAGATTTTTCCATGATCTCAATTACATGCGAATCTAGCATTTTAGCATACTTTGTAAAGTTATCTTTATTAGCTGCTGTGTCTTCGATGAGTATTGCCCGAATGTAAAGACCTTGCATTGCTCGCACAGTTTGAATATTATCAGCTAATTCTACTAGCGCTACACGATTTTCTAGCGCATTTTCTACCTTCTTTTCAATATTCGAGAATTGAATAAACATAATTACCAATGAAATAATTAAGGTCAGGATGATGGAGATAAATCCAAAGCTTAATTTTTTGCCTACAGACATAGAAATACGCCCTTTCTAAGATGCAATTTATAGTTTATTTAAATTTAGCCATTAAGAGAGGAGGAAGTCAATAACGCTCGGAATAAACAGTTCGGAATATTCACGAGTTTTTTTAGCGTTATTATAATAGGAAACAATAGCTATAAAATCAATCAAGTTGAAGGGGGAGTGAATAGATGTATAGTACGGATTACGTGGTCATCGCCATAAAAAAGGAACACGATACAATTCGTATCGTATTCCAACCCTTTAAGACTGTTTTTTTAATTGTAAAATGACAGCTTCATCTGGATCAATGTATAAAGTCTTTTGTTCAAAGTAAATAACAAAACCAGGTTTAGCGCCATTTGGTTTTTTTACTTGACGTATTTCTGTGTAATCTACTGGAACAGAGGAAGAGTCTCTTGCTTTTGAAAAATAGGCAGCAAGCGTTGCGGCTTCTCGTAATGTTGTTTCGTCAGGTTCGCTTGTATGGATGACAACATGTGAGCCAGGAATATCCTTCGTATGCAGCCAGATATCTGCGCGTTTAGCCATTTTAAATGTAAGCATGTCATTTTGTTTGTTATTTTTCCCAACAGATATCGCTACACCTGTAGAAGAGACATAACGTTCAGGCTCTGGTTTCGTTTGTTTTTTCTTTTTTCTTCCATGACGTAATTTCAAATAACCTTGTTCTGCTAATTCTTCGCGAATTTCTTCTATATCTCCAGGAGCAGCTTGTTGTACTTGCTGAGCAAGCATTTCAAAATAAGCTATTTCTTCCTTCGTTTTTTCTAACTGTTCTTGCACCATAATAAGGGCATTTTTTGCTTTTGTGTATTTGGTGTAATAGCTTTGAGCATTTTCAATAGGTGTTTTACGTTCACTCACTGGAATGGTGATTTCCTCATCGCCAGTTTCGCTATAATAGTTAGTGACAGTTACTTCCTTTACACCTTTTTCAAACGCATAAATACTCGCCATCAGTAACTCCCCATATAATTGGAACTGGTCTAGCTTTGATGCGCGTTCGTAGTCTTTATTTAACTTTTTAGTTTTTAATATAAGTTTGTCAATTTCATTTTGTAGCCATCGTTCCAAATCACCAGCCTGCTGTTTGACACGATCACGCTCAGCTCGAGCAAAGAATACGCGGTCAAGTAGCTCATGGACATTCGGATAAATCGTTACATCTCCTTGTAAATGAGTTAGAGCGATTGGCGAGAAGTAAGTTTTATTATTTGCGATTACATACATTGGCTTTGCTCCACCATTATTAAAGGAAGCTATAAAATTTTTAAAGCAATTTACACGATCATCTGTGTCTGTTAATCGGAATAATAATTCCTCAGCATGTATAGGAGAGAAACCAGTAAATTGCGAAACAATTTCCTTAGCCGTTTTTGGTTCTGAGAAAAACAGTGTAATCTGTTCGTCGGTTACTGCTAAAGGGTGCCATTTATTTTGTGCGGGTGGTGCGATATAAGGCTGACCAGGTAAAACTGTACGGAAGCTATTTACGGATGGTGGCAAATGCTTTAGGCTGTCGACTATTTTTCCCTGCTCCTTATCTATTAATAATAGGTTACTGTGACGGCCCATAATTTCAGCATGTAACTCTCTTACAATCGGGTCGCCAATTTCATTTTTACTTTCGATTTCTACTATTATAATACGATCAAAATCGTGCTGTTTAATAGAAGAAATAAAACCACCCTCTATATGCTTTCTCAACAGCATACAAAACATTGGGGGTTCTGCTGGATTGTCAATAGAATGCTCCGTAAGGTGAACACGTGCGTAAGAAGAATGAATCGAGAAAAGTAATTTATGATTGCTTCCGTTCGCACGAATATGTAGAACAACCTCCTGAGCGTTTGGTTGATGTATTTTAGTAATCCGACCTGATACTAATTGTTGTAGGTCGGCTGTCATTGAATAAGTAAATAAGCCATCAAATGCCATATGAATTCCTCTTTCCAACGATATAAGCATCCTTGGTACTTTCGTATTTTATATTTTAACAGGTATATTGATTAACCATTTCTATCTAAACAAATTACTTAGAAGGTGCAAGGTGCAGATTTCCGTTACGGGCTACTTGCTTTCCTGCGGGCGAGCGTCGAGCCGCTTCCTCCGCTTCGCTTCGTGCAGGGTCTCGTCTGTCTCGCTTTCCCGCGGGAGTCAAGTAGCCCTTCACTACAATCTGCTAAAAATGGGCACATCTAAGCAAATTTCAAAAAAATCGCTCGATTGCAAAAAAGGTTTTCTTAATCAATACACCTTATAGTTAACTCCATTTATATGCTCATCACCATAGTATGGGGTTGATTTCCGTTCCAGCTGGGCGCTTTGTTGCTGACGCTTCGCTTTCGCACAGATAAAACATTTGCCGCTGACGCTTCGCCTCCGCGCAGAGCAGAGCTTCCTGGGGGCTTCCGATGAGCCGCTTGGGCCAACACGAAGTTGGTCACGAAGGCGTTATCACAGGACGTGATGTTCTTAGCCTTCGTTCCTCTATCGCTAATCCACGATGAGTCGCCTGTTTTTCACTTTAATCATCTTCTAGACATGCATCCATTTTAACAAATGTCATCTCTATGCTTTGCTGATGAGTTTTTTCTTATGTTTATCATAGCATTTTTTAGGTGAATATTAAAATATAGCTTCAACTGTGGTAGAATTACCTTTTGCTCTATGTAATTTTTTATGGAGAGACACGTCATAAACGACAGAGCTTATGTTATAATAATCCCAGTATGCAAAGAAGGGTGTGACGAACCTTGGTGCGTAGTATGACTGGTTTTGGCAGAGGTGTCACAACAACAAGAGACTTTCAATTAACAGTAGAAATGCGCTCGGTCAACCATCGATTTTTAGAAATTAATGCAAAATTCCCGAAAGAATGGCTTGAAGCAGAAATTTTTGCGAAGAAATTTATTTCGAAAGCTTTGTCACGTGGCAAAATTGATGTGATGGTTTATGTTAAAGACTTAGATAACGTCGAGCAATCTATTGAAATTAATTGGTCATTAATTGAAGCGTATCGTAAGGCAAAAGAGCAATTAGCAAGTAAAGTACCACTGGAAGAAAAATGGACGATGCAAGAGCTACTATCGCTTGAACAAGCGCTTATACAGGAAAAGCCACAGCTTACACCTGAGGATTTAATTTGTGCTGTTGAAAAGGCTATTGCGCAAGCACTGGAACAGCTCATTCAAATGCGTGAGCGTGAAGGGCAAGAATTGCAAGATGTTGTTGTACAATATAAAGAACAGTTAAAAGAACAAGTGAACCAGATTCGTTCTTGTGCTTCCACAGCTGTTGAAAAATATCGTACCCGATTATTGGAACGAGTTACTGAAGTGGCGAATGGAACTTTGTTAGAAGATCGCCTACTTGCCGAAGTAGCGATATTTGCAGAACGTGTGGATATCACCGAAGAATTGGACCGATTAGATAGTCACTTTAATCAACTGGAAGAAACATTACAAGAAACGATTTCAGTTGGCCGTAAATTAGACTTTTTAATGCAGGAAATACACCGCGAAATCAATACGATTGGTTCAAAAAATCAATCGACAGAGGCGGCAATTGCGGTAGTTCAGGCGAAAACAATTTTAGAAAAGATGCGCGAGCAAGTTCAAAATATCGAATAGCTTGCATGTATCTGTTATAAATTAAGGGAGATATAGAGAATAAATGATAAAAGAACGTGGATTATTAATTGTTCTGTCTGGCCCATCTGGTGTAGGTAAAGGGACAGTGCGAAAAGAATTATTTTCTCAGCCGAATACGAATTATGAGTATTCCATCTCGATGACAACACGAAATCCTCGCGAAGGTGAAGTAGATGGTGTAGACTATTTTTTCAAGACGCGTGATGAATTTGAAGCGTTGATTGAACAGGGTGGCTTATTGGAGCATGCTGAATTTGTAGGGAATTATTACGGGACACCGTTAGCCTACGTAAATGAAACACTTGATGCAGGGCGTGATGTGTTTTTAGAAATCGAAGTGCAAGGTGCTGCGCAAATCCGCCAAAAGGCACCAGATGCATTATTTATTTTCTTAGCCCCACCAAGCTTAACGGAATTAAAGGATCGTTTAGTTGGTCGAGGGACGGAAACAGCCGAGGTTATTGCAAAACGTATAGCAACTGCAAGTGAAGAGCTTGAAATGATGAGCCTTTATGATTACGTAGTTGAAAATGATGAAGTGACAAATGCTTGTGATCGTATAAATGCGATTATTAAAGCCGAGCATTGTCGTAGAGAACGTGTTGAAAAAAGATATTTGTCAATGTTGAGAGGAGAATAAATCTATGTTATACCCATCAGTAGATACATTAAAAAAAGAAATCGATTCAAAATACTCTTTAGTGAGTTTAGCATCTAAACGTGCTCGTCAAATGCAAGAGGAACAAGACACTGAACGCTTACACAAGTATGTTTCTCATAAGTACGTAGGGAAAGCACTTGAAGAAGTAGCGGCAGGTGTACTTACGAAGGTATCACAGGATGAGTCAACTGTGTACGAAGACGAAATCTAACATAAATAAGCTTTTGCGAAATTAATGTTAACGTCTGCAGTGGATTTTTGATTATACAGAATGCCGAGAGCTCCCGAGGAATTTTCCTTTGGGAGCTTATCATTTGAAAGGACGATTGTGCATGAATAAAAATATTTTACTTTGTGTTTCAGGTGGTATAGCGGTTTATAAGGCTGTCGCTCTAGTTAGCAAGCTATCTCAGGCTGGGGCAAATGTAAAGGTCATCATGACAGCATCAGCAAGACAATTTGTGAATCCATTGAGCTTTCAAGTTATGTCCAAAAATGATGTTTTTTTCGATACTTTTGATGAAAAGGATTCAAGTGTTATTGCCCATATTGATTTAGCAGATTGGGCAGATCTAATTTTAGTTGCACCAGCTACCGCAAATGTTATAGGGAAGCTGGCGAATGGAATTGCGGACGATATGGTAACGACGACCTTGCTTGCAGCAACTGCCCCTGTATGGCTAGCACCAGCGATGAATGTACATATGTATGACCATCCGGCGGTAAAACGAAATTTGGCTCAGCTACAATCAGATGGCTATCAATTTATTGAACCTTCAGAAGGTTTTTTGGCATGTGGCTATGTTGGTAAAGGACGTTTAGAAGAGCCTGAAAAAATAACAGCGATCGTGCAAGAATTTTTTTCAGAGAAGGCAAAGCCATTAGCTAGTAAAACAGTAGTGGTCACAGCTGGAGCGTTTTATGTACCATTAGACGAGCACCATGTAATTAGTACACAGTCGAATAGTCGAATGGGTCAGGCAATAGCAAAAGAGGCACAGGCACTTGGGGCAAATGTAATCCTAATAGATGAGAAAACAACAAGCGTATATAAGCTTTTTGAACAGCTTGAGGATTATAAAAAACAATATCCATCCGCATTTTTTATCCATGCAGCAAATACGCCTACAACTGAAGAGGCACCGATATTATCCGTAGAAGGAATGACCGCAATAACTTTTGGACAAAAGGTTATAGGTGAACCAATGGTAACAATTATGTCAGACAAGTGGATTGATTTTAGTGACACGGCAGAAGTAAATGGTCAAATGTGGGATGCGACAGATGCCAAGCAATTTGCACAAGCATTTTGGACATATATAGTACAGGGTGAGAAGCAATGAGTTTTTTGATTGCAGAGGTTATAGTGGATGTTTCAACTTACCATGTAGATCGTCCATTTGACTATGAAGTTCCTGCAGAATGGGCACATGTTATAGAGATGGGCTGTCGTGTAAAAGTACCGTTTGGACCAAGAAATGTACTCGGCTTTGTGGTCGGATTAAAAACTGAAACAGATGTACCATCTAACAAATTAAAGTCTATTGCGCAAATTTTAGATATTGAGCCTGTATTAACCGAAGAAATGCTATTAATGGCCAAATGGCTAAAAAACGAAACGATTTGCTATGAAATTGATGCCTTACAGGTTATGCTTCCGTCAGCGCTTCGAGCAAAGTATGAAAAAATCATAATGCTACAAGCGGAGAAAGATGTTTTACCAGATGAGGCTAATGCTATTTTTGGCAAGCGACAACAGGTTAATTTCAAAGAATTCGAGCGTGCTGAATTACTTCCTTTATTAAAGCAACTTATAACCGATAAAATCGTAAAAATTGAAAATGTTGTGAAGCAGCAAGGGAATGTAAAAGAAATACGTATGGTCAAAATTTCAGATCATCAGCAAGATATCGACAAGGCCATGGAAGGTGCAGCGAGAGCAGCCAAACAGCGCCAGCTGATTGAATGGATGGGCAGACACCTTGGAGAAATTCTTTTACCACAGAAAATCTATGAGGAAACAGGTGCATCTTCCGCGGTACTACAGTCAGTTATCGAAAAAGGAGCCGCTCACTTTATACAAGAAGAGGTGTATCGAGATCCCTTTACGAAAGAGGTTTCCCGTACTCAATCTTTACAATTGACGGATGAGCAGCACATAGCCCTAAAGGCTATTACTGGATCGATGGATGAACAGACTGCGAAAACTTTTTTACTACACGGCGTTACCGGGAGTGGTAAAACGGAGATCTATTTGCAAGCAATTCAAAAGGTGTTAGATGAAGGTAAGGAAGCCATTATGCTAGTACCTGAAATATCATTAACACCACAAATGACAGAGCGTTTTCGTAGTCGTTTTGGTGAGATGGTTGCTGTCATGCATAGTGGCTTATCTGTCGGTGAAAAGTATGATGAATGGCGTAAAATTCAACAAGGGAAGGTGAGCGTTGTTGTTGGAGCTCGCTCGGCAATTTTCGCACCTTTTACAAATATAGGTCTTATCATTTTAGATGAAGAGCATGAATCGACATACAAGCAAGAAGATTCACCACGTTATCACGCTAGAGATGTAGCGATTTGGCGAAGTGAATTTTACAAATGTCCTGTTATATTAGGCAGTGCAACGCCTGCGCTGGAATCATTTGCGAGAGCAAAGAAGGGCGTGTATGGTTTGCTATCATTAAAACAACGTGCTTTGCATCAAGCATTACCGACAGTTTTTATTGCGGATATGCGAGAGGAGCTTCAAAATGGAAATCGTTCCATGTTTTCAGAGCAGCTTGTTGATGCAATACGTGTAAGACTAGAGAAAAAAGAACAGATGGTCATGTTTTTAAATCGTCGTGGCTATTCTTCTTTTGTGCTTTGTCGTGATTGTGGAACGGTTGTACAATGTCCAAACTGTGACATCTCGTTAACATATCATCGAACAACAGAGAAATTAAAATGTCATTATTGCGGTTATGACGAGCGTGTTCCTCAAATATGTCCTCAATGCCAGAGTGAGCATATACGTTATTTTGGTACGGGAACGCAAAAAGTTGAGGAAGAAATTTACAAGCTGTTTCCTGAGGCACGGGTTCTCCGAATGGATGTTGATACGACAAAGCAAAAAGGTGCACATGAAGAAATTTTACAGGCATTTGGGGAAGGACAGGCAGATATTTTGCTAGGTACGCAAATGATTGCTAAAGGTCTTGATTTTCCTAATATTACGCTTGTTGGTGTACTTAGTGCTGATACATCTCTGCATCTACCCGATTACCGTGCAGCGGAGCGTACATTCCAGTTATTAACGCAGGTTAGCGGTAGAGCTGGACGACATGATAAGCATGGTGAGGTTGTTATTCAATCGTATACGCCAGAGCATTATGCAATTGAATTGGCAAAAATTCAAGATTACGAGCCATTTTACGAACGTGAAATGTTTTTACGCCGTCGCTCTAGCTATCCACCATATTATTATGTAGCACTTGTCCAAATATCCCATGAAGATGTCATGATGGCGGCAGAATATGCTGGACGTGCGGCAGATTGGCTCAAGGGAAATTTATCAGACCGAGTTTCCATTATTGGTCCAACAACTGCAAGCATTAGCCGTCTCCAAAATAGATATCGCTATCAATGTTTGATAAAATATAAAATTGAACCAAATCTGATTCCTGTATTACAGCGCCTTCTTGCGATGTATCGTGCGGAATGGATTAAACAGGGTATTTTAATGACGGTGGATTTAGATCCGTCGACTATATAAACTAGTTAGAATATGAAGTGGCGTTACAATTAGACAAGGTCCTAAGCCTTAAATATAGAAATGAGGAACATAACATGGCAATTAAAAAAGTTGTAGAACATCCAGCAAAGGTATTATCAACACCGTGCGCGGAAGTAACAGAAATCAATGAAGAAATTATTACATTACTAGATGATTTATATGACACAATGGTTGAATACGATGGCGTTGGTATTGCAGCACCTCAAATAAATGTAGGATTACGTGTTGCAATTGTCGAGCTTGGCGAAGAACGAGATGTTTTAGAAATGATTAATCCGACTGTTATTGTAACGGATGGAGCTGAAGTAGATATTGAGGGTTGCTTAAGCTTCCCAGGATTATACGGTGAGGTTGAACGACCTGAATATGTGAAAATTGAAGCATGTGACCGTGAAGGACGTGTATATGAGTTAGAAGCGGGAGGCTTTGATGCACGAGCAATTTTACATGAAATCGATCATTTAGATGGCGTGCTATTTGATTCAAAAATTAAACGCATTTTAACTGAAGAAGAGCTTGAAGCAATGTACGCTGAAGAGGAGGAATAATATGACTTCATTAATTTTTATGGGGACTCCTGATTTCTCCGCGCCAATTTTGCGTATGCTACATCATGAAGGTTATGATATTAAAGCTGTAGTGACACAACCAGATCGTCCAGTTGGGCGTAAGCGTGTGTTAACACCACCACCTGTTAAAGCAGCAGCGATGGAGTTAGGTATACCTGTTATTCAGCCGGAAAAGCTACGTGGTTCTGAGGAATTACAGCAAATTATTGATTTACAGCCTGACTTAGTCATAACGGCTGCTTTTGGGCAAATTTTGCCGAAAGAATTGCTAGATGCACCACCGCTTGGTTGTATTAACGTCCATGCGTCACTTTTACCGAAGTATCGTGGTGGAGCACCTATTCACCAAGCAGTTATTGATGGTGAAAAAGAGACAGGTGTAACGATTATGTATATGGCGCAAAAGCTAGATGCTGGTGATATCATTTCCCAAAAGGCTATCCAAATTGAAAATGATGATTATACGGGTAGACTATTTGATAAGCTTAGTGCTGTGGGCAGCGAATTATTAAAAGATACACTTCCTTCTATTATAAATGGAACAAATAATCGTACCGTGCAGGATGAAGCACAAGTAACCTTTGCAAGCAATATTTCACGTGAGCAAGAACGTATCGATTGGACAAAGGATGCTACAACTTTATACAATCAAGTGCGTGGTCTTCATCCATGGCCAGTTGCCTATACAACATTTGAAGATGGTAACTTTAAAATTTGGTGGGCGCAGGTTGGTAACACAACGCATGATGCTGTTCCTGGTACAGTTGTTGAGATTTCAAAGGATCATTTTGAAGTGGCTTCAGGAAATGGTACAACACTTGCCCTGTATGATGTACAACCAGCTGGTAAAAAACGCATGACGGCAGAGGAATATTTGCGTGGTACAGGTTCTAAATTACAGATTGGGGACCAATTTAAATGAGTAAAAAAAGCGTAGTAATTTGGGATGGAAATGTGCGTGATGCCGCACTTTCTATTCTGTTAGCAGTAGATAAAAATCAAGCCTATAGTAATTTGCTTTTAAATGAAACGATTAAGCGTCATAAAATTGAAGCGAAGGATCGTGCTCTTTTAACAGAAATTACGTATGGCACTCTCCAATATAAAATGACACTTGACTACTATTTAGAGCCATTTATTCGTGGTTCAGTGGATCATTGGGTGCGCTGGCTTTTACGTTTATCTTTATATCAAATGCATTATTTAACGCGTATACCACCTCATGCAGCGGTAAATGAGGCTGTAGAAATTGCAAAGCGTCGAGGTCACCAAGGGATAGCTTCGATGGTCAACGGTATTTTACGATCTATTTTACGTCAGGGTGTAGCTTCTACTGATGACATTAAAGATCCGATTGAGCGCCTTGCTATTGAAACGAGTCATCCTGAGTGGTTAGTGCAACGCTTTGTCGATAACTATGGTATTGAAGTAGCGGCTCAAATGTTACATGAAAATAATGTGCCTCCAGTGCAGACTGTACGTGTAAATACAACGAAAGCAAGCGTCGCTCAAGCGATTGCGAGTATAGAAGCGGAAGGTTTAACTGCGAAAAAAAGCGATCTAATGCCGGAGTGCTTACATGTAACAAATGGTCAGCCAGCTCGAACGAAAGCTTTCCAAGAAGGGCTTATTACTATTCAGGATGAAAGCTCCATGATTCCAGCAAATGTGTTGAATCCATCTCCTGGTATGCGCGTCTTAGATATGTGTGCGGCACCAGGTGGAAAAACTACACATATAGCTGAGATTATGAAAAATGAAGGTTCGATTTTAGCGACCGACCTTCATCCTCATAAATTAGATTTAATCGACCATAATACGAATCGTCTAGGGATTGATATAGTAGAGACTGCTCCGATTGACGGACGTAAGGCACCGGATTTTTTACAACTAGAATCATACGACGCTATTTTAGTCGATGCACCTTGTAGTGGTTTAGGTGTTATGCGCCGCAAGCCGGATATTAAATATACAAAACGTGAGGAAGATTTAGAAAACCTCCAAAAAATACAATTGGCGCTATTAGATGCTGCAACAAAAGTATTGAAAATAGATGGCAAGCTTGTGTACAGTACATGTACAGTAGATAAAAGAGAGAATGAAGGTACTGTAGAGGCCTTTTTATCAACGCATCCTGAAATGGAAGCTATACAACTAGAATCTTTACCAACAAAATTAGCGGAAAAGCAAGCAAATGGCATGCTTCAAGTCTTTCCACAAGACTTTGGCAGTGACGGTTTCTTCGTTGCCGCCTTTCGTAAAAAAGGAGAATCCAACTAATGGTGGATCAAGAGAAATTTAATGAGCGTATTAGCGACTTAGTTGTCGAAGCAGAAGACAAGCCTGTTCGACGTACAAAAAAAGAAAAACCAAATTTAAAGGAATCGGTATACTCATTACAGCTGAAACAACTAGAAGAATGGTTAAAGGAAAATGGTGAAAAACCGTTCCGTGCAGCACAAATTTTTGATTGGCTTTACAATAAACGAGTAAAAACATTTGAAGAGATGTCTAACCTTTCAAAGGGATTACGTGAAAAGCTTGAAGCAAGTTTTTCATTAACGACATTATCAACAATTATTAAACAGGAATCTAAAGATGGTACGATCAAGTTTTTATTCCAATTACAAGACGGCTATTCTATTGAAACTGTATTAATGCGTCACGAATATGGGAACTCTGTTTGTGTGACAACACAAGTAGGCTGCCGAATTGGCTGTACGTTTTGTGCCTCAACTTTAGGTGGTTTAAAACGTCACTTATTAGCAGGTGAAATCGTGGAGCAAGTTGTAAAAGTACAGCAGACTTTAGATGAAATGGGCGAACGTGTATCACATATCGTCATTATGGGTATTGGAGAACCTTTCGATAATTATGATGCGATGATGAACTTCTTAAAAGTCATCAACCATGAAAAAGGGTTAAACATTGGTGCTCGTCACATCACTGTATCAACATCAGGGATAGTTCCGAAAATTTATCAATTTGCTGATGAACAGCTACAAATCAACTTTGCAGTTTCCTTACATGCACCAAACCAAGAGGATCGTCAAAAACTAATGCCGATTGCACGTGCTTATAAGTTAGATGAATTAATGGAAGCCGTCCAATACTATACGCAAAAAACTGGCCGACGTGTTACTTTTGAGTATGGTTTAATGTCTGGTGAAAATGATTCAGTTGAAATTGCAGAAGAATTATCTGCATTAATAAAGGGAATTAAATGCCACGTGAACTTAATTCCTGTAAACTATGTACCAGAACGTGATTATGTTCGTACATCTCGTAGTCAAATTTTTGCCTTTGAAAAAACATTAAAGAAGAATGGTATTAACGTAACGATCCGCCGAGAGCAAGGTTCTGATATTGCAGCTGCGTGTGGTCAATTACGTGCGCAAGAGAGATCTGAAGAGACGAGGTGACCAGTGTTGGAATACACAGTCGAAAGTGATATTGGGTTAAAACGGGCAATTAATGAAGACCGTGCGGCATTTTTTAATCGTCAAGACGGGCTTGCACTAGCACTTGTAGCGGACGGCATGGGTGGTCATAATGCTGGCGATGTAGCGAGTGATATGGCAATGAAACAGATGGAAACCGTTTTTTTACAGGCAGAGGCACATCATTTTGCATCAACAACATCAAAAAAAGAGTGGTTATTACAAGCAGTCAAGCAATTGAATAAAAGTATATATGACTATTCTTTATCACATGAAGACTGTAAAGGAATGGGCACGACGTTTATTGCAGTGTTAATTGAAAAAGATCATTGCTTTATCGCACATGTTGGTGATAGTCGTGTGTATTATTTCTTTGAGGATGGTGCACAACAAATAACAAGAGATCACTCCTATGTAAATGTTCTGGTTGAAAATGGTGAAATCAGTGAAGAGGAAGCGTTGACGCATCCGAAGAAAAATTTCATCTTAAAAGCTGTTGGTACAGAAGAAACGATTGAACCAGACTTTTATGAAGTTGATTTAGCATCAGAATCGTATTTGCTCATTTGCTCTGATGGTTTAAGCAATAAACTTACAGTGTATGAAATGGCATCAATTATTACGTATCCAGATTCAGTAGAAGAAAAAGGACGAAAACTTGTGGAACTAGCAAATGCAAGCGGGGGAGAAGACAACATCTCCCTCGTGCTGCTCACAAGGCAAGATGAGGAGGTGTAAGTATGCTTGTAGGTAAACGAATTAGTGACCGCTATAAAATTATAGGGCTTATTGGTGGCGGTGGTATGTCTAATGTTTATTTAGCACATGACATGATTTTAAACCGTGATGTAGCGATCAAAATATTGCGCTATGATTTTACCAATGAGGATGACTTGTATCGCCGTTTTCAACGTGAAGCACTTTCTGCCACAAGCCTTACACATCCGAATATCGTTAGTGTTTATGATGTAGGTGATGATGGTGATCTGCATTATATTGTAATGGAATATGTCCAAGGAAAAACATTAAAGCAGTACATACAGGAGTTTGCACCAATTTCTCCTGCCAGATGTGTGCATATTATGAAGCAGTTAACGTCAGCAATTGCTAATGCCCATGAAAATCATATTATCCATCGTGACATTAAACCTCAAAATATTTTAATGGATGCAGAAGGTAATGTGAAAATAACTGATTTTGGCATAGCGATGACGCTTAGTGCAACATCATTTACACAAACAAACTCCGTGCTTGGAACGGTGCATTATTTATCACCAGAGCAGGCTCGTGGTGGTACGGCAACAAACAGATCTGATATTTATGCACTTGGCATTGTTTTATATGAATTATTAACAGGGGAATTGCCATTTTCAGGCGAGTCAGCTATTTCTATCGCGCTTAAACATTTACAATCAGAGACACCATCAGTTCGTGCCTTCGATGCTACAATTCCGCAAAGCGTGGAAAATGTTGTGCTAAAAGCTACTGCAAAAGATGCTTCTCATCGTTATTCAACTGTAGAAGAACTGCAAGCAGATTTAGAAACAGTTTTATCGCCAAATCGTATGAATGAACCGAAGTTTGTCATACCTGTAGATAATGATGTGACGAAGGCTATTCCGATTATAAAAGAACCAATTGTACGTCAAGACGAAGATTTAATGCAGACAAGAGCAATCGAGCCAATTACACAATCAAAGCCGAAACCCGAAGCGAAGAAGCCTGTTGAAAAGACAGTGCCTGTGAAGAAAAAGAAAAAGAAAAAATGGCCAATAGTTGTTGCTGGGTTAGTAATAGTAGCCATCGCCATTTTCCTATTCGTTTTTTTTGCAACAGATCTATTTAGCCCGAAAAAGATACCTGTACCTAGTGTGGCTAATATGACAGTTGAAGAAGCTACTAAGAAATTAGAGGCTGAAGGCTTTACTGTCGGTCAACCGCAGGAGCGTTATGACGAGGACATCGAAAAGGATAAGGTTATAGAAACAGACCCTTCAGAGGGAACGGAGCGTGTAAAAGGCACAGAAGTAGACTTGATTGTGAGTCTTGGGGTAGAAATGACGAAAGTGGAAGATTATAGAGGCCAGCAAATCAGCCAAGTTCAATCAGTGCTAAAGGATAAATTTTTAGATTCTGAAGTTAGCTATGTGAATTCAAAAGAGCCTGAAGGACGAATTATTGAACAAGAGCCGGCACCACAAGAAGAGGTAGTCGCTAAGAATACAATAATGAAATTTACGGTCAGCGTAGGTGTAAAAATGATCACCGTAGATGATGTTGTGAATTACACCAAAGCTCAAATGGATGAGTATGTAAGAAGAGAAGGCTTGACATGGCGTATTGTTCGTGAAGAAAATGATGATAAAATACCAGCTGGAAGTGTTAAATCGCAATTGACAAGAGCGGGAGCGCAGGTTGAAGCGGGCACCGCAATCGCTGTTATTTTAAGTAAAGGACCTGCAGCAAAGCCTGATAAAACTTTGGTGAAAACTGTGCCAATTGAATATAAACCGAATGAGGAAGGTTTAGAGCAAACTATTCGAATTGATATTCAAGATAAAAACCATAAAATGTTAACAACAGTTGAAACATTTACTATTACGGCTGATCAAGAGCACCGAATACAGCTTGTTATTGGAGATGGCCAGGATGCGGCCTATAAAATTATTCGTGATTCAGAAATTATTGCTGAAGAAACATTCAACTACGATGATGTTAAATAAGGGGGGATTGGATGGCGCAAGGCCAAATTCGTAAAGCATTAAGCGGTTATTATTATGTATATGATGGAGAAGAACTAATACAATGTCGAGGACGTGGGGTATTTCGCAATCGCGGGGAATCCCCACTCGTTGGCGACTTTGTAGAGTATACTGTGGAAACAAAAGGCTCGGACGGGACTATTCAAAAAATTATGGAACGCCAAAATGAATTAGTACGTCCCCCAATAGCCAATATTGATCAAGGTATTCTTGTATTTTCTGTAAAAGAACCTAATTTTAATACAATTTTACTCGATCGTTTCTTAGTTGTTTTAGAGTCATTTCATGTTCATCCGATTATTTGTTTAACAAAGATGGATTTACTAGAAAATCATGAACGTGAGGAATTGCAAGGTTATATAGCAGATTATGAACGTATGGGTTATACCGTGCTACAAACCTATAAGGGTGAGGAAGAATTAGTTGAACGTCTACAACCTATTTTAAAGGAGAAAACGTCCGTATTAGCAGGTCAATCTGGCGTTGGAAAATCCACACTACTAAATACATTGATTCCAGATTTAAATTTAAAAACAGGCGTTATTTCACAAAGCTTAGGGCGTGGTAAACATACAACTCGCCATGTCGAATTAATCGAGGTATGTGACGGTTTATTAGCAGATACTCCAGGGTTTAGTTCATTTGATTTTGATGAAATAGAAAAAGAAGAATTAGGCGCATGTTTCCCTGAAGTGGCCCGTATTGCAGAGGATTGTAAATTTAGAGGATGTTTACACTTAAAGGAACCCAAATGTGCAGTAAAAGCAGCGGTGGAGACGGGGGAAATTCGTGACTATCGTTATAAACACTACGAACAATTTATACAAGAAATTATGGATCGAAAGCCGAGGTATTAATGATGATACAAATAGCACCATCAATTTTAGCAGCCAACTTTGCTAAATTAGGAGAAGAAGTAAAGGAAGTAGAAAAAGCAGGTGCACAGCTTATTCATATCGATGTTATGGATGGTCATTTTGTGCCGAATATTTCATTTGGCTCTATCGTATTAGACGCTATTCGTCCTTTAACGGATTTACCGTTAGATGTACATTTAATGATCGAAAATCCTGATCAGTATATTGAACAATTCGCCAAAGCAGGGGCAGACTATATTACGGTGCATGTAGAAGCTTGCCGCCATTTACACCGTACGATTCAATTAATTCGTTCATTTGGAGTCAAACCGGGTGTTGTATTAAATCCACATACACCAATAGAATCTATTCAACACGTATTAGAGGATATTGATATGGTGTTGTTCATGACTGTGAATCCAGGGTTTGGTGGGCAAAAATTCATTCATTCTGTAGTGCCAAAAATTGAAGCATTAGCAGCTATTATTAAAGAACGTAATCTTGATATTGCTATAGAAATCGATGGTGGAATTAATGCAGAGACTATTGTTCCTTGTGCAAAAGCAGGAGCAACCATCTTTGTAGCTGGTTCAGCAATTTACAGTAAAGAAGATCGTTCAGCGGCACTTCAAGAAATTTTAGCTGCTGGTGAGGCAGCGATTCAAGGATGACCAAAGTCGTTGTTTGTGCAGGTGGACCAAAAGAGGAACTCTGTTCATTTAGTCCGTTTAAAGAGCAAAGTGATGTAGTATTTATCGGAGCTGATCGAGGAGCGCTATATTTAATCGAGCAAGGCATCACACCACATGCCATAGTAGGAGATTTTGACTCTTTATCAAAAGTGGAATACGAACTGGTGATGGCACATACAAATGATAGACAACGATTCCAAGAAGAAAAAGATGAAACAGATACGGACTTAGCGTTATTAAAAGCCTTGACCTATACACCACTAGAAATTGTTCTTACAGGTGTTACGGGTGGACGTTTAGATCATTATGAGGCAGCAGTTCGTTCGATTTATCGTTTACAAAAAGAGGTTCCGCACGTAGTATTGAAGATTATTAATCATGCAAATATGTTGCAATTTTTAATGCCAGGCAAGCACATCATTGAAGCAGATAAGCAATATCGTTATTTATCTTTCTTTGCACATGAAGAGCCGATTAAAGATGTGACATTAAGGCAAGTAAAATATGAAACAACAAATGAAGAAATCTCTCTCGGCACATCCCGCTTTACAAGTAATGAAATAATAGGTAATTCAGGGTCTATATCTTTCTCGCAAGGCATATGTTTAATGATAAGAAGCATAGATTAGCGTAAGGGGGAGAGAGTCCTGAAAGTATATACATTCCAGCTACCGAAATTTGTAAGTAGTATTACGCGTACGTGTATCAACATTTTCAAAAAAGATAAGAAAGTAAAAAAATCCGACTAACACTAGTCGGATTTTTTACTGTTTTAGAAAAATAAATGTGGCATGTGAAAAATATGGATTTCGGCAAAGCGAGGGGTTGATTTCCGTTCCGACTGGGCGCTTTCCTGGGGGCGTCCGATGAGCCGCTTCACTCGCGTTGCTCGCTCCAGGGTCTCGGGCCAACACGATGTTGGTCACGAAGGCGTTATCACAGGATGTGATGGTATTAGCCTTCGTTCCTCTATTGCTGATCCCCGAGGAGTCGCCCAGTCTCCACTCCAATCAACCACTTCACATAGTATGTATCTTCTTTCATGTCGCTTTATAATGATAAAACGAAACATTAAAAGTAACTGTATTATGTGTGAAAGCGGAGCGACAGCAACAACAGATGGACAATCTCATCGCTGCCAGAAGTTATTCTATTTAAAACGTTCCTCATAAAACTGATAAAAGTTGAAGATTCTTATTTTCTGCAGATAATAAGCGATTTGTTGTGTTGAACTGTTATATGTAAAGAAAGCCGCTAGCAATTACGTTTAGTTGTCATTGCTAGCGGCTTAATCTTATTAAGAAAGAAAAAAATCGATTTGCGCCAAATGCGAAATCGATTTTTTGGAAGCGACGATTAAACGCGCTCGATTTTACCTGATTTTAATGCACGAGCAGAAACCCATACACGTTTTGGTTTACCGTCTACTAAGATACGAACTTTTTGAAGGTTAGCACCCCATGTACGTTTGCTAGCGTTCATAGCGTGGGAACGGTTGTTACCAGTACGAGCTTTACGTCCAGTGATTACACATTGTTTTGGCATGTTGTATTCCCTCCTTACTGTTAATGCTGAAAGATTATTATTTCAGTTCGGTATTTCACATACCATAATAATTTAACATACGATGACGTTCAGTGCAATAGTTTTCACATAACCTTTCAAGAAAAAAACCTTTACAGACAAAAAACACTTGTTAAATAATGGGCGTAAATTCCTAGATAAAACAATTATTGGGAGAAATAATTGGAAGTTTTCAATTTTACCCTGCCTGATTGGAGAAGTCTCATCATCAGTAGGGGATCATAAAGCTTCATTTTATTTTCCTCTGTAACCAAGCTTCATGGAAACACGTTTACCAGTTTCCACTAAACGCTCTGCAAGGGTATTAATATGTTCTGCTGAGACGTTAAAGCTAACAAAACCTATACTTATTGCACCGACCACTTCATTGAAACCATTTACAATGGATACTGCGATTGAGGATGTTCCTGCCGTTCTTTCCCCATGACTAATGGCAAATCCTTGTAGTCTTATTTGATCAAGCTGTGCCTCTAATTCAGAGATTTCTTCATGAGGAATAAGCTGTTCAATAATTTCCCTTGCTTGAGAAACAGGCAGTGTGGCTAAAATTGTTTTATTTGCGGCCCCGATATGCATCGGTATACGAATGCCTAACTGATCGTAAATTCGAATCGGGTTAGTTGCACTGTCTATTCTTTCAATAATAATTGTATCTAAACCAGCGGGCTTACTTAAATAGACGCTTTCCTCGACTTCTCTTGCTAGACGTTCTAGTTCTGGCCTAATTTTACTAATGTAGTCCATCGTATCATACACTTGCAAGCCAAGCTCCATCCATATTGTACCAAGCCGATATTGTTTAGTTTGATCGTCTTGTTCAATCATTCCTTCTTTAATCATCGCTTTTAAAATTCTATGTAATGTACTAAGTGGTAAATTGCATTTTGCCGAAAGCTCTGAAATGGACAAGCTATTTTCACTTGCTTCAGAAGCCAAAACTTTAGCGATTGTCATAGCTCGTTCTAATAATTGCATTCATAACCCACCTCTCCTTCATTTATTTTATTTTTATTCATTGCCTACGTCTAGCTACATAATCGTGGATATTTGTTTCATTCCGTTTCCTTCTTATAGGTGATGAATATATTAATTTTTCTAAATATATTGACATTATACCTTAAAGCACATATATTTTTCATATAAACTTTCCTCTTAACGGAAACGTTTTCCACTACGCGGAAAAGGGGTGAAAGGAATGCATTATTGTTCATCAATGTATGCACCTTTGAGACACGTAATAGTAAAACATCCAAAAGATGCTTTCCGAAACCAAGAGCATCTTAGCGATGAATGGAAAACATTTAACTACTTATCAGAACCTAGCTATAATGAGGCTCTTAAAGAATATGCAAAATTTATGAGCATTCTAGAGAAGTATGTTGAAAAAATTGATTTTTTACCAGAATCAGATGAAGTAGGGCTTGATTCGCTGTATGCGCATGATCCTGTAAAATTCACACCAAATGGTGCCATTATCTTAAAATCGGGCAAAAAACCAAGACAGCCAGAAGCAGCTGTTTATAAAGGGTTTTTACAGGAAAAGGGTATTCCGGTTATCGGAGAATTGACTGGAGAAGCTGTATCAGATGGTGGCGATATTGTTTGGCTTGATGATCGTACACTTGTTGTAGGTCGAGGCTATCGAACGAATGATGAAGCTATTCGTCAGCTAAAGGACATGACGAAGGATGTTGTTGATGAATTCATTGTTGTGCAGCTACCGCATGATTTAGGAGAAGCAGAATGTTTACACTTAATGTCTTTCATTAGTATGGTAGACAAGGATTTAGCGGTTGTACATTCACGATTAATGCCAGTTTTCTTCCGTCAACTTCTAATCGACCGCGGTATTCAATTAATTGAGGTCCCGAAAGATGAATACGATGCGCTAGGCTGTAACGTTTTAGCACTTGCACCTAGAGTATGTCTTATTCCAAATGGAAATCCGATGACAAAGCAACAATTACTTCATGCAGGTGTAACAGTTTACGAATATAAAGGAAATGAAATTTCGATAAAAGGAACAGGTGGACCAACATGTTTAACCTGCCCGGTAGTAAGAGAAAAAAAGGAGATGAAGTAAAATGTTTAAAAATGTTATTGTAAAAAACCCAGGAAATAGTTATGTAAATGGTTTAACGACTAGTGACTTAGGAAAACCGATGTTAGAAAAATTATTTGAACAGCATGAAAAATATGTTGAAGCCTTAAAGAGATGTGGAGTGGAGGTTACACAGCTTCGAGCGAATGAAGCCTTTCCAGATTCAACGTTCGTAGAGGATACGGCAGTTTTAACACCTGAATTTGCCATTATTTCAAATCCAGGAGCCGAAGCTCGTAATCGCGAGATTGAGGAAATCGTACCGGCTGTTAAAAAGTTCTATGAAAAATTATATTATATTGAAGGCCCAGGAACACTTGATGGCGGAGATGTATTGCAGGCAGAAAAGAAATTTTATGTCGGTATCTCTGATCGTACTAATGAAGAAGGGGCTCGACAATTTAAAGAAATCGTAGAAAAAGAAGGCTATGAGGCAACGATTGTTCCGTTAAAGGAATTTTTCCATTTAAAAACGGGCATCGCATATGTTGGAGAAAATCGTATCGTAGTAGCAGGTGAGTTTATCGATCACCCTGCATTCGAATCCTATGAAAAAATTATTATTCCAAAAGAGGATGAGTATTCAGCAAACTGTATTCAAGTTAATGATTATGTCATTATTCCAGCAGGCTATCCAGAAACAAATCGTAAATTAAACGATCTAGGCTACCAAACAATTGAGCTTGAAATGTCTGAATTTAGAAAACATGATGGTGGGCTAAGTTGTTTGTCACTGCGTTTTTAGTTCAATGAAAAAATACCCAATCAATATCAAGGATGCCTTGGCAAAATTTTCGTGACACCCGCTGAAAGAAGTTAAATAGGATAAATTGATTGGGTACTTTAGTAGGTTTTAATATCAGAACATTCAATATATTAATAACAGCTAGAGAGTGGGGATGGATGTTGAGTAAAGGGGAACAACGGCAAGATCATCAATTAAACCGTTCGATGAAGAGTCGGCATTTATTAATGCTATCGCTCGGAGGAGTTATTGGAACAGGACTATTTTTAAATGTTGGCTTTACAATTAATCAGGCAGGTCCTGGAGGGGCATTAATTGGTTATTTATTTGGTGGCTTAATATTGTACATGGTTATGAATTGTCTTGGAGAATTAGCGGTTTATATGCCTGTAACTGGTTCTTTCCAAACCTATGCAACACGTTTTATCAGTCCTTCAGCAGGGTTTTCTTTAGGATGGATGTATTTTGTCGGGTCAGCTGCCACAGCGGGGGTAGAATTTACAGCAGCGGGAATTTTGATGCAGCATTGGTTCCCCAATGTCCCTATTTGGATTTGGTGTGCAATATTTATGGCCCTGTTATTTACTTTAAATGCATTAACAACTAGAGGCTTTGCAGAAGCAGAATTCTGGTTTGCAAGTATTAAAGTTATTGCAGTGATTGCATTTATCGTTATAGGGGTGGCGGCGATCTTTGGGTTGATTCCGTTAGCTGATCGTCCTACACCACACTTTACGAATTTAGCACCGACTGGTTTATTACCGGCAGGTATTTCAATCATATTTGTCACAATGATGAATGTTATCTTTTCTTATCAAGGTTCTGAACTTGTTGGTATTGCTGCAGGAGAAACTGAAAATCCAGAAAAAAATATTCCTCGGGCAATAAAGACAATTCTTTTTAGGATTATTGTTTTCTATATTGCTTCTATTATTGTTTTATCTGCGATATTCCCTTCATCGGAGCTTGGACTACTGGAAAGTCCATTTGTCACATTGATGAATTTAGCTGGTGTTCCATATGCAGCTGGTATTATGAACTTTGTTATTTTAACGGCGATATTATCAGTAGGTAACTCGTGTCTATATGCGTCCACACGTTTATTATGGTCGATGTCAAAAGAGGGAATGGCGCCTAAACTATTTGGACGACTAACGAAAAATAAAGTGCCACTCAATGCACTCATTTTTACGATGCTTTTCTCGCTGCTTTCTTTATTGACGAGCGTGATGGAAGCAGATGCAGTATTTGTTTTACTCATGTCTATTGCAGGAATTTCTGTAACAATTTCATGGATGGGAATTTGCGCATCTCAATTGATGTTCCGGTATCGTTATGTGAAAGCAGGAGGGGATGTGGCTAATTTGAAATTTAAAACGCCATTTTATCCGTTGATTCCGGTGTTCTGTATTATTTTTTGTATGCTAATTCTTGTCTTTTTAGCATTCGATCCAACACAAAGAGTTGGCTTGTTATATGGAATTGGATTCTTTATTGCTTGCATGATTTTCTATAAATTGAAATTGAGTAAAACTACTACAGTTTCTTCTGAGGTTAACTCATCACCATAACGTGTAGTTGATTTCCGTTCCGACTGGGCGCTTTCCTGGGGGCGTCCGATGAGCCGCTTCACTCGCGTTGCTCGCTCCAGGGTCTCATCTGTGACGCTAATCCCCAAGGAGTCGCCCAGTCTCCACTCCAATCAACTTATATACATGGTATACGTTTTATAAAATGTCATCTCAACTTTTGGTGATGAAATTGAAGTGAAAAATGAGGAATCATTTGATATACATTGAAATGAAATTGTAATTGATTTGAGAAAATGAAGGAGAATTTTTATGAATGTTTATCTTTGGAATACGCCTGAAAAGCTACGTGCATTATTATGTGAAATTGTCAGTTGGGAAAGTAGGACATTAACTAAAGGTGAACATGAATTTGCCTATAAATTAAAAACTAAATTACAAACGCTTTCTTATTTTCGGGAAAACCCGGAATTTATTGAATTACATGATGCGGGCCTTGAACGCAATGCTGTGACTGCCTTGTATAGGCACCCAACTGCAACAGAAACAGTTGTGTTAATTAGTCATTTTGATACGGTCCATACTGAAGAATATGGCGAGCTGGAACCATTAGCCTTTTACCCTGAAGAGCTGACAAAAAAGCTAATGGAACCTAAATACAAAAAGGATTTACCTGAAGCGGCAAGAATTGATTTGGAAACAGGCAACTATTTATTTGGCCGTGGGACGATGGATATGAAAATGGGACTTGCTTTGCATATGCAGTTGATTGAAAAGGCAAGTATCGAAGAATGGCCCATCAATCTTATTTTAACGGCAGTGCCAGATGAAGAAGTGAATTCTGCTGGGATGCGTGCAGCAGTTGTAGAGCTTGTTAGACTTCGCCAACAGCACGGACTCACTTATAAACTATTTCTAAATAGTGAGCCTTCTTTTTCACAAGGACCAGCTGATACCAATGAATATATTTATTCAGGAACTATCGGTAAAATTATGCCTGCTGCCTTATTTTACGGAAAAGAGACACATGTGGGTGAGCCATTAAAAGGAATGACCGCAAATTTTATTGCTTCGTATATGACGCAGCATATGGAGTGGAATCCGATTTTCCGTGAGACAGATCTCGGCGAAAGTACACCATTACCTGTATCCTTACAATTAAAAGATTTGAAAATGGAGTATTCTACACAAACACCATATCGTGCAGCAGCCCTTTACAATGTGTTTTTATTAAAGCGCACAGCATCGCAAGTAATGGATATTTTTGAACAAGTTGCATTGGAAGCGATGTCAGCTTGTAATGAACAATATAAGCGAATTTGTGAGCGAGAAAAGGTACAAGGCGTAGGTGAAGTAAACGTACTTCGATATGAGGCACTTTTAGAGTATGTGATGAATAAATTAGGTGCCGAGGAAGTAAAATTAATTAAAAGCCAAGTTCTTGAAAATAGCGCATGGGATGATCGAGAGAAATCTATTCGCATTGTAGATCAGCTAATGATTCGTTGCCAGGAACTATCACCAGCGACAGTGTTGTTATATGCACCACCTTACTATCCGGCAATCAATTCATCCAATGATCCTCTTGTTATACAATCAATTGAATTGATGAAGAAAACAGCCCAAACATTTACTATTGAAGTGGAGCAAATTCACTATTTTAATGGAATTTGTGATTTGAGCTATGTCAATTATTCGGATAACTCTAATGAATGGATAGCATTCGAACGCAACACACCTGTATGGGGAGACACGTATAGTATTCCGTTTGAAGCAATGTCAGCATTACAGGGCCCGGTTTTAAATGTTGGACCGTTTGGGAAGGATGCTCACCAAAAGACGGAAAGACTACATGTGGATAGTGCATTTAAGGAAATGCCAGTGATGATTGATACGCTTATTAAAAGCCTATTTTAATTTAAGGAATAGGAAGTTGAATAGGGAAGCACGACTTATTGTTGGTTTTATAAAGAAAAATGTAAAAGCTGATGCTATAAAAAAGTATCGGCTTTTCATGTTGTTGAAAAACGATTATGTTCATGAAATTAAGGTGTCTTATTATATAAAGGTCGGCAAATCAACTACTTCAATAGCTGATCAAGCGTTATACACAGCAAAGCAAAAAGCTCGTAACAACTTTTACAGCAAAAGTGGAAATTTCGATGAAGATGTATGTTTACCTTTAAAATGTCAGAAAAACGTTGGTACAGTGCGCTTTCATGCCTTCCAAGGTTGCTTAATGTATAACGAAAGTGTTACAATATCATTTAGTCAAAAAGAGCCAAGGGGGCATTTCTATGTCAATTGAGTTAAACAATGAATTCGGCCAAATTGATATTTCAACTGATGTACTTGCACAAATAGCTGGTGGCGCTGCTGTAGAGTGCTACGGTATTGTTGGCATGGCATCTAAACATCAAATTCGTGATGGTCTAACTGATATTTTACGTAAAGAAAATTTTGCAAAAGGTGTTGTAATTCGAAAAAAGGACGACGATTTACATATCGATATGTACATTATTGTTAGTTACGGGACAAAAATTTCGGAAGTTGCTTACCAAGTACAATCGAAAGTGAAATATACAGTAGATAAAACATTAGGTATGAGCGTAAAATCTGTCAATATCTTTGTACAGGGCGTTCGTGTAGCGAATGATTAAGGAGGAACTAAATCGAATGCAGTCTTTAGACGGAATAAAGTTTGCAGAAATGGTGCAAATGGGTGCCCATCACCTATTCCAAAATGCAAATTATGTTGATTCATTAAATGTATTTCCAGTACCAGATGGTGATACAGGAACGAATATGAACTTATCGATGACATCTGGTGCAAAGGAAACAGAGCAATATGTCTCAGAACATATCGGCAAAACATCCCAAGCTTTATCAAAAGGTTTACTTATGGGAGCACGCGGGAATTCTGGCGTTATTTTATCGCAGTTATTCCGTGGCTTTGGTAAATTTATTGAAAAAGAAGCGACAATTGATGCCAAGGGCTTAGCAGGTGCTTTCCAAGCTGGCGTTGAAACTGCCTATAAAGCAGTAATGAAGCCGGTTGAAGGAACGATTTTAACAGTTGCACGTGAAGCGGCGAAAAAAGGCGTGGAAGTGGCAGAAACTGAAACCGATATCATTGCAGTGATGGAAGCATTTACTGCTGAAGCACAGGCTTCATTAGAGCGTACACCTGAGCTTTTACCTGTTCTAAAAGAAGTAGGTGTTGTAGATAGTGGCGGCCAGGGTCTATTATTTGTGTATGAAGGATTTTTAGCATCCTTAAAAGGTGAGCCATTACCGGTGAAAAATGAAGCAACTTTAGATGATTTAATTAATGCAGAGCACCATAGAGCACAAGATTTCATGAATACTGTGGATATTGAGTTCGGGTATTGTACAGAAATCATGGTACGTTTTGAAGAAGGAAAAGAGCCGTTTAGCGAGGAACAATTCCGTAATGAATTAAACCCTCTAGGTGATTCTTTACTTGTTATTTCAGATGAAGAGATTGCAAAAGTGCATATTCATTCTGAGCAACCAGGCTCTGTTTTAGCAATGGGTCAAAAATATGGTAGCCTTATTAAAATTAAGGTCGACAATATGCGTGAACAGCATTCTGCCATTGTTGGTGAGGATCATAAAGCACCTTCTCCAGCCAAAAAAGCAGAAAAGCATCCATATGCAATTGTAACGATTGCAATGGGCGAGGGAGTTGCTGAATTACTTCGTTCAATTGGTGCTTCTTATGTTATTGAAGGCGGTCAAACAATGAACCCTTCAACTGAAGATATTGTGAAGGCGGTACAAGAAATTGGTGCTGAAAAAGTATTAATTTTACCGAATAACAAAAATATCGTCATGGCAGCAGAACAAGCAGTAGAGCTTTTAGATATAGAAGCGGCTGTAGTTCCAACGAAAACAATCCCTCAAGGTATGGCAGCGATTCTATCGTTTAACCCAGAGGCGACAGTTGAAATGAACCAAGCAACAATGACAGAAGCTTATGCAAATGTTAAAACAGGTCAAGTAACTTATGCAGTTCGAGATACATCTATTGATGGTGTGGAAATTCATAAGGACGATTTCATGGCTCTTGCAGAAGGTAAAATTGTATTATCTACTCCGGCATTAAAAGATGCAGCTGAGAAGGTAATTACTGATTTAGTGGATGGAGATGCAGAAATTGTAACAGTCATTTATGGTGAAGATACAACGGAAGAAAATGCCTCGGAATTAGTGAAATTTATTGAAGCGAATTATCCAGAGGTTGAAGTAGAGTTATTTAATGGTAAACAAGGATTATATCCGTATATTATTTCAGTAGAATAATCCGATGCTACTTTTAGTATAAGTAGACAAAGCAGTGCACAAGTCGTGTACTGCTTTTGTTTATGGTACGAGGAGAATAGGGGATAATAAACGGTATAAATTAGCTAAAAATAAATGATTTAATGTATGTATCCAGAGGACAAGATACTTGAAAATACTGGGATATCGGCATTTTGAAATCAGTGTGTATACGGAATAGACAAAAGTTAATCAATATTTCCATTGTGTAAATTATAGTCGTGTAAATTTTCTGAAAGTTGATAAAGAAGTGCTTTACTTTTATAGTAACTATCAAGCATGATATAAGTAAAAAGAATTATTATTATATATATAGAATAAAGGGGTGTTATTATGAAGTTTACTTCAGTATTTGATATTATTGGACCAGTGATGATTGGGCCTTCTTCATCTCATACGGCAGGTGCCGCACGAATTGGACGTGTTGCTAGAGATTTATTTGGAAGACAACCAAAGTGGGCGAAAATACACTTATATGGTTCATTTGCGGAAACGTATAAAGGACATGGAACAGATGTAGCTTTAGTAGGTGGCCTATTAAATTACGATACATTCGATGAGCGGATTAAAACAGCTTTTGCCGATGCAGAAAAGGCAGGCTTAGAATATGAGTTTATCCCAGAAACAGCAAATATGGAGCATCCGAATACAGCTCGCCTTGTGATTGGCGATGATGAAGGAGAGATGTCCGTTGTTGGTATTTCTATCGGTGGTGGTAAAATTGAAGTCAGTGAGGTTAATGGCTTCAAGCTGCGTCTAACAGGTGGCATGCCAGCAATTCTTGTTGTCCATGATGATCGTGCTGGCTGTATTGCCAATGTGGCAAATTGTTTAGCGATGCATGCGGTCAATATTGGGCATATGGAAGTTTCTCGTATTGAACGTGGTTTAACAGCCCTTATGGTGATAGAAATCGATCAAAACATCGAGGATAAAGTATTACAACAAATTTCTTTAATACCACATATTTCGAAGGTTTCTAAAATTAATAACTAAGGAGGTGTCCCGATATGGACGTATTGTTTCATAATGTTCGTGAACTAGTTGAACGAGCGGAGCAAGAAGGAAAACTAATTTCTGAAATTATGATAGAGCAGGAAATGTTAATAACTGGACGCACTAGGGAAGAAATTATACAGCAAATGGACAATAATTTAACGGTGATGGAGGAAGCTATTGAAAGAGGCTTGAAGGGTGTTAAATCTGTAACGGGTCTAACAGGCGGTGACGCAGTATTGCTTCAGAATTACATTGCACAAGGAAATTCATTGTCGGGAGATTTATTACTAGACGCGGTAAGTAAAGCAGTTGCGACAAATGAAGTTAATGCGGCTATGGGTACAATTTGTGCTACCCCAACTGCAGGCTCGGCTGGAGTTGTGCCAGGGACACTGTTTGCAGTGAAGAACAAGCTAAATCCGACACGTGAGCAAATGATTCGTTATTTATTCACATCAGGTGCTTTTGGCTTCGTTGTTGCTAATAATGCTTCGATTTCTGGTGCTGCTGGTGGCTGTCAAGCAGAGGTTGGCTCAGCTGCTGGTATGGCAGCGGCTGCAATTGTTGAGATGGCTGGTGGTACGCCACAGCAATGTTCAGAAGCATTTGCCATTACACTCAAAAATATGCTAGGGCTTGTTTGTGACCCAGTAGCTGGATTAGTAGAGGTTCCTTGTGTTAAACGGAATGCTATGGGAGCGGCAAATTCACTTGTGGCAGCGGATATGGCACTTGCAGGAGTCACAAGTCGCATTCCATGTGATGAAGTGATTGGCGCAATGTATCGAATTGGACAATCTATGAGTCCAAATTTAAAAGAAACGGCACGTGGAGGCCTAGCTGCAACACCAACAGGTAAAGCTATTAGCAAAGCCATTTTTGATAATGGCAATTTAGAAAGTATTAAGTCACTTCAAAAATAAAAATATGAAACACGCTTTTCCTAAGGGGAGGCGTGTTTTTTTGAGATAAAGAGAAATACGTTCTTGGTAATGCTACGTATTGTAAGCCAATTAAAAAGAAAATGACCTTTTGGTTTTTGACCTGAAGGCTTCTGCGTTTTTAGTAAGGAGTTGGGGTAGGATAACAGGCAACGGCATCAATCAATCCTTCGTCAAATCCGTAGAATGCCCAGTAGGAACCGTTCCATCTATATCCAGATACTTCACCCATCTCTATACGAGTAGGATAAAACCAAAATTCTCTACCATTTCTAAGCCATACATAAGTGTTTTGATATACACAGTCAATAACATAGGACACAGGAGGTTTTGATGGTCTGAAGGTTGGTGGTGGTTGTTGTGGCCTCATTGTCCCTTGAGGTGGAAAATATCCCAAGCGATTTCACTCCTTTTTCAGCATTATATGCTGAGAAAAAATTAATGCATTTATTTAACAGGACTATTAAAAACTTAAAAATTGTAAAGCTGTGTATTTCAACTAAAGGTGGGCTTTATTTGAAGCTCGAAATACAAAAGAAGGCATCAAGGTGATTGATTCTTTATTTGTTAAAGGTGAAAAAGTTTATGCTTTTTATGTGGGCCTACTTAAAGATATAACTATCTAGGTGTGTTGATTAGAAATAAATAAGTTTAATATGGAGCGATAAAAGGATTTTTTTGTTGCTATTTTGTCATCTTAACTGATTGTAGCGGGAGTCAGAGCCTTCTAATTATTTAGGATGGATAAAAATGGTTAATTAACACATCTGATATCTAGCAATCTAATTATTGATGAATTAAATTGCTATGTTAGTGAAAATGAAAAGTTATATAATAATATTGAAATTAAAAATGCACAGGATGAATTGATCAGAAGTGTTAAACGTAAGCAACAATATAACGAAAGCCAAAAACAATCGTTAAGAAAGGGGAAAACTCATATGCTGAAAAATAGTATGGTGATACGAATGACTGCAGATAAAGTATTTGTGGTGAAAAACTTTGAGGGAGCTGTCGTGCAAGGTGACTGATTTAACGAACACTGTTACTAATTTAAAGGGAATCGGGAAAGAAACAGCAGGACATTTAGAAGCATTGGGCATCGAGACGGTAGCGGATTTGTTATGGACGTTTCCGCATCGACACGAGGATTTTCGTTTAAAAGATTTGGCGCAAACACCACATAATGAACGTGTCACTGTTGAGTGTAAAGTTGAACGTGAACCAACAGTTTTGTTTTTAGGTCGCAATAAATCACGATTACAAGTGTCGGTGTTGGCAGGTCGACATTTAGTGAAGGTTGTTTTTTTTAATCAAGGCTACTTGAAGCAAAAGCTTGTACCAGGAGCTATTATTACCGTTACAGGTAAATGGGACCGAGGCAGACAAGTTATTAATGGAACGTCAGTAACATTTGGTCCTAAGACCGATCAAGTTGACTTTGAACCTGTTTATAGTCTAAAAGGTTTGATTCCGCAAAAGCGTTTTCGTAAATATATGCGACAAGTGCTAGATGAGTTTGGTGCTGACATACCTGATGCTGTTCCGCAACGTTTACGAGAGGATTATAAGCTCGCTGCAATACGGGATGGGCTTGAAGGAATTCATTTCCCTATCGATGCAGGACATGCGAAGCAAGCTAGAAGACGCTTTGCCTATGAAGAGTTACTAAACTTTCAACTACGTATTCAAGCGTTACGTAAAATTCGAAAGGACAGTGAGCGCGGTACTGTTATACAGTTTGATTTACAAAAGATACGTGCCTTTATTGCATCGTTACCATATGAATTAACGGGTGCACAAAAACGTGTCGTCAATGAAATTTGCAAAGATTTAAAAGAGCCACATCGTATGAACCGATTACTCCAAGGTGATGTAGGGTCAGGGAAAACTGTTGTTGCGGCAATATGTTTATATGCGGCTATTACTGCTGGTTTTCAGGGGGCATTAATGGCACCGACGGAAATTTTAGCTGAGCAGCATGCTGAGAGTTTGAAGGAATGGTTTGAGCCATTTGGCGTCCGTGTAGCTTTACTATCGGGATCGACGAAAGCGAAGGAACGTCGTTTACTTTTAGCAGAACTGGTAAATGGAGACATAGATATTTTAATTGGTACACATGCGCTAATTCAGCCAGATGTCATTTTTTACAAGCTTGGTTTTGTAATTACAGATGAACAGCACCGTTTTGGTGTTGAGCAGCGTAGAATATTGCGTGATAAAGGAGAAAATCCAGATGTGCTCTTTATGACGGCGACACCAATACCACGTACACTCGCGATTACAGCATTTGGAGAAATGGATGTTTCATTGATCGATGAAATGCCAGCAGGGCGTAAGCAAATTGAAACACATTGGATGAAAAAAGAGCAATTTGGTTCTGTTATGTCAAAGCTAGAATTAGAGCTTGCTGCTGGCAGACAGGCGTATGCTATTTGTCCGCTAATCGAGGAATCAGACAAGCTGGATGTACAAAATGCTGTGGAAATCTATGAACAGCTTGCGGCATATTTTAATGGGCGTTACAATGTCGGATTAATGCATGGTCGCCTATCCTCGGATGAAAAAGACGCTGTCATGCGAGCTTTTAGTGAAGGAACTATTCATGTGCTTGTATCTACAACCGTTGTTGAGGTTGGGGTTAACGTGCCGAATGCAACTTTTATGATTATTTATGACGCTGAACGCTTCGGCTTAGCTCAGCTACATCAGCTACGCGGGCGTGTTGGACGAGGAGAACATCAGTCATATTGTGTGTTGCTTGCTGATCCAAAATCCGATGAAGGTAAAGAACGAATGCAGTCGATGACGGAAACAAATGACGGCTTCCGCCTTGCTGAAAAGGATTTGGAACTACGTGGACCAGGGGATTTCTTTGGGCGTAAACAAAGTGGTTTGCCAGATTTTAAAGTAGCGGATTTAGTGCACGATTATCGAATCCTTGAAACTGCGAGAAAAGATGCGACGGATATGATTGAAACAGATGCTTTTTGGCATGATGATGAGTACAAACATTTACGTGACATGCTTGAAAATTCAGGTATTTTACAAGGGGATCGCTTCGATTAATTGATTATGAATGCTCAATTAGGAATGTGAGCACTTGTTTATAAAACAAGTCTTGCATTCTTTTTTTATACTCTATATACTGATATTAGTACCAAGTGCTAATAACAACTAAAAAGGTGGCGAATGATGTTGAGACGAACGAAAAAAGAGCGACAGCGACTATTATCCGAAACGATAGCTGATAATCCATTCGTCACAGATGAACAGCTAGCAACACAGTTTCAGGTTAGTGTCCAAACAATTCGTTTAGATCGTATGGAATTAGCGATTCCAGAATTACGAGAACGAATTAAAGATGTTGCTTCAAAAACCTATGAAAATGAAGTGAAATCACTACCGATTGATGAAGTAATCGGAGAAATAATTGATATTGAATTGGATAATCGTGCATTATCTATTTTTGACGTAAAAGAAGAACATGTTTTTCAGCGCAATGGCATCGCACGTGGACATCATTTGTTTGCGCAGGCAAACTCATTAGCGGTAGCAGTTATTGACGACGAACTAGCATTAACAGTACACTCTAACATTTCCTTTGTGAAACCTGTTAGAGCTGGAGATCGTGTTATTACAAAAGCGATCGTTATCGGACGTGATGAAAAAAGTCATCGTACAAAAGTAGAGTTAACGTCCACTGTTAACGGTGAAACAGTTTTTGTTGGTGAATTTGATATGTACCGCACGAAAGGTAAAGGTGAACAACAATGAAATTAGCGCTTGATGGAATGGGTGGCGACAACGCACCGAAATCAGTTGTTGAAGGTGCTTTATTAGCATTAGAGCAAATTCCAAATTTAGAAATTCAATTATATGGTCAGCAAGAAAAGCTTGAACCATTTATAAAAATACATGATCGATTAACTGTAGTACATTGTGATGAAGTTGTCGAAGGGACAGACGATCCAGCACGCGCGGTTCGTCGTAAAAAGGATTCATCGATGGCACGAATGATGGATGCAGTTGAAGAAGGAAAGGCAGATGCTTGTCTTTCAGCAGGTAATACAGGAGCTTTAATGGCAGGAGGCTTATTTAAAGTGGGACGTATTGAAGGGATTGCTAGACCTGCTCTAGCTACTACACTTCCTACTTTAGATGGTAAGGGCTTTTTAATGCTTGATTTAGGAGCAAATGCAGACGCGCGACCTGAGCATTTATTGCAATATGCGATTATGGGCGATATTTATGCGAAAAAGGTAGGCGGTTTACAAAAGCCACGTATCGGCTTGTTAAACATCGGTACTGAGGATAAAAAAGGGAATGAACTAACGAAGGCGGCTTTTGGTTTATTAAAAGAAGCAGATTTAAACTTTATCGGTAACGTAGAAGCTCGAGATTTACTTGAAGGGGTAGCGGACGTCGTTGTAACAGACGGCTTTACAGGTAATATGGTGTTGAAATCGATAGAAGGTACTGCTGGTGCGTTATTTTCAATGTTAAAAGAGGCATTTATGGCTTCAACAAAAACAAAAATCTCGGCAGTGCTTATGAAAAATAATTTACGTGACCTAAAAAATAAGATGGACTACACAGAGTACGGTGGTGCAGGCTTGTTTGGTTTACAAGCACCTGTGATTAAGGCGCATGGCTCATCCAATGCTAAAGCAATATACAGTGCAATTCGCCAAGCGAATACGATGGTTGAGCATACAGTCATCTCGACGATTACAGATACAGTACGTCACTTAGAAATTGATTAACTTCTTTCGGCAGGTGTTGAAACACCCGCTAAAATAGAAGAACTCAGTCTAAGAACGTCACATCCTGTGGCAAAGACTGAGTGACCAACATCGTGTTGGCCCAAAGCCTCCGGCGGATGTCACGAAATCGGAAAGGAGTTCTTTGTGCTAGTACAAAGCCGATTCCGGACGCATTGTTTATCTGCGCGAAAGCGAAGCGACAGCGGCAATTATGCCGAGGCATAATTGATTAAAAAAGGGGATTAATGAGAAATGACGAAAATAGCATTTGTTTTTCCAGGCCAAGGTTCTCAAGTAGTTGGGATGGGGCAAGAGTTTATTGAGAATTCGGCAGAAAGTAAAGCATTTTACGAGCGTGCAAATCAATCACTTGGCTTTGAACTATCTAAGCTTATGCTAGAGGGACCAGCCGAGGAGTTAACATTGACTTACCATGCTCAGCCTGCACTCCTAACTACAGGTGTGATGGTTGCAGAAAAATTACGTGCAGCAGGTATTGTGCCAAATTATGCAGCTGGACATTCACTTGGGGAATATGGCGCGTTAGTAATCGCTGGTGTGCTATCGTTTGAGGATGCAGTGTCTGTTGTGCATAAGCGTGGGCTTTATATGAATGAAGCTGTACCTGCAGGGCAAGGTGCTATGGCAGCCATTCTAGGGATGGAGCTTGAGGCATTACATGAAGTAACTGAAAAAGTATCTGTGGCAGGTGATCCAGTTCAAGTGGCGAATGTAAACTGTCCAGGACAAATCGTTATTTCTGGCACAAAGGAAGGCGTTGAAAAAGCTTCCTTAGCGGCAAAGGAAGCTGGTGCAAAACGAGCAATTCCTTTAGTTGTTAGTGGTCCATTCCATTCAGAACTAATGAGACCATCATCTGAAAAATTAAAAGAAACATTGGCTAATCTATCAATGTCAGCTCCACAAATTCCTGTAATCGGCAACGTAATGGCGAAAGAATTAGAGGATGTTCCGGCTATTCAACATGAGCTAGTAGAACAAGTATATAGCGCTGTGCAGTGGGAAGCATCTGTGCGTGAAATGATCGCACAAGGTGTGGATGTCTTTATTGAGTGTGGACCAGGCAAAGTATTAAGTGGACTAGTGAAAAAAATCGATCGATCTGTTACGACATACTGTGTTTATGATGAAACATCATTAGAGGCTGTACTAGAAGCGGCGAAGGAGTGGACAATTAATGCATAAATTAGAAGGTAAAGTAGCTGTTGTAACTGGTGCTTCACGTGGAATAGGACGTGCTATAGCATTAAAGCTTGCTAATGAGGGTGCTAAAGTTGTCGTAAACTACAGCGGCTCACAGGCAAAAGCAGAAGAAGTGGTCGCGACGATTCAAGAGAATGGCGGCGAGGCAATAGCTGTACAAGCAAGTGTTTCAAAAACAGAGGAAGTTACAGCATTAATGGATGCAGCGGTAAAAACATTCGGCTCACTTGATATTTTAGTAAATAATGCGGGTATTACGCGTGATAACTTGTTAATGCGTATGAAAGAAGATGAATGGGACGATGTGCTAGATACGAACCTAAAAGGCGTTTTCCTTTGTACAAAAGCAGTAACACGTCAAATGATGAAGCAACGTGCAGGCCGTATCATTAATATTTCATCGATTGTCGGTGTAGCTGGTAATGCGGGGCAAGCTAATTACGTAGCTGCAAAAGCAGGTGTTATTGGGTTAACTAAAACGACTGCTAAGGAATTAGCATCACGTAATATTTTAGTAAACGCGATTGCACCAGGCTTTATCGAAACTGAAATGACTGAACAACTACCAGAAGATCTAAAGCAAGGTATGCTTACGCAAATTCCGCTAGCGAAACTTGGGCAGCCTGAGGATATCGCAAAGGCAGTAGCTTTTCTAGCTTCAGATGATGCTAACTATATGACTGGTCAAACGTTACATATAGATGGCGGCATGGTCATGTAATTTCGATTAGTCATAAATAATGATTTTTTGTATAATCATTTGAGGGGAGGTGAATGATTTGACTACAGTATTAGAACGCGTAACAAAAGTAATCGTGGACCGTTTAGGTGTTGAAGAAAGTGAAGTAACTCTAGAAGCTTCTTTCCGTGATGATTTAGGTGCTGACTCATTAGACGTAGTTGAGCTTGTAATGGAGCTTGAAGACGAATTCGATATGGAAATTTCTGATGAAGATGCTGAAAAAATCTCAACAGTAGGTTCTGCAATTTCATACATCGAAAGTAAAATAAACTAATTCGTTTTAACTTTATCTAGCAGAAACTTAATCACCTCTAGCGGTGCTGACATGACTGCGGTCATTTTACAATAAAAGTTTATGATTGAATAAAGTTAAAGCCTTTAGCAGAAATTACTCCTGCTTTTTCTTACATGTGAAGAGCAGAAAATGCTAAGGTGTATTTAAAAAAAAAGGGACGAAATGGTTCGTTATGCGAACTGTGACCGTCCCTTTTTTTTATTTTGGGAAATAATTAAATGATAAAACTTCCAAAACATTGTATTTAAGCCGAAATACTTTTGCATAAATGCCTTGAAAAAGGTACACTTAAACGGTAGAAACTATTAGGAAGGCAGATTGTTCAATGGCTATGAAAAGAAAAGGAACTATGCAGAAATCGGGCGTACTTCCTGAAAAAGTACGCAATCAATTCGAGCTGTTACAGCATGAATTAACTATCACATTTAGTAATAAAAATTTATTGTATCAAGCATTCACGCATTCATCTTATGTGAATGAGCATCGCCGTAAATTGTTTACGGATAATGAGCGTCTTGAATTTTTAGGAGACGCAGTACTTGAACTGTCTGTTTCTAAATACCTTTTTGAGAAATACCCTCATATGAGTGAAGGTGAGTTAACGAAGCTACGGGCATCCATAGTATGTGAGCCATCACTTGTTATCTTTGCAAATGAATTAGGTTTTGGCCGCTTTGTATTACTCGGAAAAGGTGAGGAATTAACAGGTGGACGGGAACGCCCAGCGCTACTTGCAGATGTATTTGAGTCATTTGTTGGCGCCCTTTATTTAGATCAAGGCTTACAAACGGTTGTGTCCTTTTTAGAACGAATCGTATTCCCGAAAGTAGAAATCGGTGCTTTTTCGCATGTGATGGATTTTAAAAGCCAATTGCAAGAAATGGTACAGCAAACAAATAACGGTCTTCTTCATTATGAAATTGTTGATGAAAAGGGTCCAGCACATAACCGTACCTTTGTATCGAGCGTACTGTTAAATGGACAGGAGCTTGGAATTGGTCGTGGGAAATCAAAAAAAGAAGCCGAGCAGCAAGCAGCGCAATGCGCAATGCGTATGATGCGTGAGCGCACTGCAAAAGAGGAGGCTTAATAGATGTTCCTAAAACGACTCGAAGTGATTGGCTTTAAATCTTTTGCGGAGCGCATTGGAATTGATTTTGTACCCGGTGTTACAGCAGTAGTTGGACCAAATGGCAGTGGAAAAAGTAATGTCATTGATGCCATTCGTTGGGTACTTGGGGAGCAATCGGCAAAGTCGTTACGTGGGGCAAAGATGGAGGATGTTATTTTTGCTGGGAGTGACTCACGTAAGCCACTAAACTTTGCAGAGGTAACACTAATTTTAGATAACACAGATGAACAGCTTGCTTTTTCATATACAGAAGTCAGTGTAACAAGACGCGTATACCGTTCAGGTGATAGTGAATATTTACTTAATAACCAGCAGTGTCGCCTGAAGGATATTACGGACTTGTTTATGGACTCGGGACTTGGGAAAGAGGCCTTTTCCATTATTTCACAAGGTCGTGTCGATGAAATTTTAAATAGCCGACCTGATGACCGTCGTTCAATTTTTGAAGAGGCAGCTGGCGTGTTAAAGTATAAACTGAGAAAGAAAAAGGCAGAGCATAAGCTTGTTGAAACAGATGAAAATTTGTATCGTGTTTTAGATATTCTACATGAGCTAGATAGTCGTCTGGAGCCGTTAGAAATTCAGGCATCAAGTGCAAGAGATTATGTGCAAATGTCAACTGAGTTAAAGGATTTTGATATCGCTATCCTTGTGCACGATTTAAAAAATTGTGCACAATCTTTGCATGCTCTAAAAACTGAGTACACAGAGCTTTATGAAACAGAACAAAAACAAGCTCATCATATTTCTTCGATAGATAAACAAACTGCTAGTATTCGTAAGCTTTTAAAAGAGCTAGATGACTATTTAGATACGACTCAGGCTGAGTTTGTTAATGCAACGATGGAGGTAGAGCGTTGGGATGGTCGTAAAGCGTTAATGGCTGAAAAGCGCCAAAATGCTTCTAATCAACTACTTCAATTAAATACGGCATTACAAGAAGCAAAAGATGAGGTTGAGGCTCTTATAGCTCAAGAGCAAGAGAAAAAAGAATTGTTCGGTGAAAAGCAGCAAGAGGTATCAGAGCTGAAACAAAGCATTAAGCAAGTAGAGCAATCTTTGAATCGCTCTGTTTCTGAAATTGAACAAGAAATTGAAGAACAAAAAAATCGATATATCGACTCCTTAAACGAAGAAGCAACAGTAAAAAATGAATTAAAAAATATTGAACAACAATTAGTGCAGCAAAAAGCGATGGCGGCACGAATGTCCGGCCAAACGGATGAAATCGGGCAAGAGCTTGCACAAATTCTAGCGGAAAAAGAGAAGTTAGCTGTTGCTCATACTACAACAACAAACGTATTACAGGAAAGACTTGAGCAATATGAAGCATTGCAAATACAGCTTAAGAACGTGGATGCATCATTTAATGAAAAGCAGGATATGCTTTATAAAGCTTATCAGCATCAGCAGCAACTTAAGGCTAGAAAAGATACGCTAGCTGAACTAGAAGCAGATTTCTCTGGGTTTTTCCATGGAGTAAAAGAAGTATTATTAGCGCGTGATAAAGGTGAATTAGCTGGAATTGAGGGAGCCGTTGCTGAGTTAATTCAAGTGGAAGGGAAATATTCTCAGGCTATTGAAACGGCATTAGGGGCAGCCTCTCAGCATATTGTGACAACCGATGAACGATATGCTCAACAGGCGATTCATTGGTTAAAACAAAAAAGAGCTGGACGCGCAACATTTTTACCGAAAACAGTTATCAAGTCACGGAAAATCAATCTATCTATGATTCAACAAGCCACTGAGCATCCAGCATTTGTTAAAATGGCTGATGCACTTGTCACGTTCGGTGAGGAGAACCGCACAATTGTCGAGAACCTCCTTGGCAATGTCATTGTTGCATCAAGTTTAGAAGGTGCAAGTCAAATTGCTCGATTATGTGGGTTTAGATATCGTGTTGTAACACTTGATGGTGATATCGTCAATGCAGGCGGTTCATTAACGGGTGGTGCAACGAAGCAACAATCTTCACTTTTTACAAGAAAAGCGGAATTAGATGGTTTAATAGTAAAGCTAGAATCGTTGGAAGCATCTATTTATAGTGCTGAACAGGCTGTCACGGATGAAAAAGAGAAGCTTGCAGTATTGCGAGACAAAGTAGAGCAATTGAAACTTGACGGTGAACAACTACGAAAAGATGACATGCAACAAGCGGGTCGTATTCGTGAGCTAGAGGTTGTCGAGAAAAGCTTATCGGCACGAGTATCTTTTGCTTCTAATGAAACGCAAGATGTAAAAACTCGCGAAGAGGCATTGTTAGCTCAAAAGGAAGCGGCTACGGAGCGTTTAACGGCACTAGCAACAGAGCTCTTAGAGATAAATGAAACAGTGGAACAACTAAGTAAAGTGAAGCTACAAAGTGAATCGGAGAAAGATGTACTTCGTGAGCAGTCAGCAGAAAAACGCTCGCAGTTAGCAGTAATGCAGGAGCAAATGTCACAAGTGCAAATTGCTACAGCAGAGTTAGCCTTACAATTAAACAAAGCTCGTCAAAAAGTCGACAATATTTCTCAGGAAATAATCTGGCTTCAATCTGATGATTCGACAAAACTTTTAAGCGATGAAGAAGTGGATGAGCAGGTTGCTACGTGGAAAGCGCGAAGAGATTCGCTGCAGGATACTATTTCACAGAAAAAAGATGAAAAAGTAGCGCAACAACAAGAGCTTACTTCTTTAGAAGAACAGCTGAAAGAATTGCAACGTACACATAAAGGCTATCTTGAGGCGATCCGTGCAAATGAATTGAAGCGAAGTCGTGTAGAATTCGAAATCAATAATTTCAATGAACAGCTAGAAGAGAATTATCAGCTAACATTTGAAGAAGCTGAAGAATTAGCCCTTGCAATTGAAGATGAAGAGCATATGCGACGTCGAGTGAAATTACTGAAGAAATCTATAGAAGAGCTAGGTCCTGTTAATTTGAGCGCTATTGAGGAATACGATCGGGTACTTGAACGCCATTCATTTTTAACAGAGCAGCGCGAGGATTTACTTGCTGCACAGGAAACATTACATGAGGCTATTAAAGAAATGGATGAAGAAATGACGCTACGATTTAGTGAAACATTCTATGCCATTCGAGAGCAATTTAAACGTGTATTCCGTGAATTGTTTGGTGGCGGTCAGGCAGATTTAGTGTTATTGGACCCTCAAAACTTGCTTGAAACAGGGATAGAAATTGTAGCTCAACCACCAGGGAAAAAATTACAAAATCTAAGCTTGCTTTCTGGTGGTGAACGTGCACTAACTGCAATCGCTTTATTATTCTCCATCCTAAATATACGACCTGTACCATTCTGTATTCTCGATGAGGTAGAGGCGGCTTTAGATGAGGCAAATGTCGTTCGATATAGCCAATATTTGAAGAAATTTAGCCTTAATACTCAGTTTATTGTCATCACACATCGTAAAGGAACGATGGAGGGAGCAGATGTGCTGTATGGTATTACAATGCAGGAATCTGGTGTATCTAAACTTGTATCAGTAAAATTAGAAGATGAACCCGAACTTGCGGAGCAAAGGAGCGAACAAGCATGAGTTTTTTTAAACGTTTAAAAGATAAATTGGTAGGCAACCCAGTCGAGGAAGAAAAAGTAGAAGAGATTACTGAAGAAGAAGCTGCTGAACAGAAGCAAGACGAAGCAACAGAGCCTGCTCAAATTGAAGAAATTGTAGAGGAAGTTGAAAAAGTAGAGGAAGTTCCTGTAACGGAAAGCTCAATTGAAACTGAAATCCCTGAAGCAATGGAAGATCAAGAACAACTAGAGCAACAAGAAGTGCAAGAAGTCGCGATAGTAGAAGAACCAGAAGAGGAGAAAAAACCTTCTGCATGGTCTATTACACAAAAGTTCAAGGCTGGACTGGAAAAAACGCGTAATTCATTTACTTCAAAAGTGAATGATCTAGTTGCTCGCTATCGAAAAGTGGACGAAGATTTCTTTGAAGAATTAGAAGACTTATTATTACAGGCAGACGTTGGCTTTGAAACAGTAATGGAGCTAATGGACAAATTACGCTTTGAGGTTCAGCGTAAAAATATAAAAGATACAAACGGAATTCAAACGCTTATTTCTGAAAAACTTGTGGAAATTTATGAGCAAGGAGAAGAAGATTTAATCGAACTTAATATGCAACCTGAAGGTGAGCTTACTGTCATTTTATTCGTTGGGGTAAACGGTGTTGGGAAAACGACTACCATCGGTAAACTTGCTCATCGTCTAAAATCACAAGGAAAAACAGTTGTTTTAGCGGCAGGTGATACTTTCCGTGCTGGTGCCATCGACCAATTACAAGTTTGGGGAGACCGTGTTGGCTGTGAAGTGATTAAACAATCGGAAGGCTCAGATCCAGCAGCGGTTATGTACGATGCAATTCGTGCAGCGAAAAACCGTAAAGCAGATGTGTTGATTTGTGATACAGCAGGGCGCTTGCAAAATAAAGTGAACTTAATGAATGAGCTTGAAAAAGTTCATCGAGTAATCTCTCGAGAGATACCGAATGCTCCGCATGAAGTACTATTAGCATTAGATGCAACAACAGGTCAAAATGCACTTGTTCAAGCACAAACATTTAAGGAAGCTACAAATGTAACAGGGATCGTTTTAACAAAGCTTGACGGCACTGCTAAAGGTGGTATTGTTCTCGCTATTCGAAATAAATTACACATTCCTGTGAAGTTTATTGGTCTTGGTGAAAAGATGGATGATTTACAACCATTTGATGCAGAGCGCTATGTGTATGGCTTATTTGCGGATGGTTTAGATAAAGAATTACAAAATAGTGAGGATTAACAAGTAGTAATTTGTTAATTGAAGCGCTCGTCTGTAGTCAGGGGAATCGCATTGTTTAAAAGGGAAATACTAGCTATAGGTGAAAAACGCCTAAAAAGCAGTTAATTAAGGCTTTTAGACAAGGAGATTACCTTGACACAGACGGGCGCTTTTCGTTATGATACAAATGACTAATAACGGGAGGAGAAACATTCGATGCTACTTGAAAAAACAACACGCATGAACTTTCTCTTCGACTTTTATCAAGCATTATTAACAGATAAGCAACGAAGTTATATGGAGCTATATTATTTAGATGATAACTCGCTTGGAGAAATCGCTGAATCGTATGGAATTTCACGCCAAGCTGTTTATGATAATATTCGTCGAACAGAAGCGATGCTTGAAGAATATGAAGAAAAACTATGTTTATTGGAAAAATTCCAACAACGTACACAAATGCTTGCGCAGCTAACAACAGGGATTACAGAACAAAGTATGACAAGTGAAGAGCAATTGGCGCTTATAGAACAGTTGAAAGAATGGGATTAGGAGGCGAAAGCAATGGCTTTTGAAGGATTAGCGGAGCGACTCCAAGGAACGATCCAAAAGATTAAAGGTAAAGGTAAAGTATCGGAACAAGACGTTAAAGAAATGATGCGAGAAGTCCGATTTGCTTTAATCGAGGCGGATGTTAACTTAAAAGTTGTCAAAGAATTCGTTAAAAAGGTCAGTGAACGTGCTGTCGGTGTGGATGTTATGCAAAGCTTAACGCCAGGTCAGCAAGTTATTAAAATCGTACAAGACGAATTAACAGAATTAATGGGTGGCGAGCAAAGCCCAATCAAATTTAACACAAAGCCACCGACAGTTATTATGATGGTCGGCTTACAAGGTGCGGGGAAAACGACTACTACTGGTAAATTGGCAAATGTGTTACGTAAAAAATATAATCGTAAGCCATTACTAGTTGCTGCTGACGTTTACCGTCCAGCGGCTGTTCAACAGCTACAAACATTAGGAAAGCAGTTATCCCTACCTGTTTTTACGTTAGGGACTGATGTATCTCCAGTTGAAATTGCACGACAGGCAATTGAATTGGCAAAAGAAGAACATCATGATGTTGTGATAATTGATACAGCAGGTCGCTTGCATATCGATGAAGAATTAATGCAAGAATTAAAAGATATTCGTGCGTTAAAAGAACCAGATGAAGTGTTCCTAGTTGTAGATGCTATGACAGGTCAGGATGCTGTAAACGTGGCAGAAAGTTTTAATGAAGCAATCGGCATTACAGGGGTTGTTTTAACAAAGCTCGATGGTGATACACGTGGTGGTGCGGCGTTATCAATTCGTTCCGTTACACAAAAGCCGATTAAGTTTGTCGGTATGGGTGAAAAGTTGGATGCGTTGGAACCTTTCCACCCAGAGCGTATGGCGTCTCGTATATTAGGTATGGGTGACGTTTTATCGCTTATTGAAAAGGCTCAGGCAAATGTTGACGAAGCAAAGGCTAAAGAACTAGAGGAAAAGTTTAAAACTCAGAGCTTTACATTTGATGATTTTGTTGAGCAATTGCAGCAAGTAAAGAAAATGGGTCCGCTTGACGAAATTTTAAAAATGTTACCAGGTGCCGGCAAAATTAAAGGCTTAGATAATGTTAAAGTTGATGATAAGCAAATGGGCCGCGTAGAAGCTATTATTTATTCGATGACACCTGCTGAAAAGACGAATCCGGAAATTATTAACGGTAGCCGTAAAAAGCGTATAGCGAAGGGTTCTGGGACATCAATTCAAGAGGTAAATCGTTTAATAAAGCAATTTGATGAAATGAAAAAAATGATGAAGCAAATGACAGGCATGGCAAGTGGCAAAGGAAAGAAAAAGATGAAACTACCAGGCTTCGATTCATTGTTTAAATAATAATTTTTAGGTGTTAAGAAAAAACACTTTACAAACAACCTAAACATTGATAATATACTATCTTGTGTGAAACTTATTCGGAGGTGCTATTAAAATGGCAGTTAAAATTCGCTTAAAACGTATGGGAGCTAAAAAATCTCCTTTCTATCGTATCGTAGTTGCAGACGCTCGTTCACCACGTGACGGTCGTTCAATCGAAACAGTTGGTACTTACAACCCACTTACTCAACCAGCTACTGTAAACATCGATGAAGAGAAAGCTCTTAAATGGTTAACTGACGGTGCGAAACCATCAGATACAGTGCGTAACTTGTTCTCAGAACAAGGAATCATGGAGAAATTCCATAACCAAAAATTCAGTAAATAATCGGGGGCGACGTCTTTGAAGCAGCTGATTGAAGCAATCGTTTTACCGTTAGTCGATTATCCAGAAGAAGTTCGTATAGAGACGGATGAAAATGCAAATCGAATTGTTTATAAACTTTTTGTTCATCCAGAGGATCGAGGGAAAGTCATAGGCAAGCAAGGGCGAGTAGCGAAAGCAATTCGTACAATTGTTTATTCAGCGGCGGGTAGTCACCATCAAAAAAAGACCTACGTCGATATATTGGATTGATAGAAAAGATTTTCACGCTCTTTTACATGCAACAAGCACTGGAGAGTCCTGATGGGTATGTTTACATGCACTTAGGAATTCGAAGTGGCCTTGAGGTAAAGCGGAAAATCTGGACTACAAAGGAAGGAGCTTGCCGGTTCCTTCCTTTTTTCATTATCATCATTACTTTGAGAGGTAATTGAACATAATGACATTAAGGGAGACTGGTCAACTTCTTAGCTATAACATCGTCCGCAAAAAGTTAATCTGCTACTTTAGGTGAAAGTGAGAGAAGGTTACTTTTGTTCTGGCTAGCTAGTAGCTTGACGGGGATAGGCATGTTTAGCAATTGTGTACTGTGCGAAAGCGAAGTGACAGCACAATTATGTCAAGGAGAAATTGATACGAGGTGAGATTTGAATGGAATGGTTTAATGTAGGTCGTATTGTCAATACGCACGGTATTCGCGGTGAGGTGCGTGTGTTATCAACAACAGACTTTGAAGATGAGCGCTTCGCAGTAGGAAATAAGCTTGCGGCGTTTAAAAAAGACGATAAAAAGCCAACATGGGTAACGATTGAATCAATGCGTCGTCATAAAAACTTCATTTTATTAACTTTTGAAGGAATGAATAACATCAACATTGTTGAACCTTTTAAAGAAGGAATGCTTAAAGTTACGAAGGATCAATTGACAGATGATTTATTAAAGGAAAATGAATTTTTCTTCCATGAAATAATTGGCTGTACAATTGTATCTGAAGAAGGCGAAACGATCGGAGTAGTGGCCGATATTCTTCAAACGGGTGCAAATGATGTATGGGTAGTCAAGGGTAGTAAAAAAGAGCATTATATCCCATATATCGAGGACATCGTCAAGGAAATTGATGTTGATGAAAAGAAAATTGTGATACATGTAATGGAAGGCTTGTTATGATGAATATCAATGTGTTAAGTCTATTTCCTGATATGTTTACAGGCGTCTTTGGTGCATCCATATTAAAGAAAGCACAGGAAAAAGGTGCTGTACAGTTAGAAGTAACTGATATCCGTGGATTTTCGGGTAACAAGCATAATCAAGTAGACGATTATCCGTATGGTGGTGGCGCGGGAATGGTATTAAAACCAGAGCCGATGTTTAGCGCTGTCGAGTCCATTACGGAAGGAAGAAATCCTCGTATCATTTTGATGTGTCCACAAGGTGAACGTTTTACTCAAAAAAAGGCAGAAGAGCTAGCGCAAGAACAAGAGCTAGTATTTTTATGTGGTCATTATGAAGGCTATGATGAACGCATTCGTCAGCATCTTGTTACCGACGAGATTTCAATTGGAGATTTCGTATTAACAGGTGGAGAGCTAGGGGCTATGACGGTTATAGATAGCGTTGTACGACTTCTGCCGGGGGTTTTAGGACAAGAGGATTCCCACATACAAGATTCGTTCTCAACAGGTCTTCTAGAGCATCCACATTATACACGACCTGCTGAATTTCGTGGCATGAAAGTACCTGATATTTTACTATCGGGCAATCATGCGAAGATTGAGCAATGGCGTGAGGAAGAATCTTTGAAAAGAACATTCGAGCGTCGTCCGGATTTACTCGAGAATTATCCGTTAACAGATAAGCAAAAATTGTATGTAGAAAAACTTAAAAACAACAATAAAGATGCTTGATTGCTATCTATATTTATGATAACATCTAATCTGTACTTCTATGTGGAGTACTGAATTACGGTGTTCCGCTGTGGCATAGATTGCGTGCAAGAGCATCTGTCTAAGGAGAGAAAACAATGTCAAACATTATTACAGAAATTACTAAAGCTCAGCTTCGCACTGATCTACCAACTTTCCGTCCTGGTGATACTGTTAAGGTACACGTGAAAGTAGTAGAGGGTACTCGTGAACGTGTCCAAGTATACGAAGGTGTAGTAATTAAACGTCGTGGTGGCGGTATTAGCGAAACTTTCACAGTTCGTAAAATTTCTTATGGTGTAGGTGTTGAACGTACATTCCCTGTACACACACCAAAAATCGCTAACTTAGAAGTTGTACGTCGTGGTAAAGTACGTCGTGCTAAACTTTACTACCTACGTAACCTACGTGGTAAAGCTGCTCGTATTAAAGAAATTCGATAATTATGACTTAAAAGTGAGGGGCTTGTGCAACAAGCTCCTTTTCTTTTTGCTTGTCATCTTAAATAGCTATCAACTAAAATGAGGATAGACAAGGGGGCAATTCTCGATGGAAAAACAGGTTAAGGAAAAGAATGAACTATGGGAATGGACAAAGGCACTTCTAATTGCATTTGCGATTGCAGCGATTATTCGTTATTTTTTATTTACACCTATTGCAGTAGATGGAGAGTCCATGATGCCAACCCTTGAAGATGGCGATCGAATGATTGTGAATAAAATTGGTTATAAAATAGGTGAACCAAAACGCTTTGATATTGTTGTATTCCATGCTCCAGAAAAGAAGAACTATATTAAACGTGTTATTGGGTTACCGGGAGATACTTTAGAATATAAAAATGATAAATTATACATTAATGGTGAACCGATAGACGAGCCTTATTTAGATGCTTACAAATCAAAAATTACAGAAGGTACTTTAACAGAGGATTTTACGTTAAACGACATTGATGTAAACCTAAAAGATAATGTAATTCCAGAAGGTTATGTTTTCGTTATGGGAGATAATCGTCGATACAGTAAGGACAGTCGTCATATTGGACTCGTCGATCAGAAAGAGATTATTGGTAATACAAGTCTGATTTTCTGGCCGTTTAGTGATATTAAAATTGTAAAGTAATTCTTGAAAGGGAGAGATCAATTATGCCTTGGCATAATTGCGTCTGGAATCGGCTTTGTGCTTGCACAAAGAACTCCTTTCCGATTCCGTGACATCCGCCGGAGGCTTTAACTTCTTTCAGCAGGCGTTTGGACACCTGCTGAAAGAAGTTAAAACTCCCTTTTTCTTTTAGTTTAGGAGGTATAGATATGACTATACAATGGTTTCCAGGGCATATGGCAAAGGCCCGCAGAGAAGTAACAGAAAAATTAAAGCTCGTTGATATTATATTTGAATTAATAGATGCACGTTTGCCTCTATCTTCCCGAAATCCGATGATAGACGAAGTGATTAATCAAAAACCACGTCTTCTTATTTTAAATAAATCAGATATGGCGGATGAGCAGGAAACACGTAAATGGGTTGAATACTTTGCTCAACGGGGCCATAAGGCAGTAGCAATCAATTCCCTTGAAGGCAAAGGATTACAGCAGGTGACAAAGGCTGCTCAAGAAATATTAAAAGAAAAATATGAGCGTATGAAGGCACGTGGGATGAAGCCAAGAGCTATTCGTGCAATGATTGTTGGAATTCCTAACGTAGGGAAATCGACGCTAATTAATCGATTAGCAAAGAAAAATATAGCTAAAACAGGTAATACTCCGGGTGTAACTAAGGCTCAACAATGGATAAAGGTTGGCAAGGAGCTTGAATTACTCGATACGCCAGGTATTTTATGGCCGAAATTTGAAGATCAAGAAGTAGGCTACAAATTAGCCCTAACAGGTGCTATAAAGGATACTATAACGAATATGGAGGATTTAGCTGTATATGGTCTACGCTTTTTATCCATTCATTATCCAGCACGAATGGAAGAACGATATGGCTTCCAGTTTGTACATGAAGATTTAGTTGAGACTTTCGACCATATCGGTAAACTTCGTCGTGTGTTCGGTCCTGGCGGAGAAATTGATTATGATCAAGTATCTCAACTAATCGTTAGAGATATTCGTGGTTTACAATTAGGCAAACTAACATTTGACTTTGTTCACGAACAACTTGAAAAAGAAGCAGAGCAGCAATAAAGAAAACTGTCATACTCACGTCATAAATCGTGAGCGTGACAGTTTTTCTTTTAGGAATACTTCTTCTTGCCGATAAATGATATAGAGCGTGAAAAAGAAGTTATAATTATTTTGGGATTAGCATTTTAGCTTAAAAGAAACGAAAAACGTACTAGAACGTAAAATTAACGAGTTGGGAGTGTTTAAACAGTAGTCATTTTCATGGACAAACATGAACAAATATAGACAAAAGTGTTATGGCGTTCATGAGGTGATAAAGATGATTAAACCAAATGAAATGGCGAAACGCTTAGGTGTTTCGCTTAAAACACTCCAAAGATGGGATAACGATGGAACGCTTGTAGCACATCGAACACCGACCAATCAAAGGTACTATACCGAAGAGTAGTGGGCTGAATTACAAACGAAAAAAATGGAACGTACTTCTTGATGAAGTTATGCGTGGGGAGGTTGAAGCAATCTATATCACGTTCAAAGATAGGTTTGTGCGTTTTGGATATGGCTGGTTTGAACAATCCAGACTTATCTCCGCAATAGGAATTAGTCGAAGAGTTGATTTCGATTATCCATGTATTCAGTTGTCGTATTTACGGCTTGAGGAAGTATAAAAAACAGATTGAAGGTGACAAAGATGTTAATTGCATACAAGACGGAAATCAATCCGACAAACGAACAAAAGACAAAGATTAATCGCACTGTTGGTGTCGTTCGCTTTGTCGAAAATAAATACCTCGCACATAACATTGAAGTTTATGAAAATGGTGGTTCTTTCGTAGGGTATATGGACTATTCGAAATGGCTTAACAATACATTCGTGCCTATGCACCCCGAATTTTCGTGGATAAAAGATGTATATGCGAAAGCCATTAAACGTGGTTTACAGAATGTTCATACAGCGTTCACAAAATTCTTCAAAGGTGAAAGCGATTTTCCCCAATTCAAGAAGAAGCGCAATCAAGATGTGTCTATGTATTTTGTGAAAAATGACGCTAAAACCATTATCCAGGTGGAACGTCATCGTATGAAAGTACCAACACTTGGTTGGGTGAAATTAAAAGAAAAGGGATATATCCCAACGCATTCGCCTAGTGCAATCGTGAAAAGCGGTACGATTAGTCAAAAGGCTGACCGATACTTCGTTTCCGTATTGGTGGAAGTACCTGATACCAAATCAGAACTCAATCTCGATAACGAAGGGCTTGGTGCTGACTTGGGTATTAAAGAGACGGCAATCCGTAGTGATAGGGTAACTCATAAAAACATCAGTAAAAGTGCGAAAGTGCGAAAACTTGAGCGGAAACTCAAGAAAGAACAACGCAAGCTATCGAGAAAATACGAAGCGGAAAAATTGCGTATCAAAAATAAAGAAATTAAAAAAGGAGAAGCTACTAGACGAAATATCCAAAAACAAGTCTTAAAGGTACAACGTATTCATTACAGCCTTACGAATTTGCGTAATGATTTTCAAAACAAGATTGTGGCAGACATAGCGAAAACCAAGCCGTCATACGTTACAATCGAAGATTTGAATATCAAGGGCATAATGAAGAATAAACATCTTTCAAAAGCAGTCGCTCAACAGAAATTATACGGATTGCGTACAAAACTTGAATGGAAAGCGAAACAAGGCTACTTCGAATTACGCATGGTTGACCGTTGGTATCCAAGTTCGAAACTTTGCCATAATTGTGGTGAAAAGAAAGTAGACTTGAAACTATCTGACAGGACATACCAGTGCGAACATTGTGGTTATACCGCAGACCGAGATTTCAATGCGAGTTTAAATTTGAGAGATGCGAAAGAATACACAGTATTAGCACCGCTATAAAGCAAAACGCAACTGTATATATGTACCGATGGCTAGTCGGGAATTAACGACTGTGGAGAGCTATACAAACCGTAGTAGCGAGCAACTGGCAAGGCGGAGTTCGAGGAAGCAGTAATGTGGAATAAACAATTGGTTTAAACTGATTGGCATAAGCTCCGCAAATTTCTTGATATGGGTATATTTGTCCGTATTTTAAGTAGCAGTAAATAGATGAAAACGATTAAAGAAATTACGACAGCATTGAAGGAAACTGAAGAATGGCAGGACTGGATGACAAGCGTAGCAACTGATGAACGGGCAGGGGTGCAAAAGGCTTGGCAAAGCTGGAATAAGCGCCAAGAGAAAAAACAACAGTTACTCCAGGATCATCAAGCGAAAGTCGATTTTGACCACAGCTATGGAGGAATAGGGGCACTCATTGCAGGGGTAGACGAAGCGGGACGTGGACCGTTAGCAGGACCAGTAGTAACCGCTGCTGTAATTTTACCTGCAAACTGTGAGGCGCTAATCGGCTTAAATGATTCAAAGCAATTATCAAAAGATAAACGTAATGCCTATGCTGCTTTAATAAAAGAGTATGCATTAAGTTATTTTATCCATTTTCAACCAGCGCAACAAATTGATGCGTTAAATATTTACGAAGCGACGAAGCAATCGATGAAGACAAGTGTAGAATCGTTATCTATGAAACCTAATTATGTGCTAGTAGATGCTATGACGCTGCCAATCTCTATTCCGCAGGATTCAATCATTAAAGGAGATGCGAAAAGCCTAGCGATTGCAGCAGCGTCGATATTAGCGAAAACGGCGCGAGATGATTATATGGATCAATTGGACGAAGAATTTCCTATGTATGGTTTTGCTCAGCATGCAGGGTATGGCACAAAACAACATTTAAAAGCACTTGAAGAATTCGGTCCAACTAATCATCATCGCAAGTCCTTTGAACCGATAAAGTCAATGCTCTAAGTGATAAGCCAAATAAAATAGAAAATTGATGAAAGGAGTATGTATATGACAGCCACATCTTTTAATCCGATTCAAATGCAACAAGCTGCTATAACCTCAGCTAATCAGCCGCTTACTTTAAAACAAGGACAAGTATTTCAAGGAACAATCAAACAATTATATCCAGATCAAATGGCAGAAATACAGGTTGGTCAGCAAAAGTTTATTGCTAAACTGGAAGTGCCGCTAAAAGCAGGTGATGCGCATTTCTTTCAAGTAACTGGTATAAGCCCGCAAACAGAACTAAAAGTTGTTACAGGTCCTATGGAGCAGACGGCTTCCCAAAGTCAACAAATTAATCAGTTACTTGAATCAATGAATTTGCCTAAAACAGCTGAAGCACAGCAGCTTCTAGCTCATTTTATGAAAGCGCAACTACCGATTTCAAAAGAGCAGCTGATGCAGGCAGAAATGTGGTTAAAGGGATTACCGGAGGGCGTAAATAAAATGGATGCCCTGCAAGCCATTCAAAAAATGGTAGAGTTTAAAATGCCAATGACAACTGATGTTTTTCAAGCTCTTCTAAGTGGACAAAAAACGGCCGGCATGGTTTCCATAATGGAAAACTTTACACAGCTTTTAACGAAGGATATAGCTTTACCAGAAAACCTTAAGCAAAATCTAATGCAACAAGTACTAGCAATTGCAAAGCCTTTTGAAGTAGAAACAGGTAGTTTAGTACTTGCTAAGTCCATACAAATATTAACTAATAATGCGGCTTCTATGAGTGAAAAGATTCAAGCCATGAATAGTTTAAAAGAGGCAGGGATACTACCTCAACAGGCAACCTTGCAAAATTGGTCCAGCCTTAGTGATGTAAAGTCTATACAGTCAAATCAGCTTCAACAGGCTGGAGAAGTTATTCAAACAATTTTAGCGACAAAATCTGACAATATTAATCAGCTTGTTGATCAGCTTAGATCATGGACAGCGAATCAAAGTTTGTTAACTAATGACCAAAAGCAGTCATTAAATGAACTTATCGATCGATTTAAACAGCTACCAGCAACTAAACAAACGCTAGAGATTTTTGCAAAACAAATGCAAGAACACCTTATAAAAGCATTTGCAGAAAATTCTTCGGAGCGTTTATTTACACAAGACGCCAATGCTCTTTCAGTGAAGGACCATTTATTATCGCTTTTAAAGCATGAAGCCAATACTCCGCTACAAAACGAAGCATTCATGCGAAGTCTCATGAGAAATAGTGTTGAATCCCCGCAATCAATGATTCAGCAAATTGTTACGCAAGCAGATGCTCATGTACAAAATTCTATGGACAGTAAAGCAATGGAACATGCGCTTAAAACGGTATTAAAAAATCTAGGAGTTAGCTATGAAGCGACTATTAGTAATAAGTCAGCCGATTTACAGCAGATTGCACATCAATTAAAACCTCAATTACATACATTATTGCAGGAAGCGCATGTTACTCCTCAGCTGAAGGAAGCTGCAGAAATGTTAATGGCACGTATGAACGGCATGCAGCTAGCATCAGGGGAAAATGGCCATCAGCATCAGCTTATTATGCAAGTACCATTAGAGTTTTTCGGCAAGAAAATGGATGCAACATTACAATGGAATGGGCGTATGAAAGAAGACGGTAAAATTGATGCCAATTATGCGCGTATATTATTTTATTTACAAATGGAATCTATGAAAGAAACGGTTATTGATATGCAAGTTCAAAATCGTGTCGTTTCTGTGACGGTATTTAATGAAAATGATGATATTATTCCGCTTGCTGAACCACTAAAAGCAGCGCTAAAAGTGGGTCTAGCTGAAAAAGAGTATCAACTTTCAGGTGTTTTTATTAAACAATTTGAAAAAGCCCAATCTGCAAAAACAACCCCTGTAGTAGAACAGCAGGAGGAACATAGTGGGGTGGATTTTCGCATATGAGTGAAGAAAAATTTACTCGAAAAGAGGCTATTGCTCTCACCTATAAGTTAGGACGTTTTGATAGTCCAACGGTCGTAGCAAAAGGGAAGGGGAAAATAGCAGAAAATATTTTAGCGCGCGCGAATGAACACGATGTCCCGATTTATGAGGATCCTAACCTTGTTCAATTACTTGGACAATTAGATCTAAATGAGTCAATTCCGGAAGAATTGTACGAAGCTGTTGCTGAGGTTTTTGCTTTTATTTATCGATTAGATCAACAATATGCGCGAAAATATAGAAAAAACGAAGAATTCTGATATTCATAAAACTCTGTTTTAGTACACGAAACAGAATAAAGCGTCATATTAATAGATAAAAAATGAATAAAAGACAAGGTATAGACTTTATCAGAATCTTTCGTTAGAATAGATTATGTTAGTAAAACAATTTTATGCAAATGTTTGATGGGAGGATGTATTATGAATATCCATGAATATCAAGGGAAAGAGATTCTTAGAAAATATGGTGTAGCTGTACCAAACGGAAAAGTTGCTTTTTCCCCTGATGAAGCTGTGAAAGTAGCAAAGGAACTTGGCTCTAATGTGACTGTAGTCAAGGCGCAAATTCATGCAGGTGGACGCGGGAAAGCAGGGGGCGTAAAAATCGCTAAAAACCTTGACGAGGTGCGTACATATGCAAAAGAATTAATAGGTAAAATTTTAGTGACTCATCAAACAGGTCCTGAAGGAAAAGAAGTAAAACGCTTATATATTGAAGAGGGTTCTGATATTCAAAAAGAATACTATTTAAGTTTAGTATTAGACCGCGCAACGTCCCGTGTAACAGTGATGGGATCTGAAGAGGGCGGCATGGATATTGAGGAAGTAGCTGAATCACATCCAGAAAAAATCTTCAAAGAAGTGGTGGATCCTGTTGTGGGGTTAACAGGTTTCCAAGCACGTCGCATGGCGTTCAATATGAATATTCCAGCTAACCTAGTAGGGAAAGCTGTTAAATTAATGTTAGGCTTGTATCAAGCGTTTATCGACAAAGATGCTTCTATTGTAGAAATTAATCCACTTGTTATAACTGGACAAGGAGAAGTTGTAGCATTAGATGCTAAATTTAATTTCGATGCAAATGGGTTGTATCGTCATAAAGATATTGTCGAATTACGTGATTTTGATGAAGAAGATCCAAAGGAAATCGAAGCATCAAAATATGACCTTAGCTATATTTCACTAGATGGCAACATTGGCTGTATGGTTAATGGAGCTGGTCTTGCAATGGCTACAATGGACACAATTAGTTATTATGGCGGAAGCCCGGCTAACTTCCTAGATGTAGGTGGCGGTGCAACGGCTGAAAAAGTAACAGAAGCTTTTAAAATTATCCTTTCTGATCCACATGTCAAAGGCATTTTTGTAAACATTTTTGGCGGAATTATGAAATGTGACATTATCGCTGAGGGTGTTGTAGCAGCTGCCAAAGAACTTGGTTTAGCTGTGCCGTTAGTTGTACGTTTAGAAGGTACAAATGTAGAACTTGGAAAAGAGATTTTAAATGCATCTGGTTTAAACATCGTTGCAGCGGATTCAATGGCTGACGGTGCACAAAAAATTGTGGGACTAGTAGGCTAAGGAAGGCAGGGAGAACAATGGCTGTATTTATAGATAAAGATACGAAGGTAATTGTACAAGGGATTACGGGTGAAACAGCGCTTTTCCATACGAAGCAAATGCTTGAGTATGGTACTAAAATTGTAGCTGGTGTAACACCAGGTAAAGGTGGTCTTGAAATCGAAGGAGTGCCTGTATTTAACACTGTAGCAGAAGCTGTGGCTGCAACAGGTGCAACAGCTTCAGTTATTTATGTACCTGCTCCATTCGCTGCAGACGCTATTTTAGAGGCTGTTGATGCTGAATTAGAATTAACAATCTGTATTACTGAGCATATTCCAGTACTTGATATGGTTAAGGTTAAACGTTATATGGAAGGTAAAAAGACACGTCTAGTCGGTCCAAACTGTCCAGGTGTTATTACGGCGGATGAATGTAAGATTGGTATTATGCCTGGTTACATCCATACGAAAGGGCATGTAGGAGTTGTATCTCGTTCTGGAACGTTAACATATGAAGCCGTACACCAATTAACACAAGCTGGTATAGGTCAAACTACTGCTGTAGGTATCGGTGGAGACCCTGTCAATGGTACAAACTTTATCGATGTTTTGGAAGCGTTTAACAACGATCCAGAAACATATGCAGTTGTGATGATTGGGGAAATTGGGGGGACAGCTGAAGAAGAAGCAGCTGAATGGATTAAAGCGAATATGACGAAACCTGTCGTTGGCTTTATCGGTGGACAAACAGCTCCTCCAGGGAAGCGTATGGGACACGCTGGTGCTATTATCTCAGGTGGTAAAGGAACAGCGGCAGAGAAAATTAAGGCGATGAATGCTGCTGGGATTGAAGTAGCTGAAACACCATCTGTCATTGGTGACACGCTTATTAAAGTAATTAAAGAAAAAGGGCTATACGAAAAGTGTAAAACCCATTAAAATGGAAGATGTAGCACATTGTGGCTACATCTTTTTCTTTTTCCTTACTTAGACACTGCTTAACATGGTTCTAATGTTATGCAAACGAATCAATTTCTAACTTCCTACTTACTCGGTTTAAAAGAACCTTCAAAAGCTGTGTCACATTGATGTTGTGGTGAAAATAAGGTTCATCACCAAAAGTCGTGGATGACATTTGTTAAAACATATACTATGCAAATAAGTTGATTGGAGTGGAGACTGGGCGACTCCTCGGGGATCAGCGATAGAGGAACGAAGGCTAAGAGCATCACATCCTGTGATAACGCCTTCGTGACCAACATCGTGTTGGCCCGAGACCCTGCAGCGCAGCGAAGCGGCTCATCGGACGCCCCCAGGAAAGCTCTGCTCTGCGCGAAAGCGAAGCGTCAGCGGCAAATGTTTTAACTGTGCGAAAGCGAAGCGTCAGCAACAAAGCGCCCAGTCGGAACGGAAATCAACCACACGTTTTGGTGATGATCCGAAAATAAAAATGCGGTCATTTAATTTCTTCTATATAAAAGGAGGCTTTTAAATGATTTTTTCAGTTGATACACAGAGATTGCTAACTTTACATTATATATACCCATTACCACTTCAAAAACTTCAGCAATTATTGTCCCCGGTGGATATACTAAGTTATTTTGAAGAAGCGCCCCCATACGAGATTGCAAAAGCACTGCAAATATCATCGAGTAGAGCTTTGGAAATGTCCAGGGTTTTTCGGCAAATAATGACATTGCCATTTGAAGAAGCTTATGAAAGGACCAATATTTCCCCGATACCTTTTCATCATCCCTTTTACCCGGCGCAATTATTTGAAATATCCAGTCCACCTACTGTATTGTATGTGAAAGGTCGATATTCTCTATTGACGAAAGAAAAACAAGTAGCCATTATAGGTTCTAGAAAGGCTACAGCATATACAAAAACTGCGATGGACCTAATCGTTCCACCTCTTGTTGAACACGGATATACAGTTGTAAGCGGGCTTGCAAGAGGGGCAGATACGATAGCTCATGAGACAACTATAAAAGTTGGCGGTTCCACAATTGCAGTACTTGGTCATGGGTTTAATTATTTATACCCTAAGGAAAACCAGTCTCTCGCTGAGCATATGGCGGAGCAACAATTACTTGTCACAGAGTATCCTCCATATATGAAGCCTGAGAAATGGCATTTTCCAATGCGCAACCGAATCATTAGTGGGTTGTCCAAAGCTTTAGTTGTAACCGAAGCTGCATTAAAAAGTGGCACACTTATTACAACTGACTATGCATTAGAGCAAGGGAAAGATGTATTTGTTGTACCGGGTCCAATTAATGCGGAGCAATCAAAAGGCACAAATAAACTACTATTAGAAGGGGCTATTCCAGTGTGTAATGGTCACGAAATAGTTGAAACACTTACGCTCTTTTCTAACAAAAATTGAAAAAAAGTTGCATTATCTTAAAATCTGTTATACATTTTGCAACAGGTAACTTAAAAAATAAGCAATAGACCTCTCTAAGGGGGAGACATAGATGGCGGATTATTTAGTGATTGTAGAATCACCAGCAAAAGCAAAAACAATTGAACGATATTTAGGAAAAAAATATAAAGTGAAAGCGTCAATCGGACATGTTCGTGATCTACCGCGTAGCCAAATGGGTGTTGGTCCTGAAAATGATTTTGAACCTAAATATATTACTATTCGTGGTAAAGGGCCTGTTTTACAGGACTTAAAGTCTGCAGCTAAAAAAGTGAAGAAAGTCTTCCTAGCGGCCGATCCAGACCGCGAGGGAGAAGCGATTGCTTGGCACCTTGCGACTGCGTTAAATATTGATATTGAATCAGATTGTCGTGTCGTTTTTAATGAAATTACAAAAGATGCGATTGTAGAATCCTTTAAAAATCCACGTCCTATTAATATGGATTTAGTAGATGCACAGCAAACACGTCGTATATTGGACAGACTTGTTGGTTATAACATTAGTCCAATTCTGTGGAAAAAGGTTAAAAAGGGATTATCTGCAGGACGAGTACAATCTGTAGCACTACGCATGATTATTGATCGCGAAAATGAAATTAAAAACTTCCAACCGGAAGAATATTGGACAATTGAAGGTTCCTTTGAAAAAGGGAAGAAATCGTTCGATGCGCTTTATTACGGTAATGGCAAAGAAAAAATTAAATTAACAAATGAAGAACAAGTAAAATCTATTTTAAAAAATGTTAAAGGTACAAGTTTTGAAGTTGTCAATGTATCTAAGAAAGAACGTAAACGAAATGCAGCACCTGCTTTTACAACATCTTCGTTACAGCAAGAAGCCGCACGTAAGTTGAATTTCCGTGCAAAGAAAACGATGATGCTTGCGCAACAATTATATGAAGGTATTGATGTTGGTAAAAAAGAGGGGACAGTCGGTTTAATTACTTATATGCGTACCGATTCTACACGTATTTCAGATACTGCAAAAACAGAGGCAGTTGCATATATTGAATCCAAATACGGCAAAGATTTCATCTCTACTGAGTCGAAGCAGACAAAAAAAGCATCAAATTCACAAGATGCCCATGAGGCTATTCGTCCAACTAGTACGATTCGAACTCCGGATGAATTAAAGGCAGTGCTTAGTCGCGACCAATTGCGCTTATATCGTTTAATTTGGGAGCGTTTTATCGCAAGCCAGATGGCGCCGGCCGTACTTGATACAGTTGCTGTTGATCTACAAAATGGAGATGTTTTATTCCGTGCAAACGGCTCGCAAGTTAAATTTGCAGGCTTTATGAAACTCTATATTGAGGGTACAGACGATCAAACAGAAGAGACAAACAAGCTTCTACCTGAAATGGAAGTTGGCAATCAAGTAAAATCTCTTGAAATTGAGCCAAAGCAACATTTCACACAGCCACCACCACGCTATTCAGAGGCGCGTCTTGTAAAGACAATGGAAGAGTTAGGTATAGGGCGCCCGTCCACATATGCACCGACCCTCGATACAATACAGCGCCGTGGCTATGTCGTATTAGATGCAAAACGATTTATGCCGACTGAGCTGGGAGAAATCGTGCACCAACTCGTACTAGAGTTTTTCCCTGATGAAATAAATATCGAATTCACAGCACAAATGGAGCAAGATTTGGATGATATTGAAGAAGGTAGTCGTCAGTGGAAAGAAATTGTCCGTGAGTTTTATAAGGATTTCGAGGTCCATGTAAAATATGCAGATGAGGCTATGGAAAAGGTTGTTATAAAAGATGAACCTGCTGGCGAGGATTGTGAGCTATGTGGATCTCCAATGGTCTATAAGCTTGGACGATACGGAAAATTTATGGCTTGTTCAAACTTCCCGGATTGCCGCAATACAAAAGCTATTATGAAACCTATTGGTGTAAAATGTCCTTCATGTGAAACAGGCGAAATTGTAGAACGAAAGAGTAAAACAAAGCGTTTATTCTATGGCTGCAATCAGTACCCTGAGTGTGAATTTGTTTCATGGGACAAGCCAATTAGTAGACCATGTCCGAAATGTAGTGCATTATTAGTAGAGAAAAAAATTAAAAAAGGTGTTCAAATTCAGTGTACGAAATGTGACTACGAAGAAACACCTACTCAATGATAGAAAGATGGTAAGAACATGACTGAACAAGTAGTAAATGTAATAGGCGCAGGTCTTGCAGGCAGTGAGGCTGCTTGGCAAATTGCACAACGTGGTGTGAAAGTTAAACTTTATGAAATGCGTCCAGTAAAGCAAACACCAGCTCACCATACTGATAAATTTGCAGAGCTTGTTTGTTCGAACTCACTACGTGCAAATGGATTAACGAATGCCGTAGGTGTTATTAAAGAAGAAATGCGTATGTTAGATTCTGTTATTATGAAGGCAGCCGATGCATGTTCAGTACCAGCAGGCGGTGCTTTAGCAGTAGATCGACATGAATTTGCAGGCTATGTGACGGAAGCAGTGAAAAATCATCCTCTTGTGGAGGTTGTTCATGAAGAAGTCACTGAAATTCCAGAAGGTATTACTGTTATTGCCACAGGACCACTAACATCGAAAGCTTTAGCTGAAAAAATTCAGGGCTTAACAGGTTTAGATTATCTATATTTCTATGATGCTGCAGCACCAATTATTGAAAAAGATAGCATCGATATGGAAAAGGTTTATTTAAAATCTCGTTACGATAAAGGGGAAGCGGCTTATTTAAACTGTCCTATGACAAAGGAAGAATTTGATCGTTTCCGTCAAGCGTTAATCGAGGCAGAGGTTGTGCCATTAAAAGAATTTGAAAAAGAAATTTACTTTGAAGGCTGTATGCCTATCGAAGTAATGGCTGCTCGCGGTGAGAAAACAATGTTGTTTGGACCGATGAAGCCAGTAGGCCTTGAAGATCCAAAAACAGGGAAACGACCTTATGCCGTTGTCCAATTGCGTCAAGATGATGCAGCAGGAACTCTTTACAATATCGTTGGCTTCCAAACGCATTTAAAATGGGGACCACAGAAGGAAGTACTACAATTAATTCCGGGATTAGAGAATGTTGAAATCGTTCGTTATGGCGTAATGCATAGAAATACTTTCATTAATTCGCCAAAGGTTCTAGAGAAAACTTATCAACTTCGTGAGCAAAAAAATATTTTCTTTGCGGGTCAAATGACGGGTGTTGAAGGATATGTTGAATCTGCTGGTAGTGGATTAATTGCCGGTATTAATGCAGCTCGATTAGCGTTAGGACAAGAGCAAATTGTCTTCCCGTTTGAAACGGCTTTAGGCAGTATGGCGCGTTATATAACAGAAGCACAATCGAAAAACTTCCAGCCGATGAACGTTAACTTCGGAATTTTCCCAGAATTACCTCCAGGACGTCGTTCAAAGCCAGAGCGTGCAGAGATGCATGCTACACGTGCAATAGACACAATTCGTAATTTTGTGAATTCACAAACAATTTGATTGCAAAAAGCCTCTAAAAGTTGGTATACTCTTAGAGGCTTTTTCTTTTTGTAGTAAAATGCTGATTTACACGTGTTTTATTATTTTGTATGGAGATTTTCTCAAAATATAAACATTTCTACTTGCTATATGATGAAGATAGGTATAGTGTCAATATGTATGTTTTCTACATTAACGATACCCAAAGTGACTAACTAAAGAGGATAAACGAAAATTGACATTCTTTTAGCACAGTCGGAACGGAAATCAACCCCTCGTTTATGGTGATGACCCGTAATTTGAGAAGATTATCAATAATTCATTGGTGGTGAATCTTTTAATGTTAGTTTCGTCCCAAGATGCACTTGAACAGTTTATGCTTTATATCCAAATTGAAAAGAACTTCTCTGTTCATACAGTACGAGAATATGAATCGGACCTACTAGATTTTTTAGCGTTTTTGCAAGCGGAGGGCGTAAATGATTTAGCTAGTGTTGAGTATATACATGCACGTCTTTATGTAACAAAGTTGTACGATGAAAAGAGAGCAAGATCATCTGTATCAAGGAAAATTTCCTCTATACGCTCCTTCTTTCGCTTTCTAAATAAACAGTACGGATTAGATGATGGGGCATTTCGATCACTTTATCATCCAAAAAAAGAATCACGTTTACCTAGTTTTTTCTACGAAGAAGAATTGAAGCAGCTATTTGATGCGAATGTCGGCGATGATTTGAAATCATTAAGAAATATGGCTATATTGGAGCTGTTATATGCGACAGGTATTCGTGTAAGTGAGCTCACCTCAATTCAAGTAGAAGATGTTGATTTCCATTATTCGATTATTAGGGTAATGGGAAAAGGGCGAAAAGAACGTATTATTCCATTCGGGCAATTTGCGAGTTTAGCTATGCAGGATTACATAGAACAAGCTCGTCCACGATTGATGAAAAACACAAGTCATCAGCAATTGTTTGTCAACATGCGCGGTGGGGAACTTACTCCACGAGGTGTACGTCATATTTTAACAGAAATGATTGACAAAGCCTCGCTCCACACGAAAATATATCCACATATGCTTCGCCATACTTTTGCTACACATTTATTGAATAATGGCGCAGATTTACGTACGGTGCAGGAGTTATTAGGCCATGCTCATTTAACTTCTACACAAGTTTACACTCATGTAACAAAAGAGCATCTACGTCAAACATATATGAATGCTCATCCAAGGGCATAATAAGCTAAGGAGGAAGGCAAATGGGACAAATTCATGCGACAACGATATTTGCAGTTCATCATAACGGTGGTTGCGCAATGGCAGGTGATGGTCAAGTGACCCTAGGTAATGCGGTTGTTATGAAGGGTACAGCAAGGAAGGTCAGACGTCTGTTTAATGGGCAGGTGCTTGCCGGGTTTGCAGGATCGGTTGCCGATGCTTTTACACTTTTCGAAATGTTTGAAGGAAAGTTAAATGAATACAATGGTAACTTACAACGTGCAGCAGTAGAAGTCGCTAAGCAATGGCGCGGAGATAAAATGCTACGTCAATTAGAGGCTATGCTACTTGTAATGGATAAAAGTACACTCCTTCTTGTTTCGGGTACGGGAGAAGTAATTGAACCGGATGATGGAGTTTTGGCAATTGGTTCTGGGGGTAACTTTGCATTATCAGCAGGTCGTGCCCTGAAAAAATATGCAGGTGATACAATGTCTGCTCGCGAAATTGCAGAAGCGGCATTAGAAACCGCTGCTGGAATCTGTGTGTTTACGAATCATAATATTATCGTGGAGGCGCTTAACTAATGACAAAAAATAATTTAACGCCAAGACAAATTACTGAGCATTTGGATCGTTATATCGTTGGACAAAATGAGGCGAAGCGAGCGGTAGCTATTGCACTACGTAATCGATATCGTCGCTCACTGTTAAGTGATGAGATGAAGGCCGAGGTAATTCCGAAAAATATTTTGATGATTGGACCTACAGGTGTCGGAAAAACAGAAATTGCACGAAGAATTGCAAAGCTAACAAGTGCACCATTTGTGAAAGTAGAAGCAACAAAGTTTACAGAAGTAGGGTACGTTGGACGCGACGTAGAGTCAATGGTACGTGATGTAGTAGAAGCTTCTCATCGTCTTGTAAAAGAAGAAATGATGGAGTCTGTGAAGGACCAAGCAGAAGAATTAGCAAATGAAGCTATAGTTAAGTTGTTGGTTCCTTCATTACGAAAAAAACAGTCCATGCAAAATCCGTTTGAAATGTTATTTGGTGGGAAAGAACAGCAAGCCAATGATGATTCTTCTTCTGAAGAAACTGAAGTGCGCTCCAAACGTGCGCAAATCGCTATCGATTTACGTAATGGTAAATTAGAAAATGAATGGGTTACAGTTGAAGTAACTGAACAAAATCCTTCTATTTTTGATGCGTTACAAGGATCGGGTATGGATATGACTGCAAACAGTGGCATGCAGGATATGCTGTCTAATTTAATGCCTAAAAAGCAGAAGAAACGACGTCTACAAGTGAAAGATGCACGCCGTATTTTAACAATCGAGGAAGCAAATAAGCTCATAGATGCAGACGAAGTTGCACAAGAAGCCATTTTGAGAGCTGAACAATCAGGTATTATTTTTATTGATGAAATTGATAAAATCGCTAGTAAGGATGGTAACTCCTCTGCGAATGTATCGCGTGAGGGTGTGCAACGTGATATTCTGCCGATTGTTGAAGGTTCTACTGTAACGACAAAGTACGGTGCTGTAAAAACTGACTTTATGCTTTTCATTGCTGCTGGAGCATTTCATATGTCGAAGCCGTCAGATTTAATTCCTGAATTGCAAGGTCGATTCCCGATTCGAGTGGAGCTTGAAAAATTAACGAAACAAGATTTTGTACGTATTTTGAAAGAGCCAGACCAATCACTTATTTTGCAATACAAGGCATTATTAGAAACTGAGGGCGTGGAAATAAACTTTACGGAAGACGCGATTGAACGAATTGCAGAAATTGCAACTGAGGTCAATCAGGAGACTGATAATATTGGAGCTCGACGTTTGCACACAATTTTAGAACGCTTATTAGAAGAATTATCGTTTGAAGCTGCTGAAATTGCACCTGCAAATATTCCGATTACTGCTGCATATGTAGATCAAAAACTTGCGGGTATAGTAAAAAACAAAGATTTGTCGCAGTTTATATTGTAAGATAAGGCTGAATAGTTTCATTCAGTTGAAAAAACATTTAGAATATTAGGAAAATACTCTTCGGATTATTTATAGGAGGAACATATAATGAATTTATTAGAAAAAACGCGTAAAATTAACTCGATGCTCCAAGCATCTGCTGGTAAACCGGTGAACTTTAAAGAAATGGCAGATACATTAGGAGATATTATCGACAGTAATGTTTATATTGTAAGCCGTAAAGGGAAGCTTTTAGGTATTTCAATTCACCAACAAATTGAAAACGAACGTATGAAAAAGATGTTCGAAGAGCGTCAATTCCCAGAAGAATATACACATAGCTTGTTTACAATTTCTGAAACATCTTCAAACCTAGATATTAATGACGAACATACTGCTTTCCCAGTTGAAAACAAAGAGCTATTCCAAAATGCATTAACAACGATCGTACCGATTGTTGGTGGTGGTGAGCGTCTAGGTACATTAATTCTTGCTCGTTTATCTTCACAATTCGAGGATGATGATTTAATTTTAGCTGAGTATGGTGCAACAGTAGTTGGCATGGAAATTTTACGTGAGAAATCTGAGGAGATTGAAGAGGAAGCTCGTAGCAAAGCTGTTGTACAAATGGCAATCAATTCTCTTTCATACAGTGAGTTAGAAGCTATTGAACATATCTTTGAAGAACTCGACGGCCATGAAGGTTTACTTGTTGCTTCGAAAATTGCAGACCGAGTTGGCATTACACGTTCAGTAATCGTAAACGCATTACGTAAACTAGAATCTGCAGGTGTAATCGAATCTCGCTCTCTAGGTATGAAAGGTACTTATATTAAAGTACTAAACGATAAATTCTTAAACGCATTAGCTGAAATTAAAATGAAATAATAATAATAAAGAGTCCTTTTGGGGACGGTTAAGGCATCTGGAATAGTTTTATTCCAGATGCCTTTTATCATGTAGAGAAACAAAATGGCGAAGGAAATTTTTGTGAATGTTGTGGCCCTAATATTTCGGTTCCAGGCAGCTTTCTTTCCTATGCCGAGCATCGATCACTTCCTCCGCTTAAGGCCCTATATTAGTATTGCGTATTCGCACATATAACCCTCGTGGCTGTCGCTATACCTTTCGTGCGTAAAACGCCCTGGAAAGCTTTCGTAAGTTTACAAGCGTTTTGTACCGATAGCGAAGCGACAGGTAGAGAAGTCTCCCGCCTCTTTAAGTGGTGGATGAATGCGGATTGAAGCTACTTTTCAACGGTTGACTCCCTGTAAGAGGAGCTCTGGGCTAAGAACTTTACAACCTGCAAAAACGCCTGGGTAGTCCAACGTCGTGCTGTTGCTACGTTACCACTACGCTTTCGCACAAAAAACATTTATTGCAGTCGCTAAGTTAGCACTACGCTTTCGCACCAAAAAACATTTGTTGGCTTAAAGTCTTGTCGGATTATGACACAAAAAGTTCATTGGAAACACGAAGGCATCTGGGATAATCTTGTTCAGATGCCTTTTGTAATTCGACGAAATTTGCGGTAGGTTTTCATCGCTTCGATTATGTCGAACTATGTTTTAGTACTGAATAGGGGGAATTATCTATATTTTAATCCTTTTTCTTGTTTTCTATAGGTATGTTTTCTAACCTCTTAGACGCTAAATATCATTGCTTTATTCCTAAATTTTACTTTTAACATATGTGTACTTTATGCATAAGTAAAAAAAACATATGCTCCAATTGTTACTTGTAAGACAGTATGGAATTACTATTCAGAATTTTATGTAATATCCCAACCTTGGGTTAAAATAGTAAAAAGGAACTCTAATTTAGACATCGTGTCTACTGTTGATTTGTTAAAAAAAGGAATAAAATAGATCCTAAAACCGTAAACACTGTCGTAGTAGTGTAAATTTACTAGTAATGAGATGTGGGCTGTGAAGTCAGTGGGCTCAAGGGATGCAGAAGTATTGTCCTGGTTATTTGTGAACAAAAATGGGTCATTTATACCACCAAAAAGTGACAAAAGACAATAGACACTCCGTATCATCTTAATTACAATTGTAATATTGGATAAAATAAGAAGTACATGAATGAGGTGAGCTTTTTGGATTTGTTTGGAGGAACTATTAGTAGCCTGGAAAATGGACTTTCCTATGCAACTTTGAATCATAAAACGATCGCTAATAACATTGCGAATGTCGATACGCCGAACTATAAGGCGAAAAATGTAAGTTTTAAGGATATGTTGGAGAAAGAAAAACAAATGTCAATTTCGGCATATCGTACTGATAATAGACATTATGATTTCGCGATTCGACAATCAACGCCTGGTGTGAATAATGTTAATGGTTTACGTTATCGAAATAACGGGAATGCCGTAGATATGGATGCTGAACAGACAAAACTTGCGGAAAATCAAATTTATTACAACGCATTAATTGAACGTATGAACGGTAAGTTAAATACTCTAAATACGGTTATTAAAGGAGGTAAGTAATAGATGTCTATTTTTCATGGGATGAATACTACTGCCTCAGCTTTAACAGCACAGCGTTTGCGAATGGATGTAGTTTCTTCAAATATGGCAAACATGGATTCAACGCGCGCTAGACAAGTGAATGGGCAGTGGGAACCATACCGCCGGAAGTCTGTGACGTTTACAGCCCAAGAGGGACAGTTTTCAAAGTTCTTTAATGCCGCACTTGGCAAAAATGCAAAAAGTGGTGTTGGCAACGGCGTAAAAGTTACACAAATAAAAGAAGATAGAGAAACACCTTTCAAACTTGTGTATGATCCAACTCATCCAGATGCAAATGCAGATGGCTATGTAAATATGCCGAATGTAGATCCATTAAAAGAAATGGTAGATTTAATGTCAGCTACTCGTTCCTACGAGGCAAACATAACTGTATTGAATGCAAATAAATCCATGCTGACAAAGGCTTTAGAGATTGGAAGATAAATAAGAGGAAAGGAAGATACATAATGACAATTTCGTCCGTTTCACAAATGACACCTACGCAGGTTGTAAATGAAACAAATAAACTCAATACGACACCTTATGAAGCACAACAGAGCTTTGCGAACTCGTTAAAAGAAGCAATATCGAAAGTTAATGATCAACAAATTACTTCTGATAACCTTACTCAAAAGTTAATTAATGGTGGAGATGTAGAGTTGCACGAAGTGATGATTGCATCACAAAAGGCGAGCATTACATTAAATGCAACAATTGAAGTTCGCAATAAGGTGATTGAAGCTTACCAAGAAATAATGCGAATGAGTGTCTAACTTTATTTGAATAAGCACTATTGAAGTAAAGAATATATCCCATATTTTAAATGAATGATTGATGTGGAGGTTGGGTGACTCCTTAGGGATCACGTAACAGAAGGTGATAGACCTGAAGTGAGACAATAGAAAAATGAAGGCTAAAAGCATCACGTCCTGTGGTGATGCCTTCGTGGCCAACATCCTGATTGCCCCAAATGGTTTATCGGACGCTCCTAGTCGAAACGGAAATCAACCCGTTATGGTGATGATAATGATGAATGGTATGGGATATCACTGTTTTCGCGAATTATTAGATGGATAGGTTGTTCACTATAACCGGAGGATTCATAATGAATGAACGATTGACGAAAATAAAAAACGACACCAGCCAATTTTGGACAAGTCGTAGTAAAAAACAAAAAATTGTAATGATTGGTTCAGTGGTAGGGGTTTTAGCACTTGCTGCCGTTATTACACTTTTTGCTACAAAAATTACATATGTACCACTTTATAAGGATTTATCGACAAGAGAAATCGGACAAGTGAAGGAAGCGTTAGATACCCAAGGTGTAAAATATGAACTTGCACCGGGGGGGACATCGATTTTAGTACCTGAAGAACAAGTTGATTCATTATTAGTACAGTTGGCTTCGGAAGGATATCCGCAAACAGGGTCGATTGATTACTCTTTTGCAAATAGCTCTGGATTTGGTATGACAGATAATGAGTTTAACCTCTTAAAAAAAGCTGCGACTGAAACAGAAATTGCTAAGCTCATTAAAAATCTAGAAGGTGTAAAAGATGCAAAGGTAATGATTAACCTTCCAGAAGAGGGCGTATTTATAAAGGATGTTAAAGAAGAAGCGACAGCATCTATTGTTTTGAATACTGACCCTGGCTATAAATTTACAGAACAACAAATTGCCACTATGTACAATCTAGTTGCAAAAAGTGTTCCAAATCTAAATACGGACAACATTGTTATTTCTAACCAATTTTCTGAGTACTTTGATCTGAATGCTGCGACTACTGATGGAGCTTCAACAACGACAGCTGAGGGTCAGTTACAAGCGAAGAAATTGGTTGAGCGTGACCTACAACGTCAAGTTCAAAATATGCTAGGTACGCTAATGGGACAAGACAAAGTAATCGTTTCTGTGACAACAGACATCGATTTCAAAAAAGAAAATCGTGAAGAAAACCTAGTTACGCCGGTTGATGAAGAGAACATGGAAGGAATCGCGATTAGCGCTCAACGTATTACAGAGCAATATTCTGGAACAGGGGCTGCAGCCACTGGTACACCTGAAGCTGAAACGACGACAGATAATTTCACAACATATAACGAAGGTGTAAATGGTAACGGGGATTACGAACGTACTGAAGAGACAATTAATAATGACGTAAACCGTATACGTAAAGATATCCAAGAGGCACCATATAAAATTCAAGATATGGGGATCCAAGTAATTGTTGAACCGCCGACAGCAACTGACGCAGCAACATTACCGGATGGGATTCGTGAGGATATCCAGCAAATTTTAAGTACTATTGTTCGTACGACGATTTCTAAAGATGTAGCAGCTGAACTTACTCAAGATCAAATTGATGAAAAAGTAGCTGTTTCAGTGCATCCTTTAAATGGTAAAGCAACAGAGACAGCTAGCGAAAAATCTGTTATTCCATGGTGGGTTTGGGTAATCGGCGGCATATTACTTGCTGTTATAGTATTGCTTGCATTCTTCATCGTCCGTTCACGTAAACGTGCACAGGAAGAAGAAGAACTAAGTATCCTAGATGAACAAGAAGAACTAATGATTGAAGATATAAATGAAGAAATTGAAACGGAAGCTACAATGCGTCGTAAGCAGCTTGAAAAAATGGCAAAAGAAAAGCCAGACGATTTTGCGAAGTTACTGCGTAGTTGGATTGCGGAAGACTAACTAGGAGGTTCGGCTGTGTCCAAGAAAGATAAGGAATTAACAGGCAAACAAAAGGCCGCTCTCTTGTTAATTTCATTAGGGCCTGAGGTTTCAGCTTCTGTGTATAAACATTTAACAGAAGAAGAAATTGAACGTTTAACATTAGAGATTTCAAGCGTTAAAAAAGTAGAAGCAAATGTGAAAGAGGAAATTATTGAAGAATTCCACAATATTGCACTTGCGCAAGATTATATTACACAGGGTGGTATTGGTTACGCGAAGACAGTATTGGAGAAAGCTCTTGGAGTAGAACAGGCGCAAACAATTATTAATCGTCTTACATCTTCTTTACAAGTACGTCCCTTTGACTTTGCGCGTAAAGCTGATCCAGCACAAATTTTTAACTTTATTCAAAATGAGCATCCACAAACAATTGCCCTTATTCTCTCTTATTTAGAGGCAGGGCAAGCGGGTGTGATTTTATCTTCATTGCCACAGGAAGTGCAGGCTGATATTGCTAAACGTATTGCTGTAATGGATTCAACTTCACCAGAAGTTATTAGTGAAATTGAATCTGTTTTGGAGCGTAAATTATCATCGACTGTAACACAGGATTACACTGAAACGGGTGGCATTGATGCAGTTGTTGAAGTGTTAAATGGTGTAGACCGACAAACGGAAAAAACGATTCTCGATGCACTCGAAATTCAAGATCCAGAGCTTGCAGAAGAAATCAAAAAACGTATGTTTGTATTCGAGGATATTGTTACGCTCGACAATCGCTCGATACAACGTGTTATTCGTGATTGTGAAAATGAAGACTTATTGCTTTCAATGAAAGTTTCAAGTGAAGAAGTAAAAGATATTATTTTCCGCAATATGTCACAACGTATGGCTGATACATTTAAGGAAGAAATGGAAATTATGGGTCCTGTTCGTCTGCGTGACGTAGAGGAAGCGCAATCTCGAATTGTTGCGGTTATTCGTCGCTTAGAGGATGCAGGTGAGATTATTATTGCACGTGGTGGAGGAGATGACGTCATTGTCTAGAATCATCCGTTCTGTACACACACAGTCCAATGGTGATCATGTCAAAAAGATTCAAATCCGTGAAATGTTTGAGTTGCATGAGATAGAAAATGGAGAAATTCTTCAACCTCAAAAACAGATTACTATAGAAGAAGTGTTAGAAGAGCGCGAGCGCTTACTTGCGGAAGCTAGAGCTACTTTGCAGGCTGAACGTGAAGTTTTTGAACAAGAAAAGCAAATGTTCACCCAGCAATTTGAACATTTAAAGCAAGGTTGGGAAGAAGAACGACCTAATCGAGTGCAAGAAGCTTATGATGAAGGATTTGGTCAAGGCTATGAAGATGGAACAAACAAAGCGAATGAAGCGATGGCACAATCTCTCCAAACGGCCAATGAAATAATCATTCATGCTGGGGAAAATGCTCGAAAATATATTGAAGATCAGGAATCGGTTATTTTAGAGCTAGGCTTAACCGCAGCAGAGCGAATTATTGATGCATCTTTAGAGCGAGACGACGAATTATTTGTGTCAATCGTTCGTAGAGGACTTAAAGAAGCAAGAGAAATGAAAGAAATAAAAATCTACGTTTCACCTACTTACTATGCATTAATTACTGCTAATCGTGATGAACTAGCTGAAATGTTCCCTACTGACGTACCATTCATGATTTTTGTAAATGAGGATTTGGAAAATGACACAGATTGCTATATTGAAACAAATCATGGCCGTATTGTTGTAAGTATTGATGAGCAATTAAACGAACTAAGATTGAAGCTACATGAAATATTAGAAAGTAAGGAATGATCTAGATGAAAACGGCTCAATTAATCGAACAAATTCCTCAAATACCAACCTTTAAAAAGTTTGGTAGAGTAACTAGAGTTGTCGGCTTGATGATTGAGTCGCAAGGTCCAGATAGTTCCATTGGTGACGTTTGTAAAATTTATGTAGAAACTTCTAAAAACGGTCATCAAATTATCTTGGCAGAGGTTGTAGGCTTCAAAGATGAAATTGTCGTCTTAATGCCTTTTACCTCTCTTCGAGAAATATCAATAGGCTGTCTAGTCGAAGGTACAGGGGCACCACTTGAGGTTAAAGTTGGCCCTGAGCTAATCGGTAAGGTACTCGATTCTATGGGGAATCCAATAGATGGAACTGTATTACCGAAAGGATTAATGTCAGTTCCGACAGAGCAGGACCCACCAAATCCACTAACACGCCCACCTATTAATGAAAGACTTGAAGTAGGTGTGAAAGCAATTGATGGCATGCTTACAGTGGGTAATGGACAACGTGTTGGTATTTTCGCAGGTTCTGGGGTCGGTAAAAGTACATTACTCGGTATGATTGCGCGAAATACACAAGCGGATTTAAACGTAATCGCACTAATTGGAGAGCGTGGGCGTGAGGTACGTGAGTTTATAGAGCGAGATTTAGGACCAGAGGGTTTAAGTCGTTCAATAGTTGTTGCCGCCACTTCTGATCAGCCCGCACTGATGCGAATTAAAGGGGCCTTTACCGCAACAGCGATTGCCGAATATTTTAGAAATCGTGGCTTAAATGTCATGTTGATGATGGACTCTGTGACTCGTGTTGCTATGGCGCAGCGTGAGATCGGTCTAGCGACAGGTGAACCACCAGCTCAAAAAGGATACACACCATCTGTTTTTGCCATTTTACCTAAATTGTTAGAGCGCACAGGTACTAATGAGAAAGGCTCTATTACTGCCTTTTATACAGTATTAGTAGATGGTGATGACATGAATGAGCCGATTGCAGATACTGTGCGAGGGATTTTAGATGGTCATATAGTCCTTGATCGAAACCTTGCCAATAAAGGTCAATATCCAGCTATTAATGTATTAAAAAGCGTCAGCCGTTTGATGAATCATGTGGCAGAGCCAGAGCACAAAAAGGCTGCGGAACGATTAAGGGAGCTCTATTATACATATGACAAGTCGGAGGATCTAATTAATATCGGTGCTTATAAGAGAGGGACGTCAAAAGAAATTGATGAAGCTATTTACTATGAACCTCTCATTACCGCTTATTTAAAGCAGGGCTATTTAGATAAAGTGACCCTTAAGGAAAGTATGAATGAGTTAATTTCATTATCGAACGGTGGTGGACATTAGGGTGGTAAGTTATATTTATCGTTTTGAAAAAGTGTTAGCCATTCGAGAGCAGGAAAAAAACGAAACTGAAATTGCCTATAAAGAATCTGTACGTTCTTTTGAAGAAGTAGCAACAAAGTTATATGAGTTGTTAAAAAAGAAAGAAGATTTAATAGAGTTTCAGCAAGAGCGTTTAGCTGTAGGTTCATCAATAGAGGAGGTTCATCATTATGCACGATTTATTGATAGCCTCGAAAAAACAATTGTTGATGTACAGCAGAAAGTTGTTCAAGCTCGTGCAAAAATGAATTGGCACGAAGAAAAATTATTAGAAAAAAACTTGGAAGTACGTAAATTTGAAAAAATGCGAGAAAAAGATTTAAAAGTATTCCAGCAAGAGCAGGATCGTATCGAAGGCATTTTTTTAGATGAGATTTCATCGCTTACGTATAACAAGAGAGAAATCAGGTGATTTCATGGAAAAAAAAGACAACCGACTGAAAACGGAAATAGTAGAACAACCGCCTAAACGTAAATCAGGAGGCTTTCGAAAGTTTTTTACATGGTTTGTAATACCGATCATGTTTGTAGCGGCAATTTTACTTGTTGTTGCAACCCTTATGAATACGAATGTCTTTGATTTAGGGAAGAAGGCGTTTGAAAGCTTGCCATTCGTGCCTTCAGAAGAACAACAAGCAAAAGATGCCGTAGTAAATAATGATTCGAAGGTTGTAAATTTACAGGCTCAAATACAAGAAAAAGAAGCAGAAATCGTACAGCTACAAAAAAAGATGGATACAGCAACAACTGAAAAAGAAAAGTTAACGACAGAAAATGAACAGCTAAAATTTGAAGTTGAAAAATTAAATAGGGAGCAAAGTGACGTAAAGCGTGACTTTACTGATATTTTAAAAACATTCGATAAGATGTCCCCTAAAGCAGCAGCGCCAGTTCTAATTAAAATGAGTGATACGGAAGCACTTCGTATTTTAACAAATTTAAAGCCAGATAAATTAGCAGCGATTCTAGAAAAAATGGATCCACAAGACGCAGCGAAGTATACAGAAATGATGGCTAAACAATAAGAACATCTGAAAGGAGGTGAAAGGATGGATGTAGCAATGATGCAAATGATGTCTAAGGCTAAGGCTATGCAAACTAAAAACGCGGCTACAAAACCTTCGACATCAGGCGATTCCAATGTGAAAGCAAATGGACCGTCGAACAAAGAAAAGTTATCAACGTTTGGATCAGTTTTTGGAAAGGCTATTTCTTCTTCAAATAAAATGCAGCAGCAAACACAGTCAGCGGCTAATAAAGATACCTCTGATTTAGAAGAAGTTTTAAATGCTGAATCTATAGAAGATGTACTAGATGTACTGGGAATCCCACATGACGATGGCTTGTTAATGCTTCAAATTGGTGAAGAAGGCAAAGCTGTTGCAATAGATGAAATGTTAAATCTTGATCACTTAATGGATGCATTGGGAATTGATGCTGAGCAACTTCAACAATTAGTACAACAGTTGCTAGGAGAGGATCAAGAAGCAAGAGATATATGGGAGCTTTTAGCACTAGTAGACGCTCAGGCACCGATGCTTCAAACACAAATCGTAGCAGCTATGCAAGGTGAAGGACAAGTGACAGCGAAAGAAGTAGCACCATTGCTTCAAGTGTTAAAGTTAGCACAGTTAGTTGGACAAAAAACAGACTTAACAGCTTCACAAGAAAACTTGCTAACTAACATCAAGAGTCTTTTGACGACGATGCAAACACTTCAATCGGAACAGCAAGTAACAACTAAAACAACAGTAACACTCCCGTTACAAGGCTTTCAGAATGTAGTTCAAGTTACAAAACAGACAGACACAAGTGCTAATGAAATGGTGACTTCCAATACAGTCCAAACAAAAGCAGATACGTTCCAAGTGACACTACCTGCTGCAAAACCAGCGCAGTCAGAGGCATTATTAAAAGAGATGCAAGCAATTATCAATAGAGCCCAAATCTCGAATGCACAAGGTATTACACGCTTAACATTGAAATTGTATCCAGAAAATCTAGGAACAATTCGTATCGAGCTTGTGCAAAATGACGGTGTCCTTACAGCACGTTTACTCGCTTCAACAGCTCAAGGTCGTGAATTACTTGATAGTCAGGCACATCAATTAAAGCAAGCCTTCGTACAGCAAAATATTCAAGTGGATCGTCTTGATATTGCCCAATCATTACAAGACGCAGATCGCCAACAACGCGACCAAAGCTTCTTCAATAATTTCTTCAAGCAACAACAGCAAGATGAGGAGGAGCAAAAAAGCGACGATGACGATGAAGGCAAGTCCTTTAATGACTATCTAGTAAGTGAGGAGGTGTAAATATGGCAGATACAAAGACTGATAAAATGACTGGGAAAATAACGGATGACTTTCACTATAAGAATTATAAGAAGCCAGTTAGGGAAACGGGTAATAGTGAACTAGGTAAGGATGCTTTTCTACAATTACTAATTACGCAATTGCAACATCAAGATCCAACAAACCCTATGGACGACCGAGATTTTATTGCTCAAATGGCTCAATTTTCTTCATTAGAACAAATGCAAAATATGACAAAAGCGATGGGATCGTTACTTGCCTCACAGCAACAAACACAGCTTATGAATTATTCAACATTTGTTGGTAAGGAAGTTAAATGGCATGAGATAACAGATGAGTTGGATGAAAACAAGAAGCCTATTATCAATGAAGGAACAGGCATTATTGAATCGTTGAAATTTGTAGACGGTGATGTAGTATTCGTATTAGCTGATGGTAAGGAAATTACACCTGGCAATATTTCAGCTATTTTAGGCGGTTCAGGAACGAATTCGAATGGTAACTCAGAATCTCCTCTTGTACAAGCAAGCAAGCTAATTGGTAAAAAAGTTACCTATAAAGACGGCGAGCAAGAACTACAAGGACGTATCGTTTCTGTTTCGAGTAAAGATGGCGTTATTTATTACGTATTAGACAATGACAAAAAATTAACACAAAAAGAATTTACCGAAATAAGCGAATAAAGGTGGAGAAGAATGATGGATCAGTTTTCAATACATCGTGTACCATTGCATCCATCCATTCGCCAAACACAACCTACGCCAATAAAATCACAGCAATCGTTTAAAGCTCATTTACAGGAAGCTACCAATCAACAAGAATTAAAAGTGAGCAAGCATGCGCATGAACGTATTATCCAGCGTAATATAGCGATTTCTGATCAAGAATGGCAGGCTGTATCGGACAAGGTATTTGAAGCGCACTCAAAAGGTGTCAAACAACCATTAGTCTTGATGGATCAAGCAGCTTTAATTGTCAGTGCTAAAAACGCAACTGTCATTACCGCGATGGACCGCACGGAAGCAAAGCAGCAAATATTTACAAATATTGATGGCACAATCGTGCTGTAAGGGCTGGACCTGTGATAGGAGGCCTAGGTGTGCTGATTGATAGAGGCACACAATTTATAGACGAAGGGAGAACGACATTATGTTACGTTCTATGTATTCTGGTATTTCAGGTTTAAAAAACTTCCAAACGAAGCTAGATGTAATTGGGAATAATATTGCTAATGTAAATACTTATGGCTTTAAAAAAGGACGCGTAGTATTTAAAGATTTAATTTCTCAAACGACAGCAGGTGCTTCTTCACCTAGCCAAACTCGTGGTGGTGTTAACGCAAAACAAATCGGTTTAGGTTCACAACTTGCTGCAATCGATACAATTCACGGTCCAGGTTCAATGCAAACAACTTTTCGCGAGTTAGACTTAGCTATAGCTGGTGATGGATTCTTCATGGTAGGTGATGCAAATGGTGCACCTAATGAAGATGGGACATTAGATGAAGAAGGTTATAGAAATATTCTCTATACACGTGCCGGAAATTTCTATATGGATAGAAATGGATATTTAGTAAATGCTGATGGTAAATATTTAGTCGGTACGGCAAGTGATGAGTTATCGGTTTCTGCTGATGGTGATTCAATCGATGGTTCTGCAGCTGAAGAACAAAAAGCAGGGAATGGACTTGCTGATATAGAAGGTAATATCGCAGAGGATATGGATTTCGCAGCTGATATTTCACCGATTCGTATCCCTACAACAGCGCAATCAATGTCTATTTCTCAAGATGGTACAGTTACCTATACAGACTATAAAGGTGACTTACAATATGCAGGTCAACTCATACTCGCGAAGTTCCCAAATGCTGGTGGTCTTGAAAAAGTGGGTGGCAACTACTACCAACCTACAGTAAACTCTGGACAACCATACGCTCAAGTTGGAACAGTAGGAGGGGTTGGTGCCGTTCAAGCTGGCTCCCTAGAAATGTCCAATGTTGACCTTTCAGAGGAGTTTACAGAAATGATTGTGGCGCAACGTGGTTTCCAAGCAAATACACGTATTATCACAACTTCTGATGAAATTCTTCAAGAGCTTGTAAATTTAAAACGCTAAGTAGATTTAGATTTTAGTATGAGATTTATACTCAATATGTAGGTAAAGAAAATACCGATTAAGATTACAAAGTGCTCAAAACTAAAAAACATAATTTCATATGAGGGAGGGTCGGGCCGGCTCTCGTGCTAGACCCGGCCCTATTTCAATGATTGAACTAACACGTTTAAATGGCAAAGCATTTACATTGAATGCTTTATACATAGAAACGGTCGAATCTTTTCCTGATACGACCATTACATTAACGACTGGAACCAAAATCATTGTTTTACAGAGTGAAGATGAGGTGCGACAAAAGGTAACAGCCTTTTATAAAAATATACAAATACTATCAAACCCGCATCTACGAGGTGAAGAAGATGAAGAATAACAAAATGTTAACGATGATTATCATCGTGCTAGTAGCAATCATACTTATCGGGGGTATTGGGTTTGTGTTATATACCCAATTTAATAAGCCAGCAGGAACTCTTGAGCCAACCATTGATGAAATCGTAGAAGCTTCCGTAGAAGTTCCTGAAATTACGACAAATCTAGCTGATAACAAAGTTGTACGCATGTCGTTAAAAATTCAAACAACGAATAAAGATGCTGCTACTGAGTTAACGAAGCGTGATTTCCAAGTGAAAAACATTGTTATTCAAGAGCTTTCTGAAATGGAGCAAAAGGATTTAGAAGGTAAGCAAGGTAAACAAATTTTCCAAAAATCATTAAAAACACGATTAAATGAATTGATGCAAGATGGAGAAGTTCAGGAAGTTTATTTTACCTCCTTCATCACACAATAATAAAGAAACTGCTTGAAATGGAGGTGGGCAAATGGCAGGAGAGGTATTATCTCAATCAGAGATAGATGCGCTGCTTTCCGCAATATCAACGGGGGAAATGTCAGCTGATGATATGAAAAAAGATGACGAGGTGCGTAAGGTTAAAGTGTATGACTTTAAACGTGCACTACGTTTCTCAAAAGATCAAATCCGAAGTTTGACCCGAATACATGAAAATTTTGCACGATTACTGACAACCTTCTTTTCTGCACAGCTGAGAAGCTATGTGCAGATTACTGTTGCATCAGTGGACCAAATACCATTTGAAGAGTTTGTACGTTCGATTCCGAATATGACACTCATTAATGTGTTTGAAGTGCCGCCATTAGATGGTAATATACTGATGGAAATAAACCCAAACATTGCCTACTCTATGTTAGATCGTTTAATGGGCGGTAGTGGGGCGAGTCATAGTAATGTGGATAACTTAACGGAAATTGAAACTAAAATTATGACAAACCTTTTTGAACGTTCATTCGACAATTTACGCGAGGCTTGGGAAAATGTTGCGGAAATTGATCCGATTTTAGTAGAGCTTGAGGTCAACCCTCAATTTTTACAAATGATTTCGCCAAATGAAACGGTTGTCGTTATTTCCTTAAATACGATAATCGGTGAGACAAGCGGTATGATCAATATTTGTATTCCGCATGTTGTATTGGAGCCTATTGTTCCGAATCTTTCTGTTCGCTACTGGATGCAGGCAAATACAAAAGAGATGTCTCCAGAGCAAACAAAAATGCTTGAAACAAGTGTGAAACAAGCACAACTACCGGTTTCTGTTGAACTAGGTATTACCGACATTAACATTGAGGATTTCCTCACAATGCAGGTTGGGGATGTCATTCAATTAGAACAAAAAATTGAAGATCCACTACTATTAAAAGTAGGAACATTACCGAAATTCACAGTTCAACCAGGTAAACAAGGTAAAAAATTAGCAATCCAGATTATCGACCCTTTGAAAGGAGGAGACGAAGATGAGTGATGAAATGCTCTCCCAAGAAGAAATTGAAGCGTTATTAAGGGGCGAAACGTTGGAAGATAAAAACAGCGGCACTGAAGCTTCTACAAATGAGGACAATAATGAATTAAGAGTAGAGGATTACCTCGATTCGTTTGCCCAAGATGCGTTAGGTGAGGTAGGAAATATATCGTTTGGTAGCTCTGCCACAGCGCTTTCAGCGTTATTAGGGCAAAAAGTAGATATTACTACCCCAAGTATTTCAATGATTAACCGTAATAAATTAGAAGAGGAATTTCCACATCCTTATGTAGCCGTACAGGTTGAATATACAATCGGATTAACAGGTATGAATTTACTCGTTATTAAGCAATCCGATGCAGCGATTATTGCTGATTTAATGTTAGGTGGAGATGGCTTAAATCCGAAACCAGACTTAGGTGAAATTCAGCTGAGTGCCGTGCAAGAAGCTATGAATCAAATGATGGGTTCTGCGGCTACTTCAATGTCGACAGTATTTAATAAAAAAGTGGATATTTCACCACCTACTATTGATTTAATGAATATTTCTCAAAATGAAGGACGAGAAAATATTCCTGAAGATGATTTACTCGTAAAAGTATCGTTCAGATTGAGAATTGGTAATTTAATTGATTCAAATATAATGCAATTACTACCGCTGAAATTTAGTCAAAACATTGTAAAGTCTCTATTAGGAGAAACAGAAGCAATCGAGGAACCTGTGGCTGCAACATTAGCACCTGAAGCGCCAGTGGCACCGACGCCTGTCCAACCACAAGCGTCTATGCAACCACAAGCACCTGTAACACCACCGCCTGCGCAGCCAGTATATCAACAGCAGCCAGCGCCTGTGCAACAACAACCAATGTATCAAGAGCAACAGCCAATGTATCAAGAGCAACAACCAATGTATCAAGAGCAACAACCAATGTATCAAGAGCAACAACAGATTCCACAAGCAACAAGACCTGTTCAACCGGTCAATGTTCAACAAGCACAGTTTGCTAGTTTTGATCCAAATGTTATCTCGCAATCTGAAGCTAGAAATTTAAATATGCTACTTGATATTCCATTGCAAGTTACTGTAGAGTTAGGACGTACAAAGCGTTCTGTAAAAGAGATATTAGAACTATCTAGTGGTTCGATTATTGAACTAGATAAATTAGCTGGTGAACCAGTTGATATTTTAGTAAATAGCCGTTTAATCGCTAAAGGTGAAGTCGTTGTTATTGATGAAAACTTCGGTGTCCGTATTACAGATGTTTTAAGTCAAGCAGAGCGTTTAAATAATTTAAGATAGTTTCAATTGGAGGAGTTAACCATGTCTAAAAGAATTTTGATTGTAGACGATGCAGCATTCATGCGCATGATGATCAAGGATATTTTGTCGAAAAATGGGTTTGAAGTTGTTGGGGAAGCAGCTGATGGTTTACAAGCTGTTGAAAAGTACAACGAATTAAAGCCAGATTTAGTAACAATGGATATTACAATGCCAGAAATGGACGGTATTGCAGCTCTTAAAGCAATTAAAGGTTCAGATCCAAACGCAACTGTCATTATGTGTTCAGCAATGGGACAACAAGCAATGGTAATCGATGCAATTCAAGCTGGTGCGAAAGACTTTATTGTGAAACCTTTCCAAGCTGATCGTGTAATTGAAGCGATTCAAAAAGCTCTAGGATGATTGAATGCAAATGTTAAAATCATTTCGTCTAACGATGATTTTCGCATTTCTTGTAGCCTTCCTGTTTTTGTACCCTACAACGACTTCTGTATATGCAGAATCTAACACGAATTTTGTAAGTGACTGCATTAAAGGGGATTGTAAAGAAGATAGTACTCCAGCTGCTAAGAAAGATTCTGATTCACAAGCGGCTGGAGACATATCTGCGTGGGAATACATAAAAATGGTTTTGGCGCTTATTTTTGTTGTAGCTTTATTTTATGGATTAATGAAGTTTTTAAATAAAAGAAATTTAAACTTTCAACGTAATCAATTAGTACAAAATTTAGGCGGTTTATCGTTAGGTGCCCAAAAGTCGGTACAACTATTACAAGTAGGTAAAACACTCTATTTAGTTGGGGTCGGTGAGGATGTCCAGCTATTACGTGAAATTACTGATCCTGATGAAGTTGCAACACTTTTAGCGCTATATAATGAACGACAAGAACTTGCATCAACATCACCGTATATTACAGAAGTATTATCTAAGTTTAAGAGAAAAAATAATGAGAGTTCATCCGTACAGCAAACACAAAACTCTTTTGGTGAGCTGTTCGAAAAAAAGATTTCTGAAATTAAACAAGAGCGCAATGAAGAACTGGAGAAATGGAAGCAAAAGGAGAATGATGATAAATGAATGATGTAATCAGTGTTTTTTCCAACAGCGATCCGACCAATGTCTCCAGTTCTGTAAAGCTTCTCTTAATGTTAACAGTTCTTTCACTAGCACCTAGTATTTTAATTTTGATGACATCGTTTACGCGAATTGTTATTGTGTTATCGTTTGTTCGTACTGCATTGGCGACACAGCAAATGCCACCGAACCAGGTCATTGTAGGTCTTTCCTTGTTTTTAACTTTCTTTATCATGGCCCCAACATTTCAAGAGGTCAATAAAGAGGCATTACAGCCATTATTTTCAGAGAAAATTGGCATTGAAGAGGCGTATGATCGGGCCAGTGAGCCGTTTAAAGAGTTTATGAGTAAGCATACAAGGCAAAAAGATCTTGATTTATTTTTAACGTATAATAAGGCAGATAAGCCAGCATCTGTAGAAGAAATTCCTCTGACGATGCTAGTACCTGCTTTCGCATTAAGTGAAATTAAAACAGCATTTCAAATTGGCTTTATGATTTTTATTCCATTCCTAGTAATCGACATGATTGTCGCAAGTACGCTAATGTCGATGGGGATGATGATGTTACCACCGGTTATGATTTCATTGCCGTTTAAGATTTTATTATTTGTACTCGTTGATGGTTGGTACCTTGTGATGAAATCCTTACTACAAAGTTTTTAGGGGATGATACAGTATGACAGGTGAATTGGTTATTTCAATTGCAGAGCGTGCCATTATGATTATCCTTCTAACAAGCGGTCCGCTACTATTAGTTGCTTTAATCACTGGTTTAGCGGTAAGTATTTTTCAGGCAACAACATCGATTCAAGAGCAAACGTTAGCATTCGTTCCAAAAATCGTCGCTGTATTAGCGGCCATCGTATTTTTCGGTCCTTGGATGTTATCACAAGTGACTAGCTATGCGAGAGACATTTTTGAGAATTTAACGCGTTATATAGGGTGAGTAGATGAATGAATTAATCCCGCATTTTACGGTTTTCTTATTAGTACTTGTGCGCGTATCGGCATTTTTTGTCACGGTGCCTTTTTTCTCGTACAGAACGATTCCGCCACAAGTTAAAATAACTCTCGCGTTAGTTTTAGCTTGGATGATGTATTACACAATTGACGTCGAACCATTTGTATTTAATGGTGATTACATACTTTTAGTGATGAAAGAAGCACTCATTGGACTGTTACTCGGTTTAGTAGGCTATATCATCATGTCGGCAATTCAAATTGCCGGAAGCTTTATAGATTTTCAAATGGGTTTTGCTATTGCGAATATTATTGACCCGCAAACAGGTGCACAAAGTCCATTGATCGGACAATTTTTTAATACGCTAGCATTACTTTTCCTACTAGCTATAAATGGACATCATATGATTCTCGATGGAATTTATTATAGTTATCAATTCTTACCGATGGATCAAGGATTTCCTAATTTCGCAAATGTCAGTTATATAGAGTTTATCATCACAACATTTACGGCAGTTTTTGCGATTGCCTTTCAAATGGCTGCTCCTGTTGTAGCAACTTTATTTTTAGTCGACTTGGCGTTAGGAATCACAGCGAAAACTGTACCACAATTAAATATTTTTGTTGTCGGTTTTCCTATTAAAATAGGTGTTAGTTTTTTAGTGTTATTCACAATGATGGCTGTAATGATTCAAGTTATTCAAAAGCTTATTACCATTATGATTTATGCTATGCGTGATGTAATGGCTATTTTAGGTGGTGGGTAAAATGTTGCTACTGCTGGACTTAGATTTACAGTTTTTTGCGGGAGAAAAAACGGAAAAGGCGACGCCAAAAAAACGACAAGATGCTCGAAAAAAAGGTCAGGTTGTCAAAAGTCAGGATATTTCCAGTGCAATTGTCATGCTCATGGTATTTATCTTTTTATTCTTCTTTGCGGGTTCACTGCGAGATGATCTTTTAGCTTTTTTCAGGCAAACTTTTATTCATAACATACGCGTAGAAACACTAACCATTGATAGTGTGATGCGCTTATTTACAGAAACATTAGTGCAAATGGCTTTTATTATTGTCCCAATAATGGGAATTGCATTTGTTGGAGCATTAGCAGGTAACTTCCTGCAGTTCGGTTTTCTATTTACATTAGAGCCGATGAAGTTTGATTTAAAAAAAATGGACCCAATCAAAGGGTTGAAAAAAATATTTTCTGTTAAAGCCATTATAGAGCTTCTAAAGTCAGTATTAAAGATTGGCTTTATAGGTGGCGTGACGACAATTATCGTTTGGACGAATTTGCCGGAAGTTTTGGCGTTATCCTTTAAAAGCCCATGGATAACTCTTATTACAGTGGGTAAGCTTGTTGGTATCATGGGGATTGCTGCTTCGCTCGTCTTACTATGTGTATCCCTTTTAGACTGGATGTATCAAAAACATGATTACGAAAAAAATCTTAAAATGTCTAAACAAGATATTAAAGATGAATATAAAAATAGTGAGGGCGATCCGCTGATAAAATCGAAAATTAAACAACGCCAACGCGAAATGGCGATGCGTCGAATGATGTCAGAGATTCCAAACGCCGATGTTGTCATAACAAATCCAACTCACTATGCGATTGCCATCAAATATGATGAGGAAAGTATGGATGCCCCACGCATTGTTGCAAAGGGTACGGACTTTATCGCTCAAAAAATTAAACTGATTGCGAAAGAACATGATGTGGTTATGGTTGAAAATAGACCATTAGCACGAGCAATGTACGATCAAGTAGAAATTGGCGATCAAGTACCAGAAGAGTTTTTCAAAGCGATAGCAGAAGTGCTTGCTTATGTTTATCGAATTAAGCGGAAAATTTAAAGCTTTTAGTAGGAGGGACACAAATGAAAGTTCGCGATATAGGGGTATTAGGTGCGGTTATTTTAATCGTTGCAATGCTCATCATCCCTCTTCCTCCATGGATGTTAAGTTTCTTAATCGTCATTAATATTACATTAGGATTAATAGTACTGTTAACAGCAATGAGTATGAAGGAAGCCTTAGACTTTTCTATCTTTCCTTCAGTTATTTTATTGTTAACTTTGTTCCGACTCGGACTGAGTGTTTCAACAACACGTGCCATTTTAGCAAAGGGTGATGCTGGTTCTGTTGTTGAAACGTTTGGGGACTTTGTAGTCGGCGGGAATGTACTAGTTGGTTTAGTTGTATTCTTAATTCTTGTGTTAATTCAGTTTATCGTTATTACAAAAGGCGCGGAGCGTGTAGCAGAAGTTGCAGCACGTTTCACACTTGATGCGATGCCGGGTAAACAAATGAGTATTGATGCTGACTTAAATGCAGGAGTTATTTCTGAGCGGGAAGCACGTGAACGACGCGAGAAAGTAGCGGGTGAAGCTGACTTCTACGGAGCGATGGATGGTGCCACAAAATTCGTAAAAGGGGATGCCATTGCCTCAATGGTCATGGTTATTATCAACTTATTATTTGGTATCATCATCGGTGTTGTGCAGATGGGGCTTCCATTTGCAGATGCAGCAAATCATTTTTCTAAGTTAACGGTTGGGGATGGTATTGTCTCACAAATTCCCGCGCTACTGATCTCTACAGCGACAGGGATTGTTGTAACACGTGCATCCTCTAAAGGTAGTCTTGGTGAAGATATTACGGGACAGTTATTTGCTCAAGCAAAACTGCTTTATGTAGCGGGTGGAACAATACTTTTACTTGGATTTTTCACACCTATCCCTCTCTGGATAACACTTCCAATTGGTGGTTCACTAATTGCTGGTGCTTATATGATGGATCATAAGAAGCCAGAAGATGAAGAAGAATTACTTGAAATTGAGGAAGAAGTGGCAACAGACGGCATGAAGAGCCCTGAAAATGTTGTGAATTTATTAAATGTGGACCCAATCGAGTTTGAATTTGGCTATGGTTTAATACCGTTAGTAGATGCTGCTCAAGGCGGCGATTTATTAGACCGAGTCATTATGATACGTCGACAGTTAGCATTAGAATTAGGGATTGTCATTCCGGTTGTCCGTATTCGCGATAATATTCAATTACAACCAAATGAATATCGAATTAAAATAAAGGGTAATGAAATGGCGCGTGGTGAACTCCTGCTTGATCATTATTTAGCAATGAGTCCAGGAGATGATGATTCGATCGAAGGAATTGACACAGTTGAACCGTCATTTGGCCTACCTGCAAAATGGATTACTGAGCAAGTTAAAGAAGATGCCGAAATGTTTGGCTACACAGTTGTTGATCCACCAAGCGTTGTGTCAACTCATTTAACGGAAATGATTCGAGCAAATGCTTATGAATTACTCGGCCGTCAAGAGACGAAGCAGTTAATCGATCATTTACGTGAAACGCATCCAATTTTAGTTGAAGAGTTGACACCTGCTCCATTATCGACTGGGGAAATTCAAAAAGTACTAGGTAAACTTCTACGAGAAAATGTTTCAGTGCGAAACTTACCAATTATTTTTGAGACTCTAGCAGACTATGCAAAGTTAACGAGTGATACCGATATATTAACTGAGTATGTACGTCAAGCATTGGCACGCCAGATTACTTCTCAATACGTAGGGGACAGCACATCATTAAAAGTTATTACTGTCTCGGGTAAAGTAGAGAAATTGATTGCTGATAGTATTCAACAAACTGATCACGGAAATTATTTAGCGATGGATCCACAAGATTCTCAAACGATCTTAGAGACCATTGCGGCAGAAGTAGAACGCGTTTCCTTTATGGAACAATCTGCTATTATCTTATGCTCTCCAGCAGTTCGTATGTATTTACGTCAACTTACGGAGCGCTATTTCCCGCAAATTCCAGTTCTATCATACAACGAACTTGATGCTTCGGTTGAAATTCAAAGTGTTGGGGTGGTGAATGTTGAATGAAAATGAAAAAATATTATGCATCCTCCATACCAGAAGCGATGAAGCTTGTGCGTGCTGAATTAGGTGAGGACGCTGTCATTTTGAACTCAAAAGTAGTCGTTACAAAAAAGTTTTTTGGAATCATTAAAAAGAAGAGTTTTGAGGTTGTTGCAGGTATTGATTCAATGGAGCCAAGTAATGTGGCTCCAGCACCTGTTGCTTTGCCTATAACAACACCTAAATATGAAAATGCTAGATTACAAGAGATTACGAACGCTGTCCAAGCTAAAATACACCAAGTACAGCCGCAGAATGATGCGCCCTTACATGAAGAAGCTAGCATTTCTGAAGATTTGAGGAAGGAAATTGCAGATTTAAAATCTTTAATGCATTCCATGCATAAGAAGACTATCCAAGATCAATATCCAGATGAACTCTTATCCTTCATTGAATACTTAAGACAGCAGGAGCTAAGTGAGGAGCTCATCACAACGATTGGTGATGAGCTTTTTACGCATGTCAAAGAAGCGTCAGACATCAATTTTTCTCAATGTAAGATGATTACGAAAAGCTTATTGCGCAAAGCGCTAGAGGATCTCCCAGTCGGAGGTATATCCTATGAAAAAAAATATATTAATGTTTTAGGACCAACAGGTGTCGGAAAGACTACGACAATTGCTAAAATGGCTGCGAGAGCAGTTTTAGAAAAAAAGAAAAAAGTAGGATTTATTACGACAGATACTTACCGTATCGCCGCAATCGAGCAATTAAAAACATATGCTGGACTGTTACAGGCTCCTGTCGAAATTGCCTATAATGCAACAGATTTTGAACAAGCAATCCACCGATTGGCCCATTTAGATATAGTGTTTATAGATACAGCAGGCCGCAATTATAAAGAGGTAAAATATGTAGACGATTTACAGCGTCTTATTAAATTCGATGATCAAGCAGAGTCCTTCTTAGTACTTGCGATGACAACAAAAGAAAAGGACATGGCAAACATTATCGAGCAATTTAAGCAATTACCAATTGAAAAATTCATTTTTACAAAGATTGATGAAACAAATTCTATTGGCACAATGATTAATTTAATGATTAAATATAATAAAGGACTTGCTTACTATACGAATGGTCAAGAAGTACCAGAAGATATTGAAGAAGCTGATCTAGAAGCAGTACTAAATTTATTTTTTCAAGGTGAGGAAAAATGAGAGACCAAGCTGAAACATTACGCTTGAAAATGTTGAAACAGCAGGGTGAATTAGGTAGGGCAATTGCGGTTGTGAGCGGCAAAGGTGGGGTTGGTAAAAGTAACTTCACGACGAATTTTGCCATTACATTGGCCAATAAAGGGAAAAAAGTTGTCATCGTTGATATGGATATTGGTATGGGTAATATCAATATTTTAATCGGAAAAAATGTTTCTAATAGTTTAAAAGATTACTTGGGAGGGAATAAGTTACTGGACGAGGTAATATTTGAAGGCCCTTACAATTTAAGGTATATTTCAGGTGGGTCTGGTATGTCGGGCGTCTTAGAATGGTCAGAGGAAATGTTTGAACGACTCGTTCATGCATTTGAGCAACTTCAACAGAGCTTTGATTACATTTTGTTCGATATGGGAGCAGGAGCTACTAATTGGTCATTAGATTTATTAACCTCTATAGATGAAATCATTGTTTTATCAACGGCAGAGCCAACATCTATAACAGACGCTTATTCAATGATGAAATATATTCATATGCGAGATGCGGACAAGCAATTTTATGTACTCTGTAACCGCGCCTATAGTAAAGAAGAAGGAATGGAAACTAATGAGCGACTAAAGCATACCATGGAACGTTTTTTGGACAAAGAGGTTACGATATTAGGCTCATTACCTGAAGATTCTGCTGTGCGTAAGGCTGTGCGTGAGCAGGTGCCTTTTTCAATTGCCTATCCAGACGCACTTATTACAAAGACACTTCAACTTATAGTGGCGCGTTTTATGGAACATCGTGTGGAAGAAGTTCATGCACATGATCAGTCAACGGGTAAATTCTTAACTAAATTAAGAAATATTTTTTCGAAAGGACGTGATTAATTGGACTTTTTACATAAAAGCAAGCTACTAGTTGTTGATGATTCCGCTTTTATGAGAAAGCTAATTAGTGACTTTTTTGTTGGCAACTCGAAGGTTGAAGTAGTTGGAACAGCACGAAATGGGAAAGATGCGATAAAAAAGATACAAACATTGCAGCCAACAGTTGTGACGATGGATATTGAGATGCCTGAAATGAATGGGCTAGATGCTTTAAAAGAAATAATGACTGAATGTCCAGTACCTGTTATTATGCTCTCAAGTACAACTCAACGAGGAGCAGAAAATGCCTTAACAGCAATTGAATTTGGGGCAGTAGATTTTGTCGCAAAGCCGAGCGGAACAATTTCTCTAGATTTACATAAAATCCAAACTGAACTTGTCCACAAGGTTGAACAAGCATCATTGGTACCTATTTCAAAATTAAAGAAACCTTCTGGTAGTAAAAGACAACAAGTACAGACATTACAAACGAGTATCACTAGAAGAAATTCACTTAGTGAAGGCAGAGTGACTCCTTCCGTCAATGTTTTTCCGACAAGGGCAGAGCTATCAAAGCCACATGTTGAATGGAGTAAAGTAGGTAGGAAAATTGTACTGATAGGTACCTCCACAGGCGGGCCTAGAGCTTTACAAGAAGTAATTACAAAAATCCCAAAATCAATTCAAGCACCCATTTTAATTGTCCAGCATATGCCGGCTGGATTTACGAAATCTCTTGCGAATCGTCTCGATCAATTGAGTGAGATTACCGTAAGAGAAGCTGAGCAAGGAGATATTCTCCAAAATGGAGTGGCGTATATTGCACCTGGTGGGTATCATTTAAAACTTAGAAAAGTAGGTACCTCCTTTGGTATAGTCCTAGATAATAATGAGCCACCTAGATCTGGACATCGTCCTTCTGTAGATGTGATGTTTGAAGATGTGAGCCGATTTAAAGATTTTGATAAAGTGGCAGTTATTATGACGGGTATGGGCCATGACGGCTCTAACGGACTAAAAGCACTAAAAAGTACTGGGAATGTGATGGCAATTGCTGAGTCAGCTGAAACTTGCATAGTGTATGGTATGCCGAAAGCGGCAGTGGAAACACAGCTTGTCGATGAAGTAGCAGATGTAGATGATATTGCACAAACAATAATGAAATATTTGCCTTAAAGGGGTGTCCTCTTATGGAAGTCAATCAATATTTAGAGATGTTTATTGAAGAAAGTAAAGACCATTTACAAGCGTGTAGTGAACATTTATTAGAACTAGAAAAAAATCCAGATGATTTGGCGATTGTCGGAGAAATTTTCCGCTCTGCGCATACATTAAAAGGTATGTCTGCGACAATGGGCTTTGAAGATTTAGCAGATTTAACTCATAAAATGGAAAATGTGTTGGATGCGATCCGAAACGAGAAAATCCATGTAACTCCTGAAATTCTAGATGTTGTTTTTGAGTCTGTAGATCATCTAGAAGAAATGGTGATGGACATTGCGAATGGCGGAGATGGAAAACGTGATGTATCTTCAACTGTTGCTCAATTAAAGCGTATTGAATTAGGTGAGGAAGCGATTTCTGAAGTGGTAGGAACTACTGAGACACCAACTACTGCCGTGGCAAGTGCATTAGAGTATGACGGCTTTGAGCAAACAGTTATTTCACAATCTGCTGAGCAAGGTTTCAATGCATTCGAAATTTCAGTGAAATTACGTGAGGACTGTCTTTTAAAAGCAGCACGAGTATTTATGGTGTTTGAGATTTTAGAAAAAGATGGGGAAGTTATTAAATCTAGTCCATCTGTAGAAAAGCTTGAAGACGAACAGTTCGATCAACAATTTTACGTAGCTTTTGTCACAAAAGAATCTGCTGAAGATATGCAGAAAAAGATTATGAAAGTTTCAGAAGTCGAAGAAGTGATTGTCGCCGCTATTGAGCCAAATCAACATAGTGAAACAGCACAAGCAATTCAAGAAGTAGCAGCAACGGCAACTGTAGAAGTGGCTGTCCCTGAAAAAAATCCTGCAGCACCTAAGCCTGCAACAGCTGCGGCTCCAGCTAAGGCTGATAAAAGCCATGCGCCGGTTGGTAATAAAACAATTCGTGTGAATATCGAGCGACTTGATATATTAATGAATCTATTTGAAGAGCTTGTTATCGATCGAGGGCGACTACAATCTATTGCAACAGAGGTTAACCATGGAGAGTTAAATGAAACAGTAGAGCGCATGAGCCGCGTCATGGGTGACTTACAAACGATTATTTTAACGATGCGTATGGTTCCGGTTGAAACAGTATTCAATCGCTTCCCGAAAATGATTCGTCAGTTATCTCGTGATCTAAACAAGAAAATTAACCTTGAAATTATTGGTGCTGAAACAGAACTAGATCGTACAGTAATCGATGAAATTGGGGATCCACTTGTTCATTTAATTCGTAACTCTGTTGACCACGGTATAGAAAATCCTACAGCTCGCCTTGCAAAAGGTAAACCAGAAGAAGGAACAGTTGTATTGCGTGCTTACCATAGTGGTAACTATGTCTTCATTGAAATTGAAGATGATGGAGCAGGCATTAACCGTGAAAAAGTACTAGCGAAAGCCATTTCTAAAGGTATCGTTACACAAGAACAATCATATTCGATGTCAGATAAGCAAATTAATGAGCTTATTTTGGCCTCAGGGTTCTCAACGGCAGATGTTATTTCTGACGTATCAGGCCGAGGTGTTGGATTAGATGTTGTGAAAACAACAATCGAATCATTGGGTGGAAATATTTCAATTGAATCTACACAAGATGTAGGCTCAGTATTCTCGATTCAATTACCACTGACATTATCGATTATTTCTGTCATGCTAGTAGAAATCGAAAAAGAAATTTATGCAATTCCACTTTCATCAATTATTGAAACTTCAATTATCCGTTCATCAGAAATTATGAATGCGCATAATCAAAAAGTAATCGACTTCCGTGGCAAAGTAGTACCACTAGTATTCTTAGAAGAAATCTTTGAGGTACCTCGCAAAGAACCTCAGGGTGACGAATTCCATTCAGTGGTCATCGTTCGAAAAGGTGAGAAACTTGCTGGTTTAGTTGTGGATTCATTCATTGGCCAACAAGAAATTGTGCTGAAATCATTAGGAAATTACTTAACGAATATCTTTGCAATTTCAGGTGCAACAATTTTGGGTAACGGGAAAGTAGCCTTAATTGTGGATTGTAACGCACTTATTAAATAAGGTGAATGAATAAGAGAGGTGTAAACAATGACAAACGCAGTGGAACAAGAAAGTATTAAAGTAATTGTTTTTCAACTAGCAGATAAAGAATATGCGATTCCGGTGTCACATGTACAAGGAATTGAAAAACTAATGCATATTACACGTGTACCGAAAACGGAAAAATACGTAAAAGGTGTTATTAACCTACGCGGTGTCGTAACGCCAATTGTTGATTTACGTGAACGATTTGACTTACCGATCTCTGAGCATGAAGAAACAACACGCATAATCATTATTTCATTAGAAGATATGGAAGTAGGTTTCGTAGTTGACTCTGCAAATGATGTGTTAGATATCCCAGCTGACTCAATTGAACCACAGCCCGAAGTAGTAGGCTCACTGGAAGAAGAGTTTATTTCAGGAGTAGCAAAAATAGATAAACGATTATTAATTTTATTGCATTTAGAGAAAGTATTAAATCCACTAAAGTAGGGATCGATAATGACATATAATCAAAAGATTACATCACTACATTTAGACGTATTAAAGGAAATTGGTAATATAGGTGCTGCGCATGCTGCGACAGCACTTTCCAATTTACTTAGTAAAAAAATTGATATGCGAGTACCAAAGGTTGAAATGGTGTCATTTAATGACATGATGGAGCTTGCAGGAGGATCTGAAAATGTCGTAGTGGGCATCTATCTACGCATTGAAGGTGATGCTGAAGGTAGTATGTTCTTTATCCTCCCAATTGAACAAGCAAATCGTTTTATCCGTCGTCTCATATTTGATGAAACATTCGACTTTAAAAAACAACCTGTTTCAGAGTTAGGGTTATCAGCTATGCAGGAAATGGGTAATATTTTATCCGGCTCTTATTTATCGGCATTATCTGACTTTACGAGTTTAAAAATTTATCCAACAGTGCCAGGACTAAGTGTTGACATGTTTGGCGCCATCATTAGTATTGGCTTGATTGAATTATCACACGTTAGCGATAATGTTATCGTCATAAATACATCCATTTTTGAAGACGGTGTAGAGGATCAAGAAACAGTAAGAGGTCATTTCTTCTTATTACCAGATCCAGACTCATTTGATGCTATTTTTAAAGCATTAGGAGTTTCGTAGATGATACTAAACGGTAGTGATGGGCAAGTTATAAAAGTCGGAATTGCACAAATGGATGTAGTAAAGTTACCAAATACGATAAGAACATCAGGTCTTGGGTCTTGTGTAGGTGTTATTTTATATGATGAATCAAAAAAAATGGCTGGTTTAATACATGTGATGTTGCCAGATTCGAGTTTAGGTAGACAAGAGTCAATAAATGTGGCTAAATTTGCTGACACTGGCATTGCGGCAATGATTGACTTATTGAAGTTAGAAGGCGTCCAAAAATTCAAGCTAAAGGCAAAAATTGCGGGTGGTGCGCAAATGTTTCAATTCACTTCAGATAAAGACTCTATGCGCATCGGCCCACGTAATGTAGAAGCTGTAAAGCATGAGCTAAAGCGTCATGGAATTCGTTTAGTTGCCGAAGACACAGGCGGCAATAGTGGTAGAACAATTGAATTTAATCCTGCGACGTCGACATTACATATTCGAACGGTTAACCAAGGAGTGAGCGAAATATAATGTTTGGTTCTATTTTTTATAACCTATGGGGAGCGTTATTCGCCTTTTCTATATATTTTTTTAGTACATTTCAAAAACCCTATACACCACTACGTATTATCATAGGGTCATTTGTGGCGGGAATAATTATGTTCTTCGTCATGTATATTGTAAGATTTTTAATTGCCTACGTTTTATTCACACCAGAGGGTGATGAAGAAGTCGTTGAAGGTGAGCATGAAGAAAACGAATCTGACAATCCAGGGGAAGAAAATCAAGAAACACCGACGGCTAACTCAACCGTTGAGTTTCAAGATGAAAGCTCGGAAGAAATTGCTCAGGCTGTACGAACGATGATGAATCGTGAGGCTGATCAACAATTAAATAATGCTTAAAAAAGGGAGTCGCGCGTAGGTAGCGGCTCTTTTTTATAGTTAACTTGATTCTTTTGCAAATTCTTAATTTTAGAGTGTCTTAACGAGTCTTGACTATATCCAAACTAAAAAATGCCGACACATAAATGTAAAGAATCTGTGATAGAGTAGGAGAAACAAATGAAATTATAGTCGATTCTTGTTATAATATAGGAAAGAATTAGATGGGTTTTTATGTTAGGAGCTCATGGCTAGTAACGCTTTGTTGCTCTCAACGAATTAACATTTAAGCAAGTGTTTTCGTAGCGAAAGTGAAACGACAGCTACAAATGTTTTTTGTATTGATAAAACATCAAGGTAATACAGTGGCAAACAGGCGCGTAAATGCGTTTTTCTTAGAGAGGTGGATTACATGACACAACCAATTCTGAACGATGAACAAAAGCTGTGGAACCGCTGGATAAATGAACGTGATCCAGATGCTGGTGATTTGCTTATAAAAAAATATATTTCGCTAGTATCTTATCATGTGCAACGCATTGGTGCGAGCTTACCCAAGAGTGTATCGCGAGACGATTTAATGAGCTTAGGTATGCTAGGTCTGTTTGACGCGTTGAATAAATTTGATATTAATAGAGACTTGAAATTTGATACATATGCTTCTTTTAGAGTAAGAGGAGCCATTATTGATGGTTTACGTAAGGAAGATTGGTTGCCGCGTTCAGCACGTGAAAAGGCGAAAAAGTTAGATGCACAGATTGAGCAGTTAGAACAAAAATATATGCGTCATGTAACACCTGAGGATCTTGCGGAACATATGGCTTTACCTGTTGAGGAAGTTTACCAAACTGTACAGGAACATTTCTTTTCAAATGTTCTTTCCATTAATGAGCAGCAAGATCAAGAGGAGACTGATGGAAAGTCATTTGTTATTCGTGATGATACGACTAAGACACCTGAGCAAGCTGTCATTAAGTCAGAACTGCTTGGGGATTTAGCGGAAAATATCCAAAAGCTTAATGACAAGGAGCAGCTAGTGCTTAGTTTGTTTTATACTGAGGAATTAACACTAACAGAAATTGGAGAGATGCTTGAATTATCTACATCACGCATTTCACAAATCCACTCTAAGGCGTTATTAAAGCTACGGAAATTATTATCAAATGAAATGATTAATGCATAATAATCCTTATATACATATCGTTGAAGGAGGGGTCTTATGAGTTTAAAGGGTGTCGAACTACAAATAGCTATTCCCAAAACATTTGAAGCAGGAAAAATGGCTGATCAGGCACAACAACAAACTTTGGCTCAGCAAGCACATGCAAATGAAGCGTTAAAAAAAGAAGTAGAACGCAAGCAAAAAGTTGTGAATACTTCAGAGGGTATGGATGGGATTAGTGAAGATGAAGAAGCAGAGGGCGAGTATATAAAAGGTACTCGAAAAAAGAAAAATAAGGATAACGAGAAGCGGGAAACGCAGGCGCAGCATCCGTTTAAAGGGAATTTCGTGGATTTTAGTGGATAGGAGTTTACTATGACAATCATACTAATTGCGGTTCTATTTATTTTACAGCTAATTTCATTTTATTTCCTTATCATATTAAATACGAAGCTAGCAAAATTTAAGGACTTAGAAAAAAAACAGGAACGCTTAATGCGTGAAATGGATGACACCATCAGTGTCTATTTAGCTGAGATGAAAGATGAAAATGATCGCCTCATTCAAGAGCTGCAAAGAGTTTCAAAGTCTGAAACTCAAACGAATGCTGTGAAAAAGGAAGAACAGATGGTGGAGCAGGAGCAACCACCTTCTCTGGCAAAAGAAGAAAGCACAATAGAAGGTTCTATTAGTCTAGATCATGAACCGCGTATTTATGTGCCCAAAAATATCGTAGCCAATGCTTATTCACGTCAGCAGCAAACTGGAGTTAAAGCTGAAGCTAAGGTGGTACATTCGGCCCAACAACCAACGGAGACAACCGAAAAAGAAGAAGCTAAACCATTAACATTGGAACAGCAAGCTATTGAATTAGCGAAACAAGGTAAAACATCAGAAGAAATTGCTAAACAACTTCAAAAGGGAAAAACAGAAATCGAGCTTTTATTGAAATTTCATAACTAAAAGAGTTGCGAATGGGCTAAAGCTATGATATAGTTGCAAATGGTGTTATTAATACACACGCGTTTTGATGTAGTAAGTGGTGCTCTAAGCTTAGGGTAGCTTGTTGCAAATGATAAATGCGGAGGATAAAAACCAAACATACTAGGAGGAAATACACATGTCAGTAATTTCTATGAAACAATTACTTGAAGCTGGTGTACATTTCGGTCACCAAACTCGTCGTTGGAACCCAAAAATGAAGAAATATATCTTCGTTGAGCGTAACGGGATCTACATCATCGACTTACAAAAAACTGTTAAAAAATTAGAGGAAGCTTATGACTTCATGCGTCAAGTTGGTCAAGACGGTGGTAAAGTTCTTTTCGTTGGTACGAAAAAACAAGCACAAGAAGCGATCAAAGATGAAGCTGAACGTTCAGGCAACTACTACATCAACCAACGTTGGTTAGGTGGTACTCTTACAAACTTCGGTACTATTCAAAAACGTGTTGCACGTATGAAAGCAATCGAAAAAATGGAAGAAGACGGAACTTTTGAAGTTCTACCTAAAAAAGAAGTAATCCAACTTAAAAAAGAACACGAACGTCTAATCAAATTCTTAGGCGGTATCCGTGATATGCACGCTCTTCCAGACGTAATGTTCGTGGTTGACCCACGTAAAGAACGCATTGCTGTTGCAGAAGCTATTAAATTAAACATCCCTCTAGTAGGTATTGTTGATACAAACTGTGATCCAGATGAAATCGACTACGTAATCCCTGCTAATGATGATGCTATTCGCGCTGTTAAACTTTTAACTGCTAAAATGGCTGACGCTTTAATCGAGTCAAAACAAGGTGAAGAAGAAGCTCCAGCTGTAGAAGCTGCTGCTGAGTAATTCACGTTTACAAAAAGGTGATAAGTGGCTCAGGACCCTTATCACCTTTTTTAGAACCTATCACTAAAATTTGTACAACCAATTTGAGGAGGAAACACTAAATGGCAAACATTACTGCACAATTAGTAAAAGAATTACGTGAAAAAACTGGCGCTGGAATGATGGATTGTAAAAAAGCGTTAGTACAAACTGATGGCGATTTAGATGCTGCAATCGATTTCCTACGTGAAAAAGGTCTTTCTTCAGCTGCTAAAAAAGCTGACCGCATCGCTGCAGAGGGTACAACTTACATCTTAGAACAAGGTAACGAAGCAATTATTCTTGAAGTAAATGCTGAAACTGACTTCGTTTCTAAAAACGATAAATTCCAAGTATTAGTTGCTTCTCTAGCTGAACAATTACTTGCTGCTAAACCTGCATCAATTGAAGCTGCACTAGAGCTTGCAAATGCTGAAGGTGTAAAAATTGTTGACCAAATTTCATCAGCAATTGCAACAATCGGTGAAAAAATTACTCTTCGTCGTTTCGAAGTGAAAACAAAAACTGATGCAGATGCATTCGGTTCTTACTTACACATGGGCGGCCGCATCGGTGTATTAGTTACTTTAGAAGGTTCTACAGATGCTTCTGCTGCTAAAGATGTTGCTATGCATATCGCAGCTATTAACCCTACTTATGTTTCTCGCGATGAAGTTTCTGCTGAAGAAGTTGAACGTGAGCGTAAAGTATTAACTGAACAAGCTCTTAACGAAGGTAAACCAGAAAACATTGTAGCGAAAATGGTTGAAGGTCGTCTTGGCAAATACTTCGAAGATGTTTGCTTACTTGACCAAACATTCGTTAAAAACTCAGATCAAAAAGTACGTGCTTTCGTTGCTTCAACTGGCGGTTCAGTAAACGGCTTCGTACGTTATGCTGTTGGTGAAGGTATCGAAAAACGTGAAGACAACTTCGCTGAAGAAGTAATGAGCCAAGTTAAAGGTAACTAATTTAGCTTGCATTTGATCCTAATCAAATAATATCTAGATTTTCTAGAAAAAAATGGGGAACACAACATAACGTGTTCCCTATTTTTCCGAAATTAGCGAAAAAAAGATATAATTGTCTCATCACCAAAAGTTGCGGATAACATTTGTTAAACCGTATGCTATGTATATAAGTTGATTGGAGTGGAGACTGGGCGACTCCTTGGGGATCAGCGTCACAGATGAGACCCTGGAGCGAGCACCGCGAGTGAAGCGGCTCATCGGACGCCCCCAGGAAAGCGCCCAGTCGGAACGGAAATCAACCAACTTTAACGTGTTGAGCCGCATAATTTTCTATTTTGCCTTATTCATAACTAGAAATTATTGTTATTTATACTATAATGGAAAAGGGAATAGAGATGTTTTAAATAAAGTCTGACGGAGGTTTACAATGAGTGTACCGCAATATAAACGAGTAGTTATAAAATTAAGTGGTGAAGCGTTAGCTGGAGAAGCGGGCTTCGGTTTATCACCAAAAATAATCAAGTCTGTTGCAGAAGAAGTTAAAGAAGTAGTAGATCTTGATGTAGAAGTTGCTGTTGTTGTAGGTGGCGGTAATATATGGCGTGGAAAAATCGGTAGCGAAATGGGAATGGATCGAGCAGCAGCTGACTATATGGGTATGCTAGCAACGGTTATGAACTCTTTAGCGTTACAAGATGCACTGGAGAAATTAGGAATTGAAACACGTGTACAATCTTCAATTGTAATGACACAAGTAGCAGAGCCGTATATTCGCCGTAAAGCAGTTCGTCATCTAGAGAAAAAACGTGTAGTAATTTTTGCAGCAGGTACAGGTAACCCATTCTTCTCTACGGATACTACAGCTGCGTTACGAGCGGCAGAAATCGACGCAGATGCGATTTTAATGGCGAAAAATAATGTAGATGGTGTTTATTCTGCAGATCCGAAAGTAGATGCAACTGCCGTTAAATATGATACACTCACATACTTAGACGTTATTCAACAGGGCTTACAAGTAATGGATTCAACAGCTTCTACTTTATGTATGGATAACGATATTCCGTTAATTGTCTTCTCAATTACGGAACCAGGTAATATTAAACGTGCCGTACAAGGCGAGAAAATTGGAACAGTTGTTAGGAGGAATGTATAATGGCTAAACAAGTTTTAGAACAAGCTAAAGACAAAATGAACAAAACAATTGCCGCTTTTTCACGTGAACTAGCTTCAATCCGTGCAGGTCGTGCAAATGCTTCTCTATTAGATCGCATTACGGTTGATTATTATGGTGCACCAACACCGATTAATCAGCTTGGAGGTGTTTCGGTACCAGAAGCGCGTCTATTAGTTATTACACCTTACGATAAAACAATCTTAGGTGAAATCGAAAAAGCGATTATGAAATCAGATATTGGTATTACACCAACAAATGATGGATCTGTCATTCGTTTAATGATCCCGGCTTTAACAGAAGAGCGTCGTAAAGATCTTGTGAAGCAAGTGAAAAAAGAAGCAGAGGATGCAAAAATCGCTGTACGTAATGTTCGTCGCGATGCTAATGATGATCTGAAAAAACTTGAAAAAGCTGGCGAAATCACAGAAGACGGTCTACGTGGATACGGTGAAGATATTCAAAAATTAACAGATGAATTCATTGTTAAAGTAGATCAAGTAACGAAAGAGAAAGAAAAGGAAATTTTAGATGTGTAAGCAATTCGCTTTGCATATCTATGATGGAACTTTTTGATGAGATGAAGGCGTCCTATAAATATCAGGACGTCTTTTCTCTTTACTTTTAAATGATGATGTAAGAGGTTTTGTAAAGTCTTATACATTCAATTTTAATTGTTTTAGGGAAATACCTTTCATCTAATTTTGCTTTCTTTTAAGATTAAGAAGAACTGTTTTTTACTTAAGCGGAGTACATGATTGAAGATTGAACGAAATAAGGGTCAAAGCTGATTCCGGACGCATTGTTTATCTGTAGCGAAAGCGAAGCGACAGCAACGATTTTGCCGAGGTATAATTGATCCTTAAGTTGAGTAGCCCTTGTTGGGATGATAGTTTAATTATGTCATGAGATAAATTGCTTTCCATTTCGTCTGTGCTTAGTCGGAACGAAAATTGATTCAACGTTACTGAGATCATCCAAAAATGTGTAGTTCTAGAATAAGATAGTTCATACATAGTCAATTTAGAGGGAAAAAAAGACAAAAAGCGCTTTTATTTGTTATGATAGGTTAGTATACGTCCGATTAGTTGTAGTGGGGGAGTTAGCATGTTTAAAAAGCTTTTAGGTAAACAAATAAATATTGATTCACAATCATTGGAGGAACGTGTTGCCTTTGCTAAAAACGAGCCGATTCCTGTCCATGTAGCGATTATTATGGACGGAAATGGACGTTGGGCAAAGAAACGTGCCATGCCACGTGTTGCTGGGCACCACGAAGGTATGAAAACTGTACGAAAGGTAACTAGATTTGCATCAGATCTAGGTATTAAAGTTTTAACGGTGTATGCGTTCTCTACAGAAAATTGGAAGCGACCAAAACCTGAGGTCGATTTTCTAATGCGTTTACCTGTGGAATTTTTAGGTTCCTTTTTACCTGAAATGATGGAACGTAATGTACGTGTTGAAATGATAGGAGATCCATCTTTGTTACCTGCACATACGCAAAAAGCGTTGTTTGAGGCGATGGAGGAAACGAAACATAATACAGGATTAATTTTAAATTTTGCTCTGAATTATGGAAGTCGTTCGGAAATGGTTAATGCCATGAAAACAATGCTTCAAAAGGTGCAGGATGGTCAATTAACGATGCAAGACATAACAGAAGAATGCTTGACATCTCATTTAATGACGGCTCATCTACCTGAGCCAGATTTATTAATTCGTACAAGCGGTGAAGTACGATTAAGCAACTTTATGTTATGGCAGCTCGCTTATACAGAATTTTGGTTTACAAATACATTGTGGCCAGATTTTAGCGAGGAAAACTTACTGGAAGCGGTGGAAAACTACCAGAAACGTAATCGCCGTTACGGTGGGTTGAAGGGAGAAGGAACAACTTGAAACAACGAATTATCACAGCAATAATTGCAGCAGCGCTATTTATTCCATTTGTTATTTATGGAAAAGTGCCATTTACAATTTTTGTGCTTGCAATGGCTGTTGTCGGCTTTTATGAAATACTAAAAATGAAAGGTATTTCACTTTTTTCAGTGCCAGGTTTTTTAGGGCTACTAACATTAATATTACTTGTTATACCAAAGGACTGGTCAAGTAAGGTAGTAGAAACAATTGGCTATTCCTCCGATTTAATGGTTGTGTATGGTCTAATGATGCTTTTGCTCATTTACGTAGTCCTTGTAAAAAATAAAATTACATTCGATGAAGTTGCTTTTATTTTATTAGGTGCGTTTTATGTCGGATTAGGCTTCCATTACTTAATTGAAACACGAAGCTATGGTCTAGAGTTTGTCGTATATTGTTTACTTATAGTTTGGACAACTGACTCAGGTGCATATTTTGTTGGAAGAAAATTAGGTAAAAATAAGCTGTGGCCTGAAATTTCACCGAAGAAAACCATAGAAGGTTTTGTAGGTGGCATAGTTATTGCAGTAATCTTTGCTGTTGGTATGCAGGCAATTTATCCATTTGCGAATGGTTATGTCTCACTTATTTTCATCACGATCTTTGCGTCAATTATTGGTCAAATGGGCGATTTAGTCGAATCGGCTATAAAGCGTCATTTTGACGTAAAAGATTCAGGCAAAATTTTACCTGGGCATGGCGGTATTTTAGACCGCTTTGATAGTCTACTATTCGTCGTGCCTTTACTACATTTTTTGCATTTTTTTGGTAACTAAAAACAATAGTGGCTCATCGGGCGCCTCTAAAAAAGCGCTCAGTCAGAACCGAAATCAACTCTACGTTATGATGATGGGCCATAATAATAGCATTTTCCTCTAAACAGAGTGGGTAATAAACGTGCTATATCATTTGCAGAGAAAGAAAAAGGGGACAATTTGTCGTGAAAAAAATTAGTTTACTTGGTGCAACTGGTTCAATCGGTTGGCAAACCTATGATATTTTAAAAGAACAACGCGATGCTTTTCATTTAGTGGCGTTTTCTTCAGGAAAAAATATCGAAAAAACTCGTGAAATGATTGAAACTTTAAAGCCGGAGCTTGTATCTGTTCAATTAGAAGAAGATGCAATTATGCTCGCTAAAGAATATCCACAAGTACACTTTTCGTTTGGTGCAAAAGGGCTTGTAGAGGTTGCTACACATCCTGATTCGACAGTGCTTGTAAACGCGGTTCTTGGAAGTGTTGGACTAGAATCGACATTAGCAGCAATTCGCATGGGCAAAACAATTGCCATTGCCAATAAAGAAACGCTTGTAACTGCTGGACATTTAGTAATGGCAGAGGCTAAGAAATACAATGCAACAATTTTACCGGTAGATAGTGAGCATTCTGCAATTTTCCAATCGATGAATGGTGAGAATCCGAAAAATATTGAACGATTAATTATTACAGCTTCTGGTGGTAGCTTCCGTGACAAAACACGCGAGGAATTGAAGCATGTTACGGTTGCAGATGCACTAAACCATCCGAACTGGTCAATGGGTGCGAAAATTACGATAGATTCAGCTACAATGATGAATAAAGGACTAGAAGTTATTGAAGCACATGTCTTGTTTGATATGCCCTATGATAAAATAGATGTACTTTTGCATAGAGAAAGTATTATTCACTCCCTAGTTGAGTATCATGATACTAGTGTCATTGCGCAGCTAGGTACGCCGGACATGCGTGTACCCATCCAATATGCTTTAAGCTATCCAGATCGTATGCCACTTCATAACGGACAACGACTTAATTTAGCACAAATTGGTCAGCTACATTTTAAAGAAATGGATTTTGAACGTTATCCAGCATTACGTCTAGCGTATGAGGCTGGGCGCACAGGCGGTACCATTTTAACAGCGATGAATGCAGCAAATGAAGCGGCAGTTGCGGCATTTTTACAAGGGAAAATAACATTCCTTGAAATTGACGAAACGATTGAGCGTGTAATGCAAGCACATAACAATATAGTAGTGCCAGATTTGCAAACAATTTTGCATGTAGACAGTGAAACGAGAAAAACAGTGTTAGACATGGTAAAATAAAAAGAGAAGATATCGTTAACTATTCGCTTTTAAAGGTGGGGTATTATGCAAACAGCTATTGCATTTATTTTGATATTTGGCCTACTTGTATTCTTTCATGAATTTGGTCACTTCTTGTTTGCGAAACGAGCAGGAATTATGGTTCGAGAATTTGCAATCGGTATGGGACCAAAAATTTATGGGAAAACACACGGTGAAACAACCTATACAATCCGTTTATTGCCGATTGGTGGTTACGTTCGTATGGCTGGTGATGACATGGATGGCACCGAACTACAGCCGGGTTACCGAGTAGGGCTTATTGTAGATGAAGATAATGTTGTAAAGAAAATTATCTTTAATCAAAATAATAAGCAATTACCAGATTTATTATTTTTAGAAGTTGAGCGTGCCGATTTAGAAAAGGAATTGTTTGTAGAAGGCTATGATGAAGAAGAAAAATTAGTTCGTTATAGTGTTGCAAGAGATTGTATTCTAGTAGAAAACGGTAAAGAAACGTTAATCGCACCATATGATCGTCAATTTAACGCTAAAACAGTCGGTCAACGTGCTATGACAATCTTTGCAGGTCCGTTATTTAACTTTATATTAGCTTTTGTTATTTATTTACTGATTGGATTAATTCATGGTGTGCCTACGTATGAGCCAATCATAACAGAAGTAGTGGAAAATGATCCAGCTGCACAAGCAGGAATGCTTGCAGGTGATAGAGTAGTTAATATTGGCGGACAAGCAGTTGAAAAGTGGCAAGATCTAGCTGCCATTGTACAAGATCATCCAGGTGAAGATATTACTGTTACAGTTGAACGAAATGGTCAGCAAGTTAACTTAAATATGACGGTAAAAGAAATAGAACAAAATGGCGAAAAATTTGGCCAAATAGGGGTTAAGTATGAGAGCCCACGTGAATTTAATCCGTTAAAGGCTATTGTTTATGGCGCTCAAGAAACTTATACTATGACTGCTCGAATATTTGAATTGCTCGGTATGTTAATTACTGGTAAATTTACGATAGATGCTTTATCAGGTCCAGTGGGCATTTATAAAGCGACAGAGCAAGTAGCTCAATATGGATTCATCAATTTAATGAATTGGGCTGCGATGTTAAGTATTAACCTTGGAATTATGAATTTATTACCGCTTCCAGCACTTGACGGTGGTCGTCTATTGTTCTTCGGCTTCGAAGCAGTAAGAGGTAAACCAATCGATCGTCAAAAAGAGGGTCTTGTTCATTTTGTAGGTATCGTACTATTAATGATCTTAATGGTCGTAGTTACATGGAACGATATACAACGATTTTTCTTTTAACTAAATAAAGTGAAGTGAAGTTTTTCAAGTAACGTATGTAGAACAAGCCTTAGCTTTGAGCGCAATTTTTTTGAAACATTGCGTTCAAAGCTAAATTTGTTTATGCTAATTAGAGTATAAAAACTTATCAGGCGTATTGATTAGGAAAATATAGGTTTAATATTGGCTGATAAAAGGATTTTTTTGTTGATATTTTGCTAATGAATGCCCATTTTAACTGATTGTAGCGGAGGGCTACTCGACGCTCGCCCGCAGGAAAGCGAGTAGCCCGTAGCGGAAATCAGAGCCTTCTAATTAATTAGAGTGGATAAAAATGGTTAATCAACACGCTTGAAAACTTATCTATAAAAAAGGTGGAACACTGAATGAAGCAAAGTAAAACATTTATCCCAACGCTACGTGAAGTACCTGCTGATGCAGAGGTAAAATCACATAAGCAATTACTGCGTGCAGGGTTTATTCGTCAAAATACAAGTGGGGTATACTCGTATTTACCGCTTGCAAAACGTGTGTTAACAAAAATAGAAAATATTGTTCGTGAAGAGATGGAAGCGATCAATTCAGTTGAGCTTTTAATGCCTTCATTACAATCTGCAGAACTATGGCAGGAGTCAGGCCGCTGGGAAAAATATGGTCCAGAATTAATGCGTATAAAGGACCGTCATAATCGTGATTTCGCATTAGGGCCAACACATGAAGAAGTGATTACAACTTTAGTACGTGATGAAATTAAATCTTATAAAAAATTACCGTTAACACTTTATCAAATTCAAACTAAATTCCGTGATGAAAAGCGTCCTCGCTTTGGTTTACTACGAGGCAGAGAGTTTATTATGAAAGATGCATATTCTTTCCATGCATCACGTGAAAGTTTAGATGAAACATATGATGATATGTATCGTGCGTATTCAAATATTTTCTCTCGTCTTGGTTTAAACTATCGTGCAGTTATTGCAGATGCAGGCTCAATTGGCGGGAAAGGTACACATGAATTTATGGTGCTTTCTGAAATTGGGGAAGATACAATTGCCTACTCTGATACATCTGACTATGCTGCAAACATTGAAATGGCAGAAGTTCTTGTAGACTATCAACCATCAGATGCAGCATTAAAGGACCATGAAAAAGTGGCGACACCAGATCAGAAAACGATCGAAGAAGTATCAGCTTTCTTAAGTGTTGACCCTTCGAATGTCATCAAGTCATTAGTATTTGACGTAGACGGTGAGTTAGTTGTTGTACTTGCTCGTGGAGATCACGAAATTAATGATATTAAACTGAAAAATGCACTTGATGCTGGTTCTGTTGAACTTGCTAGTGAAGAGGCAATCCGCAATTTATTAGGCTGTGGGGTTGGTTCAATCGGTCCTGTTAAATTACCAGTAGACGTAAAAGTAGTAGCTGACAATGCTATTAAATCGATTCGTAACGGTATAGCTGGTGCAAATGAGGATGGGTTCCATTTAGTAAATGTTAATCCAGAGCGTGATTTTGCAGTGAATGAATACTTAGATATTCGTTTTATTCAAGTGGGTGATCCATCTCCAGATGGACAAGGTATTATTAAATTTGCAGAAGGTATCGAAGTTGGTCATATTTTCAAATTAGGAACAACTTACTCTGAAAAAATGAATGGTACTTTCTTAGACGAGCAAGGTAAGGCACAGCCATTTATTATGGGATGCTATGGTATTGGTGTATCACGTATTTTAGCTGCTGTTGCAGAGCATTTCCAAGATGAAAATGGTTTTGTTTGGCCAACACAATTAGCTCCTTATGATATCCATGTTGTACCGGTTAATACAAAGGATGAAACACAGGTTGCCTTAGCTGATGAGCTATATGGCTTATTGAAATCATACCGTTATGATGTGCTATTAGATGATCGTGCAGAGCGTGCAGGGGTTAAATTCGCAGATGCTGACTTAATTGGCTTACCTGTCCGTGTAACAGTAGGTAAAAAAGCAACTGAAGGTATGGTTGAGGTTAAATTCCGTCAAACGGGTGAAACGTTCGAATGGAAAAAAGAAGAGGTCATTGATCGCTTAAATGAATTTTTCCGCAAACATTAATTTCTTTCATCGGAAGTCTCCCGCCTCTATGGTGGTGAGATGAATGCGGGTTTAAGCTACTTTTCAGTGGGTGTCCAAACACCCGCTGAAATAGAGGAACTCAGTCTAAGAACGCCACGTCCTGTGGCATTACCGAAATGACCGACATCGTGTCGGCCCTCAGCAGGCCTAAGCACAAAGCCGATTCCGGACGCAATTATGCCGAGGCATAATTGATTTTCCTTTAGGCTGTCCCAAATGGTATTAAATAGATAAAAAATTCGCGCCACTTCTCGGGGACAGCGAGCCAAGCATGAATTCATAGATGTTTAGGATTTGTGAAGCTTGACGGTCGCCCGTGGAAAGGGTGCGAATTTTTTTCCGTCTAGGCTAAAGCGCTACATCCTCGAGGTCGCTTCGATCCCTCGGGCAAAAGTAGGTAGATCGCTTACTTTTGCTTCGGGCTCTCCAGCGCTTGTCGGATGTAAACGAGCGCTTTAGTGCATTTGTTCCTTCAAATCGTAAATGTTGGTGAGGAAATAAAACATGGGGCATGTAAGTCTGCCTCTTTCTGAAAGTAGGTGTCAATAGATTGGAACAGCAACAAGAAGCAAGAGCAAGGTTTCAAACGCTCTTGCAACAACTAGAATTAACAGAAGATGTGTATATGTCCTTTTTTGAGGAAGGTGAATTATCACGACTAACTGTACACAAAAAGAACAGGCTATGGAATTTCGCTATTAAATTACGAGATATACTTCCTTTTTCACTATACCAACTTTTTCGTACTCGTTTAGCTGAGAAATTTTCAGCTATCGCTGAAATCCACACAACTTTTGATACGGTAGAGAAAAATGTGACGGAGGAGCTTGTCCAACAATATTGGTTAACAGTAGTAGAGCAAATCGATGATATGGCGCCAACTTTAAAAAATTGCCTAGTATCGCAAGTCCCTATGTGGAATGGGCAAAAAATTACGTTATCCTGCATGCAGGAAATGGAATTTATGATGCTGAAAACAAAGTATGCAGAAAAGCTTTCTGCAAGCTATAGTCAGTTCGGCTTTCCGCATATTGTGCTAGATTTCGTGCTCCAAGATCAAACAGAAGAAATGATTGCGGCACAGGAAGCTTTCATGGAGCAGAGGCGCTTAGAAGAAGCCGCTTTAGCTCAGCAAGCAATAGAAGATTACCAAAAACGTGAGAAGGAGAAGAAAGAAAATCCGGCTCTTGCCAACCTTGGTGATCGACCATTCCAGCTTGGTATGTTAATTAAAGATGATGAAACAATGGAAATTAAACGCATTGTTGAGGAAGAACGTCGTGTGATCATTGAAGGCTTTGTATTTGATGCAGAAGTTAAAGTGCTGAAAAGCGGTCGTTCTTTATTGCAAATTAAAATTACCGACTATACGGATTCTATCGTTGTAAAAATGTTCTCACGTGATAATGATGATGCGGAACTTATGCAACATTTGAAAAAGGGTATGTGGGTAAAAGTCCGAGGCTCCGTACAAACTGACACATTCATTCGTGATTTAATCGTTATGGCAAATGATATCAATGAAATCAGAAAAGAAACACGACAGGATAAGGCGCCAGAGGGAGAAAAACGAGTTGAATTGCATTTGCATACACCAATGAGCACAATGGACGCTGTGACACCAGTTGATAGACTTGTTGCGCAGGCTGCAAAGTGGGGTCATCCAGCCGTGGCTATTACTGACCATGCTGTTGTGCAATCCTTCCCAGAGGCTTATGCAGCAGGGAAAAAGCATGGTATAAAAGTTATTTATGGCTTGGAGGCTAATTTAGTAGATGATGGTGTGCCGATTGCTTATGCAGCTGAGCACCGATTATTAGATGATGATACCTATGTCGTATTTGACGTAGAGACGACAGGCCTATCTACTGCTTACGATACGATCATTGAGCTTGCCGCGGTGAAAATTAAAGATGGGCAGGTAATCGACAAATACGAAAGCTTTGCCAATCCCCATCACCCGCTTTCAGCGACGACCATTGAACTGACAGGCATTACAGATGATATGGTACGAAATGCACCAGAAGTGGAGCAAGTCATTAAGGAGTTCCATGCATTTATCGGAGATGGCATAGTAGTAGCCCATAATGCATCATTTGATATTGGCTTTTTATACACAGGCTATAAAAAATATGGACTAGATGGAACAATTCATCCAGTTATTGATACATTGGAGCTAGCTCGATTACTTTATCCAACGATGAAAAACCATCGACTAAATACACTTTGTAAAAAATTCAATATCGATTTAACTCAGCATCACCGAGCTATTTATGATACAGAAGCAACCGGCTTCTTACTTTTACAGCTGTTAAAAGATGCAGATGAATTAGGTATTAAATATCACGACGACTTTAATAAGCATGTTGGTGGCGGGGATGCCTATAAAAAGGGACGACCAATGCATTGTACGATATTAGCTGTAGATAATGCTGGACTAAAAAATTTATTTAAATTAGTCACCCACTCCCATACAAAAACGTTCTATCGTGTTCCTCGTGTCACACGAGCGGTCTTAGAGCAATATAGAGAAGGGTTATTAATCGGATCAGGTTGTAATAATGGTGAATTATTTGAGACGATGATGAATAAATCCCCAGAGGAAGCAGAGCAAATTGCGAGATTCTATGATTATATTGAAGTTCAACCAAAGGCCGTGTATGCACCGTTAATTGAGCGCAATGTCGTACGTGATGAATGGACACTTGAAGATATTATTCGCAAGCTCGTAAAGCTAGGGAAGAAAATGGATAAACCCGTTGTAGCGACCGGTAATGTCCATTACTTAGATCCGACAGATGGAATGTTTAGACAAATTCTAATTGGCTCTCAAGGTGGTGCCAACATATTAAATAGATCGAAGCTGCCTGAAGTTCATTTCAGAACGACGGATGAGATGCTTGAAGAATTTGATTTTTTAGGACCGGATCTTGCGAAGGAAGTAGTTGTTACCAACTCTCAAAAGGTCGCAGATATGATTGGTGATGTTAAGCCAATTAAAGATGATTTATATACACCAAAAATTGAAGGCTCAGATGATGAGGTTACAAATTTAACCTATGAAATGGCCCATCTTATATACGGAGAAGAGTTACCAGAAATCGTGAAGGCCCGAATTGAAAAGGAATTAAAGTCAATTTTAGGCCATGGTTTCGGAGTAATTTACTTAATTTCTGCGAAGCTTGTGAAAAAATCATTAGCTGATGGCTATTTAGTAGGTTCCCGTGGTTCAGTTGGATCTTCATTAGTGGCGACCTTTATGGAGATTACTGAAGTAAATCCATTGCCTCCTCATTATGTTTGTCCAAATTGTAAGCATTCAGAGTTTTTTAATGATGGTTCAGTAAGCTCAGGCTTCGACTTGCCAAATAAAGATTGTACAGAATGTGGAACACCGTATAAAAAGGATGGGCAAGATATCCCGTTCGAAACGTTCCTTGGCTTTAAAGGAGATAAGGTACCCGACATCGATTTGAATTTCTCCGGGGAATATCAACCACAAGCCCATAATTATACGAAGGTATTATTCGGTGAGGATTACGTATATCGTGCAGGAACAATCGGTACAGTCGCAGAGAAAACAGCGTATGGCTATGTAAAGGGCTATGCTAATGATAATAACCTACATTTCCGCGGTGCCGAGGTAGATCGTTTAGTACAAGGCTGTACAGGCGTAAAGCGTACAACAGGACAGCACCCTGGAGGAATTATCGTAGTACCAGATTATATGGATATTTATGATTTCTCACCAGTGCAATTCCCTGCGGATGCACAGGATTCAGAATGGCGTACAACGCACTTTGATTTCCATTCCATTCACGATAATATTTTAAAGCTTGATATACTTGGGCACGATGATCCGACTGTGATTCGGATGTTGCAGGATTTATCAGGGATAGATCCAAAAACCATTCCAACAGATGATCCAGTCGTTATGAAAATCTTTAGTTCTCCAGAAACTTTAGGCGTAACAGAAAAACAAATTGGCTGTAAGACAGGAACACTCGGCATTCCTGAGTTCGGTACCCGTTTTGTACGCCAAATGCTTGAAGATACAAAGCCATCAACATTCTCGGAGCTCGTGCAAATTTCAGGACTATCACACGGAACAGACGTATGGCTTGGTAACGCGCAAGAGTTAATTCACAACGGTACATGTGTGCTGAAAGAAGTAATTGGCTGTCGTGACGATATTATGGTGTATTTAATTTATCAAGATCTAGAACCGTCACTAGCGTTTAAAATTATGGAATCCGTGCGTAAAGGGAAAGGATTATCTGAAGAATTCGAAGCGGAAATGCTGGCGAATAAAGTACCAGGCTGGTATATAGAGTCATGTAAAAAGATAAAATACATGTTCCCGAAAGCCCATGCTGCCGCTTACGTGTTAATGGCAGTTCGTATTGCATGGTTTAAGGTACATTTCCCAATTCTTTATTACGCAGCGTATTTCACAGTTCGTGCAGATGATTTTGATTTAATTGCCATGGTACAGGGTCCGCAAATGATTCGTACAAAAATTGATGAAATCAATCTGAAGGGTTTAGATGCTTCAACAAAAGAGAAAAACCTATTAACTGTAATGGAATTAGCACTTGAAATGTGTGAGCGTGGTATTAGCTTCCAGAAGGTGGACTTATATCGTTCACAGGCTAGTGAATTTATCATTGATGGGAACTCTTTAATTCCACCATTCGATGCGATTCCTGGTCTTGGTACAAACGTTGCTAACCAAATTGTGGCAGCACGTGAGGACGGAGAATTTTTATCGAAGGAAGATTTACAGCAACGAGGTCGAGTATCCAAAACATTAATAGAATACATGGATCAATTGGGTTGTTTAGAAGGAATGCCTGATGCCAATCAGTTATCACTTTTCTAATCTTCAATATGATAGTGATGTATCAAGCGATGTCTAATGGTATCACTATCAAATATGAATAACTTATCCGATTTATGATCAAATTAAGTTCGTCATCAAAGTAAAGAAGACATTTGTTAAGACATATGCCATGCATACAAGGTGATCTTGGTTACGACCGGGCGACTCCTCGGGGATCAGCGATAGAGGAACGAAGGCTAAAAGCATCACATCCTGTGATAACGCCTTCGTGACCAACATCGGTGCTGCTGCCGCTACGTTAGCACTACGCTTTCGCGCAGAAAACATCTGTTGGCCCGAGACCCTGGAGCGAAGCGGAAGGGGAACGAAGGCTAAAAGCATCACGTCCTGTGATAACGCCTTCGTGACCAACATCCTGTTGCCCCGACGCCCCCAGGAAAGCGCCCAGTCGGAACGGAAATCGCCTCCACGTTATGGTGATGAGCTTAAGTTAAGTATAAATTTCAATTTCCAGACACAAATTATGGCTATACCTAATAGATGTCTAGAAAAAGGAAATTTGCATTGTGCTGTAAACTATGCTATCCTTATGGTAATAATTTGTTGATATTTTTCCAGCAAAAGAGTGGGACCTTCCCGCTCTTTTCTGTTGTTATACCGTAGCAAAACAAATTTTTGACTAACAGCAGGTAAGACCGTTAAATTTCACCAAAGCTACTGGTGGAATTTCTGTTTTATTACGCCAGAATTTGATAGATGCAGGAGGAAACAATGAGCAAAGTACCATCTTTAATTGAAGAGCTCGCTAAACCGATTGTTGAAGAGTTGAATCTTGAGCTTGTAGATGTCGAGTTCGTAAAAGAAGGACGTAACTGGTTTTTACGTGTTTATGTAGATACACCTGAAGGTGGAATTGACATTGAACAATGTGCTCAAGTTAGTGAACGACTAAGTTTGCTATTGGATGAAAATGATCCAATTACACAAAACTATTATTTAGAAGTTTCTTCACCTGGAGCAGAACGTCCATTAAAAAAAGACACTGATTTTGAAAAAGCGATTGGCAAATTTATTTATGTTAAAACCTATGAGCCCATCAAGGACATGAAGGAATTCCAAGGCTACTTAACGTCATACGATGAACATACATTAGTGATGGAAGTACGCATTAAAACGCGTAAAATTACAGTAACAATTGAACAAGATAAAATCGCATTGGCACGACTAGCCATCGATTTTTAAGCATAATGCATATTTAGGAGTGAAAATAAAATGAGTAGTGATTTGTTAGATGCGCTAAATGCGCTAGAAGAACAAAAAGGAATTTCAAGAGATGTGTTAATTGAAGCAATAGAAGCGGCATTAGTTACAGCTTACAAACGCAACTTCAATCAAGCACAAAATGTTCGTGTGGACTTAAATTTAGATAAGGGCTCTATTCGTGTCTTTTCACGCAAAGATGTTGTTGAAGAAGTAGAAGATGATCGTTTACAAATCTCTGAAGAAGATGCCAAGGCAATCAACCCTGCATATCAATTAGAAGATATCGTGGAACAGGAAGTGACACCACGAAACTTTGGTCGTATTGCTGCACAGACAGCGAAACAAGTTGTTACACAACGTGTGCGCGAAGCAGAACGTGGCCTTATTTACGAGCAATATGTGGACCGTGAAGATGATATCGTAACTGGTGTAGTTGAGCGTCTAGATGCTCGTAATATTTACGTAGGTCTAGGAAAAGTAGAAGCTGCATTACCACAAAATGAACAAATTCAAGGTGAAACATATCATCCACACGATCGCATCAAGGTCTATATTACAAAGGTTGAACGTACTACACGCGGACCACAAGTAATTGTTTCACGTACACATCCTGGTTTATTACGCCGCTTATTTGAAATGGAAGTACCTGAAATCTACGAAGGTATCGTAGAAATTAAGTCAATTGCTCGTGAAGCAGGTGACCGTTCTAAGATCTCTGTTCATGCACATAACGAAGAAGTAGATCCAGTAGGTTCATGTGTAGGGGCAAAAGGCGCTCGTGTGCAAACAATTGTAAATGAATTGAACGGCGAAAAAATCGATATCGTTGAATGGTCAGAAGATCCAGTTGTGTTTGTAGCAAATGCTCTTAGCCCATCAAAGGTTTTAGATGTTCAAGTAAATGAAGAAGAAAAATCTACTACAGTTGTTGTTCCAGACTATCAATTATCATTAGCAATTGGTAAACGTGGTCAAAATGCTCGTTTAGCTGCCAAGTTAACTGGCTGGAAAATTGATATTAAGAGTGAAACAGATGCTCGTGAGTTAGGTATTTATCCATCTGCTACAAGCACTTTCATACCTGCTGAGGATGAAGAAAGTGATTTTGATGATGTGACAGTTGATTTATATCAAGACGACGAAGAATAAGTAAGAAAGCCCGTGTGACTAGTTAACTACCATTATTCAGTAGGCGTTGGGCTGCGCCGACTGAATAATGGCAGAGCCTACAATGGAAAATAGTACGGTATTAAATTAAAATGCAAGTATATAACCAATGTAGTGCACGGCTAGTCCACCTCTTACGACAAGCTTCAGAGAGGAAAGGTGATTCTTATGGCTATTAATAAAAAAGTACCTCTTCGAAAATGTGTAGCTACTGGAGAAATGCTAACAAAGAAAGAAATGATTCGTGTCGTTCGTTCGAAAGAGGGCGAAGTAAGTGTAGATGTTTCCGGGAAAAAACCCGGACGTGGTGCCTATGTTTCTAAATCGGAGGAAGCGATTGAAATCGCCCGTAAGAAAAATGTTTTAGGGCATCAACTTGATGTAAAAATCCCTGAAGAAATCTACGATGAACTTATTTTGATGATTCGTAGGGAGTCTATATTATGATCAATCAAGCAGTGCATAATTTGCTTGGAATAGCGGCAAGAGCCCGTAAAGTGATTTCAGGAGAAGAGTTAGTAGTAAAGGAAGTCCGCAATGGTAATGCTAAGATAGTACTGCTTGCAAACGATGCTTCTAAAAACTCTAGCAAAAAAATTCAAGATAAATGCACGTATTACAACGTTGAGTATCATGTAATTGGTGATCGTTATGATCTAGGACATGCTACAGGTAAGGAGGCCCGAGTGGCTTTAGCTATTACCGATAAAGGTTTTGCAAGCAAATTGTCTAGTCTACTCAACGAAAAATAATCGGGGGTGAGCAGATGACCAAAATCAGAGTTCATGAATATGCGAAACAAGTGAATAAAACGAGTAAAGAGGTTATTGAAGCACTAAGTAAATTAAATGAGAGTGTAACAAATCATATGTCAATGTTAGAAAAAGACACAGTGACAAAGTTAAACCAAACATTTAAAAATAGTAATGTGAAGCAACCTACTCAAAATGTATCGCAAAAACAACAGCAACCGGTAAAAAAGCAAGAAGGGCAAAAGCAACAATCTGCTACTTCTAAGCCTAAAACAAGTAATCAGCAACAAACGCGTCAAAACTCAAATTCGTCTAACGAAAAATCTAAGAATATAAAAGGTAATCAAAATAGAAATATGACACAAAATAATAATAATAATAATAATAATAATAATAATAATAATCGCAGAGGTGGCGGTGGTTACAACCAACGTCCAAGACCAGGAATCCATGGCGGGAAACGTCGCCATCCAAAAACACATCAACCAAGTCTACCAGTGAAACAAAAGGAATTACCAGAAAAAATTACTTTTGTTGAATCACTTTCTGTAGCGGAATTAGCAAAAAAATTACACCGTGAGCCATCAGAAATTATTAAAAAATTATTTATGCTTGGTGTAATGGCAACAATTAACCAAGAATTAGATAAGGATGCAATTGAATTACTTTGCGCAGACTATGGTGTAGAAGTTGAAGAAGAAATTCGTGTAGATATTACGGATTTAGAAACACACTTCGAACAAACAGAAGAAATTAACGAGGCGGACTTATCAGAACGTCCTCCTGTAGTAACAATTATGGGTCACGTTGACCATGGTAAAACTACATTGTTAGACTCTATTCGCAATACTAAAGTTACAGCTGGAGAGGCTGGAGGTATTACTCAGCATATCGGTGCTTATCAAGTAACTGAAGGCGACAAAAAAATTACGTTCCTTGATACACCAGGACACGCTGCGTTTACAACTATGCGTGCGCGCGGTGCGAAAGTAACGGACTTAACGATTTTAGTAGTAGCTGCGGATGATGGCGTTATGCCACAAACAGTGGAAGCAATTAACCACGCAAAAGCAGCAGAAGTACCAATTATTGTTGCAGTCAATAAAATGGATAAACCTTCAGCTAATCCAGACCGTGTGATGCAAGAGTTAACAGAGCATGGCCTAGTTCCTGAAGCTTGGGGTGGCGAAACTATTTTCGTACCAATCTCTGCATTAAAAGGTGAAGGCATTGACACATTACTTGAAATGATTTTACTTGTTGCTGAAGTTGGAGAATTAAAAGCGAGCCCTAATCGCTTAGCACTTGGTACAGTAATTGAAGCACAGCTAGATAAAGGTCGAGGCTCTGTTGCAACGCTTTTAGTACAAGATGGAACATTAAAAGTTGGGGACCCAATTGTTGTCGGCCATACTTTTGGACGTGTACGTGCTATGGTGAATGACAAAGGCCGTCGTGTGAAGGAAGCTGGACCATCAACGCCAGTTGAAATCACAGGTTTAAACGATGTACCACAAGCTGGCGACCGTTTCGTTGTCTTTGAAGACGAAAAAACAGCACGTCAAGTTGGAGAAACTCGTGCAATGTCAGCGATTCAAGCACAACGTTCAGAAAAACAACGCGTAACGCTTGATAACTTATTCGAACAAATGAGTCAAGGCGAAATGAAGGAGCTTAACTTAATTGTTAAAGCTGACGTTCAAGGTACTGTAGAAGCTATGGCTGCATCATTAATGAAAATTGATGTTGAAGGCGTAAACGTGAAAATTATTCACACTGGCGCTGGAGCGATTACAGAATCAGATATTTCTCTTGCTGCGGCTTCTAATGCAATTGTTATCGGCTTCAATGTTCGTCCAGATGTCAATGCAAAACGTGCAGCAGAAGAAGAAGGCGTAGATATTCGTCTACACCGCATTATCTATAAAGTAATCGAAGAAATTGAACAAGCAATGAAAGGTATGCTTGATCCAGAATTCGTAGAAAAAATTATTGGTCAAGCAGAAGTTCGACAAACAATTAAAGTATCAAAAGTTGGTACAATTGCTGGTTCATACGTAACAGAAGGTAAAGTAACTCGTGATTCAGGCGTACGTGTGATTCGCGAAAATGTAGTAATTTTTGAAGGTGAATTAGATACACTTAAACGTTTCAAAGATGAAGTAAAAGAAGTTGCCCGTGGTTACGAATGTGGTATTACAATTACAAACTTCAACGATATTAAAGAAGGCGACATTATCGAAGCCTATATTATGGAAGAAGTTAAACGTGCTTAATGATTGTTTACGCAGAGGTTGAATTCATTATTCAAACTGCCCATTCGTTGAAGGAAAAACGTGCTGTCTTACAGCGCATGATTACACGCACGAAACAAAAATTTAATGTATCCATCGCGGAAATTGACCATCAAAATGTATGGCAACGCACGAAATTAGCGCTTGTTGCTGTTTCTTCTTCAAAAGAAGCAGCCGAGCGTGAAATTAATCACGCGCTCCACTACTTACAGTCAAATCCATCTTGGGAACAGCTTAATGTGTGGCGAGACTATCTATAAGTAACATTAGAAGTTGTGTTGCTTGATTTACCAACCTTGCATGAAAATAGATGTGTAAGTGAGGACACAACTTTCTGTACATCGAAATTGAGGTGACAAACTATGTCTCTACGCTCAAACCGTGTCGCTGAGCAAATGAAAAAAGAGCTTGGCGAGATTATTGGACGTAAAATTAAAGATCCGCGTGTTGGTTTCGTTACTGTTACTGGTGTTGAGGTGACAGGTGATTTACAGCAAGCGACAATTTATATTACAACTCTAGGCAATGAACGTGAAAAAGAGGAAACACTAAAAGCTTTATTAAAGGCTTCTGGTTTTATTCGCTCAGAAATCGGTTCACGAATCCGTTTACGTCGTACACCAGAACTAATTTTTGAATTCGATTCATCGATTGAATATGGGAACCGTATTGATACATTGCTACGTGGTTTACACGAAGAATAAGCTTAACTTAAAAAAGTCTGCCATATGCATGTTCATGCAGGCAGGCTTTTTACATTCATTAGGAATGTAACATTTTTTGGCTCTATCATCTTTATTAAGCTTTCGTGCGGAGCTTACCTATATGTTTTGGCGACTGCCCGCCAGTTTTTCGGTAGGTGTGTCAGGCATCCACTTTTATCTTAAAAGTGGGTTCATCCCCAAAAGCCGTGGATGACAATTGTTAAAACATATACTATGCAAATAAGTTGATTGGAGTGGAGACTGGGCGACTCCTTGGGGATTAGCGATAGAGGAACGAAGGCTAAAACCATCACATCCTGTGATAACGCCTTCGTGACCAACATCCTGTTGGCCCGAGACCCTGCAGCGAAGCGAAGCGGCTCATCGGACGCCCCCAGGAAAGCGCCCAGTCGGAACGGAAATCAACCACACGTTTTGGTGATGATCCTAAAAGTGATGAAAATGTAACGAACATCAAAATTGCTAAAAATGAATTGATTTGATTTTAGGAGGAAGCTTATGAACGGTATTTTACCGCTTTGGAAGGAACGCGGCATGACAAGTCATGATTGCGTCTTTAAATTACGAAAAATTTTACGTACCAAAAAAGTTGGACATACAGGCACACTTGATCCAGGTGTTGAGGGAGTTCTCCCGATTTGTATTGGTCAAGCAACACGTATCGCAGAATATTTAACGGATGCAGGAAAAACCTATGAAGCCGTTATTTCAATTGGCCGTACAACGACAACTGAGGATGCAGAAGGAGAAACAGTTGAGCAAGATCCTACGGATAAAAAGTTCACACGTACTCAATTGCAAGAAGTTTTAGCCTCGCTAACAGGTGTCATTCAACAAACGCCACCAATGTTTTCAGCTGTCAAAGTAAATGGGAAACGTCTCTATGAATATGCTCGAAAAGGCGAAATTGTAGAAAGACCGACACGTCAAGTAACTATTTATGCATTAGAGCTACTAGATGATGTTGAAATTTATGAAGGACAAGAAATTACATTCCCTGTACGGATAGCGTGTAGTAAAGGGACGTATATTCGAACACTAGCTGTGCAAATCGGAGCGGCGCTTGGCTATCCTGCGCATATGAAAGAGCTCGTACGCACAGCCTCAGGTACGTTTACACAAGAAAATTGCTTTACGTTGGCACAGGTAGCTGAGCTGATGGAAGCTGAGCAAATCGATACATGCATTTTACCTGTTGAGTATGCATTGACAGATTACCCATTTATTGAAATAACTTCTGCTAATGAAAAAGAAATTTTCAATGGACAAGTGCTTCCCGCAGATGCATTATTAAAGATACATGATAAAATTGTTTTTGGAATCAGTGGGAAAGCAATTGCGGTCTATCAAGCCCATCCTACAAAGGAAGGGTTTATGAAGCCACATAAGATGTTTCCGACGATAGAGTAGGAGGATTTTTTGTATGGAGGTCATTCATTTAAAATACCCACACCAGCTACAGCAAAGAGAAAGCATGCAACCGTATTCATTGGCACTGGGCTTTTTTGATGGTGTACATAGAGGGCATCAGGCAGTTATTAAGGCAGCGAAGGAAGAAGGAGACAAGCGTCAAATTCCAACGGCTGTTATGACATTCGATCCACATCCTTCTTTAGTGCTAGGCGGTCGTAACGAAAAAGTATTTTATATAACGTTATTACAGCAAAAATTGCAGCTATTTGAAGAACAGGGTGTTGATACAGCATTTGTTGTACATTTCACATCTGATTTTGCAAAGCTTTCACCTGATGCATTTATTGATACATTTATTCGTGGGTTGAACATTCAACATGTTACAGCTGGCTTTGATTATTCTTTTGGTGCATTCGGTAAAGGTAAAATGGAAGATATGCGTGCATTGAGTAATGGAGATTACGGCGTAACAGTTGTTGAAAAGAAAATCGACGATATCGAAAAAATTAGCTCTACACGTATCCGTAAGCTATTGCAAGAGGGAGATATGGAAGCAGCAAGATTGCTCCTAGGACGACCATTTGAAATTACGGGTATCGTTGTACATGGTGATAAGCGAGGACGCACAATCGGTTTCCCAACTGCTAATGTCCAAGCGTTAGAGGGGACTTATATCCCAGCAAGCGGTGTGTATGCGGTACGATTACTTGTACAAAATAACTGGTATGATGGTGTATGTAATGTAGGCTATAAACCAACATTTAAAGATCCAAATGACAAGCAATTATCCATCGAAGCCCATATATTAAACTTCGAAAAAAATATTTACGGTGAAGAAGTGCATGTCGCTTGGTATAAACGTATAAGAAGTGAACGAAAATTCGATGGAATTGAAGCTTTGAAAGCACAAATCGAAAAGGATAAACAAGAAGCAATTGAATATTTTAAGGTTATTACCAAAAGTTAAAACGTATACCATGAATATAAGTTGATCTTCGTTACGACTGGGCGACTCCTTGGGGATCAGCAATAGAGGAACGAAGGCTAATACCATCACATCCTGTGATAACGCCTTCGTGACCAACATCGTGTTGGCCCGAGACCCTGGAGCGAGCAGGTAGAGGAACGAAGGCTAAAACCATCACGTCCTGTGATAACGCCTTCGTGACCAACATCCTGTTGCCCCAAGCGGCTCATCGGACGCCCCCAGGAAAGCGCCCAGCTGGAACGGAAATCAACCCCACTTTATGGTGATGAACCATATTTTATCGGGTTAATGCAAATTAAATATGCGTTAGCATTTGAATAGGCTTACGTTAACGCTTGCTTGACCTTTTGATTTATGGTAACATTCATAAGTGCATAATATGCTTAACCTTAGCTCGGTATATCGATGACTCCAACGTTTACTGTGCTAATGGCGATTAACAATTATTTAGGAGGTCCATACAAATGGCTATTACAAAACAACGTAAAAACGAAATTATTGCTGAGTTCCGTACTCACGAAAGTGACACTGGTTCTCCAGAAGTACAAGTTGCAGTATTAACAGAGGAAATCAACGCTCTAAATGCTCACTTACGTACACACAAAAAAGATTTCCACTCTGAGCGTGGTCTTCTTAAAATGGTAGGTCGTCGTCGTCACCTATTAAAATATCTTCGTGAAACTGACGTACAACGTTACCGTGAACTAATCACTCGTTTAGGCTTACGTCGCTAATTGTCGATCTAAAAGCGGGATTAATCCCGCTTTTTCTTTATGTTTATAAACATTAAGAAGACATTAACTTTACTATTGCGAAAAAAGCATATATGACACGAAATTCAAGCAAAAAAACTTGGTTTCAATCAGATACAGAAATAAATCCTAAATAAATTGGCAATAACTGAATTTAAATGTATGATTATTTGATGAAATATTTAGCATAGAACAAGCATTTTTGGTACACTTACTATTAGTACATACAGACGAAGTAAGTGTTTTTATAATAGAGAGGGGTTCATTGAATGAACGAAAAGAAAGTCTATTCCTATGAATGGGCTGGCCGTCCGCTTGTAATCGAAGTCGGACAGTTAGCAAAACAAGCAAATGGGGCCGTTTTAGTACGCTATGGAGATACATCTGTACTTTCAACAGCAACAATGTCAAAATCACCGAAACCACTTGATTTCTTCCCATTAACAGTAAACTACGAAGAACGTTTATACGCAGCAGGTAAAATTCCTGGTGGCTTTATTAAACGTGAAGGACGTCCATCTGAAAAAGCAATACTAGCAAGCCGTTTAATCGACCGTCCGATTCGTCCGATGTTCCCAGACGGTTTCCGTAATGAAGTACAAGTAATTTCGATGGTCATGTCTAACGATCCGGATTGCACGTCTGAAATGGCTGCAATGCTTGGTTCATCAATAGCGTTAGCTATTTCAGATATTCCATTTGACGGACCGATTGCAGGTGTACAAGTTGGCTATATCGACGGTAAATTTATCGTGAACCCAACAGTGGAACAATCTAATCAATCAACAGTCCATTTATCTGTAGCAGGTAACAAGGATGCTATCAACATGGTTGAAGCAGGTGCACTAGAAGTACCAGAGGAAATAATGCTAGAAGCCATTATGTTCGGTCATGAAGAAATCCAAAAAATTATTGCTTTCCAAGAGCAAATCGTTGCAGAAGTAGGAAAAGAAAAATTATCAATAACATTATTTGAAATTGATGAAGCGATTCAAGCAGATATAAAAGCAGCTTGTGAGACTGACATGCATGATGCTATTCAAACTGCTGAGAAACATGCACGTGATGAAGCTATTAAAGCGGTAAAAGACCGTGTTATTGCTTCTTATGAAGAGCAAGAAGCTGATGATGTAACAATGAAGCAAGTTTATACAATTCTAGATAAAATGGTTAAAGACGAAGTACGTCGTCAGATTACAGAAGATAAAGTACGTCCAGATGGTCGTAAGTTAGACGAAATCCGTCCACTTTCTTCTGAAACAGGCATATTGCAACGTACACACGGTTCAGCATTATTTACGCGTGGACAAACACAAGCCCTTTCTATTTGTACATTAGGTGCACTTGGGGATGTACAAATTATCGACGGTTTAGGTGTAGAAGAATCAAAACGCTTTATGCATCACTATAACTTCCCACAATTCTCTGTAGGGGAAACTGGCCCAATTCGTGGACCAGGTCGTCGTGAAATCGGGCATGGTGCATTAGGAGAGCGTGCTCTTGATGCGGTTATTCCAGATGAATCTGTATTCCCATATACAATCCGTTGTGTATCGGAAGTACTTGAATCAAACGGTTCTACATCTCAAGCTTCTATCTGTGCTTCAACGTTAGCGATGATGGATGCTGGTGTTCCATTAAAGGCACCTGTAGCAGGTATTGCAATGGGTCTTATTAAAAAAGGAGAACACTACTCTATTTTAACGGATATTCAAGGTATGGAAGACCACCTTGGAGATATGGACTTTAAAGTTGCAGGTACAGCTAAAGGTGTAACAGCACTTCAAATGGACATTAAAATTGATGGTTTATCACGTAATATTTTAGAAGAAGCATTAACACAAGCTAAAATTGGCCGTATGCACATTTTAGAATCAATGATTGCTACTCTTGCAGACCCACGTGAAAAATTATCTAAATTTGCACCGAAAATTGTTATCGTGAAGATTAATCCTGATAAAATTCGCGATGTCATCGGACCTGGTGGTAAACAAATTAACAAAATTATTGAAGAAACTGGCGTAAAAATTGATACGGAGCAAGATGGTACAATTTACATCTCTTCTGCAGATGAAGAAATGAACGCTCGTGCAAAACAAATTATCGAAGACATCGTACGTGAAGCAAAAGTTGGCGAGTATTACTTATCAACAGTTAAACGTATTGAAAAATTCGGTGCGTTCTGTGAAATATTCCCTGGTAAAGATGGCTTACTTCACATCTCTGAAATTCAAGAGGAACGTACAAAACAAGTTGAAGATGTCTTAAAACTTGGCGATCAATTACTTGTAAAAGTTATTGAAATTGACAAGCAAGGTCGTGTGAATTTATCTCGTAAAGTAGTTATCCAAGAGGAAAAAGAACGCGCTGAGCAAGATAAATAATAAATTGTAGAAAAGGCTGCGTATAATGCGCAGCCTTTTTTAAATCAACTATAAGGAAAATGGTTCGATAAGGGATATTTTGGGGGAAACTTCACATTATGGTTCATCACCAAAAGTCGTGGATGACTTTTGGTAAAACGTATACTTGGTAAATAAGTTGATCTTCGTTACGACTGGGCGACTCCTTGGGGATTAGCGATAGGGGAACGAAGGCTAAAAGCATCACATCCTGTGATAACGCCTTCGTGACCAACATCGTGTTGGCCCGAGACCCTGGAGCGAGCCGGCAGGGGAACGAAGGCTAAAAGCATCACGTCCTGTGATAACGCCTTCGTGACCAACAACCTGTTGGCCCAAGCGGCTCATCGGACGCCCCCAGGAAAGCGCCCAGTTGGAACGGAAATCAACCACACGTTTTGGTGAAGATCCCACATTATGCCTTTGATGTAGAACTAGAGATAAATTGGGGGAGATTTTTTGGTACAAGTACATACATGTCAGAATGGTGTGCGTATTGTGTCTGAGCAAATCGATCATGTAAGATCCGTTGCGCTAGGCATTTTTGTTAATGCAGGATCTCGTTATGAGCTACCTGAGGAAAATGGTATTACACATTTTATCGAACATATGCTTTTTAAAGGGACAAAAACTCGAACAGCTCGCCAAATTGCTGAAGAATTTGACCGAATTGGTGGCGAGTTAAATGCCTTTACATCTAAGGAAAACACTTGTTATTATGCAAAGGTTTTAGATCATCATGCAGAGCTTGCCGTGACAATATTAGCGGATATGTTCTTTAATTCTACGTTTGCAAAGGAAGAGTTAGAGAAGGAACGACAAGTTGTACTAGAGGAAATACTAATGAGTGAAGACGCACCTGATGATGATGTTCATGAAAAGCTCTGGGAAGTCATGTATCCAAACGATGCACTCGGTCGTCCAATACTAGGGACTGCGGCTACTTTAAAAACATTTACAGCAGATTTGATACGTAACTATATGGCTAAACATTATGGTCCAGAATCAGTTGTTATTTCAATAGCCGGAAATATTTCTGCAAAGCTTATCCAAACAATTGAAGATTTATTTGGCCATTATCAGCCATCTCCACTTGTGGTTGAGCCTGTGCTTTCGAATCCTCATTTTTATCCAGGAGAGATTTCAAAAACTCGCGATACGGAGCAAGCACATTTAGCCATTTCTTATCCAGCAATTGGTGTAAAAGATCCAGATATGTATAGCTTTATTGCACTTAATAATATTATTGGTGGCAATATGAGCTCTCGTTTGTTCCAAGAAGTACGCGAAGAACGTGGTTTAGCCTATTCAATATTTTCTTATCAATCCTGTTATGCAGATGTTGGTGCATTTACGATTTATGGTAGTACAAGTCGTCAGCAATTATCGCAGCTCCAACATACAATTGATGCGACATTACTTGATATCGTAGCAGGTGGTGTGACAGAGGAAGAACTTGTGAATGCGAAGGAGCAGCTGAAGGGTAGTTTTGTACTCGGTCTAGAGGGGACAGGTTCTCGTATGAATCGTAACGGTACGAGTGAGTTAGTGCATCGCAAACATCGTTCAGTAGACGAAGTACTAGCGTCCATTGATGCCGTATCAATGGAATCGCTCGATCGCTTAATAGCAAAAATCTTGAAAGCTGAGCCAGCCATTTCAATTATTGGTCCGGAAGCTTAAAAATAGGTTGCCCTAAATGGGCAACCTATTTTTGATTCATTACGCTATTTTTATCCTCTGGTATTTCGCTTACTTCCTCATTATTTCCTTTTAATATGCTGTACTTAGACCAGTACATCCATCTTTTCACTAAATAAAATTTCTCCAGTATGAATGTAAGATAGTCAGCAGTCTTTTCTAAATCGCTTGTTATATGAGAAGAAAATAGAATGCTATGTGTTTCATCCTGCATAAACGTTAAAAATAAATCGAGAATTCCCATCACGGATTATCGGATCTAGCCCGCTCGTGGGTTCAACCATAATTAACAGCTTTGGATAATATGGCAGGGCAAATACAATGGACAGCTTCGTCCTCATTCCACGGGGAAATTCTCTTACCTTCTTCCTCACTGGAATTTTAAATTTGCTAATCACTCAAAATAATAGCTTGAATCCCACGTTTTAAACCCTTTATCATGAATTTGTCGAGTTGCGTCGCATTAAGTGTTTCAGGTACATGTAAATCGTCAAAAACCACACCGATGTCGTTTTTTATCGATCATTCAAGTTCGACAACATCCTTGCCGAATAGCAAAATTTCGCAGTATTCTTTTTTAGTATGTATCTGTAAACTTCCCAGCACAGTAAAACCCATGATTGTGCCTTGAGGTACTGAAATACATCATTAAGAGAAAACCCTTCAAAGCTTTTTGGTAAAGCATGAATCTCAATAGTATTCATTTAGTTGTTCAATGTAAGTAACTCCTATACTTCCTCTTTTGTAAGCCCAGCAGTTTTGGCCGTTCTAACTGCTTACTGCATTTGCTTTTTTAACTTGACGTAATAATTCCTCGCGTAGAAAATATTGATTTCGTTCTGTAACAAAGCTTCCTGTCTAAGCTACCGTTTTGATAAATCCATCTCGCTTTAAATCAGCATAAGCCAACTTCGCTGTCATAACGCTAAAAGCAAGTGCACGATAGATGGTCGTGCGTCACCATCCTGTAATTTATTGGCTAGTATCGCTTCCTTAAGCTGTACAGTTATTTGTTCATAAATGGGTTTATCACAAGCGTAGCTTAAATGGATATGCACAAATCCCTCGCCTTACACATCTCTATATACAGATGTGCTGGTAAGTGCACATTTTCATACTTTGGGTAAGGGTCACGAATTGCAAAAACTCGGCATATATTGGGGTAACGGTTCAAGGAGGGAGATGAGGCATGCTACTATCAGAGATGGTGGATAAAGAGTTAATTCAAGTCGAGGGTGGCGTACACTTTGGCATATTGGCACATACGGAATGTCTAATAGATGTGCAAACAGGAAAGATTCATGGTTTTGAGATTGTGAAAGATAAATTGCCATTCCAAAAAAAGAAAGTGAAAGTTAGTGAAATGATACCTTGGCATGAAATTATACTAATTGGCGAAGATCGGATTTTATTTAACAAAACAACGACGGTACAGTCAGAATTTTTACAGTGAGGTGAGCTTTTGGAAAATGAAAAATGGCTTGTTATCGGTGAGGATCTAAGGTTGAAGGAATTAGCTACCATGCTAAGGAGCCCATCGAGAACTGTATTTTATAAAAGAACATCAGTTTGGAATGAAGAGTTAAATAAGCTTGTATTAGAATTCCAACCAAATAGAATTATTCTTCCTATTCTTCCGCTAAAAATTGAAGTGGAACAGCTTTATGGGATATCTCAAGTTAAGTTTTATACAGGGCGTTTAACTATGCATTGGAAGCAATTGCTTGAGAGAAATGAAACAAATTGCTATTTACAACAAGAATCATTTATTTGGCAAAATGCAAGATTAACAGCGGAGGGATTTATCGCCACGTTTTACGGACTCGAGCAAAAATGTATTTACGGACAAAACTTTACTATCGCAGGATTTGGGCGCACAGCCAAAATGCTCGCATCTTTACTCGTCAAGATGGGCGCTAATATCCATATAGTAGCGCGTTCAGTTGTACAAGTGAGTGAAGCAAAGGCATATGGTTATAAAGCTACGAATTTAGATGACCGGCAATGGTCAATTAATGATGGGATATTTATCAATACGATTCCCGCTAAGTGGATTACTGAATCATTCCAAGAACATGTCCCGGTTGTACTATATGATTTGGCTTCAGAGCCTGGCTGTTTAGATATAGATGCTGAACAACTACAAACGTATGTACTATTGCCATCATTACCTGGGAAATACTTTGCACATGATGCAGCGACAATATTGTGCAAGGCAATAGAGGAGGAAGAAGATTGCTAACGGGGAAACGAATTGGTTTAGGTATTACGGCCTCCCACTGTACGTATGAGGACGTAGTACCTAAAATCCAAAACTTTAAAGATGCAGGAGCAGCAGTTATTCCAATTATTACACACTCCGTTTTACATGCAGCTACGCGTTTTGGTACTGGGGAGGAGTGGATTGCAAAAATAGAGGAGATCACTGGAGAAAAGGTTATTTCTTCTATTAAAGAGGCAGAACCATTTGGACCATCCAATCCATTGGATGCGATGGTTATAGCGCCGATGACAGGGAATAGTATCAGTAAATTTGCAAATGCAGCAACAGATAGTGCGGTATTGATGGCTGCGAAGGCAACATTACGTAACGGTTCGCCTGTTGTTCTAGGTATATCAACAAATGATGCTCTCGGCTTAAATGGTATGAATATAATGAGGCTGCTAAACGCTAAAAACATTTATTTTATTCCATTCGGGCAGGACTCACCACATTCAAAACCCAATTCCTTAATTGCTGATTTTGATCAAATGGTCGCGACTGTTCATGAAGCGATTACGGAGAAAAAGCAATTACAGCCACTGTTGGTACAATATTTAAAATAATTCGTAAATTACACACAATTTTCAGTATTTTTGTGATACAATAGCACACATTATGTAACTTGTATTCAAGGAGAGTTGATGACAGATGACAAAGCAGTTAACAGTTGCTGTAGTTGGAGCAACAGGGGCAGTCGGCACAAAAATGATGGAACAACTAATTAAACGAGAGTTTCCAATTGGAGATATTAAGTTTTTAGCTTCGGCACGTTCAGCAGGAAAACCAATCGAATTTAATGGGAAGACATATACAATTGAAGAAGCGACACCTGAAGCTTTTGAAGGCGTCAATGTCGCTTTATTCTCGGCTGGTGGTTCGGTATCAGCGGTGCTAGCGCCAGAAGCGGCAAAACGCGGTGCAGTAGTGATCGATAACACGAGCCATTTCCGCATGGATCCAGAGGTACCATTAGTTGTCCCTGAAGTAAATCGTGGTGATCTTGCTAAGCATAAGGGGATTATTGCAAATCCAAACTGCTCTACGATTCAAATGATGGCTGCACTTGAACCTATTCGTCATGCATTCGGTTTAACAAAAATTATTGTATCAACATACCAAGCGGTTTCAGGTGCAGGTATTTCTGCTATTCAGGAATTAAAGGCACAAAGTGCAAATTGGGATGCAGGTAAGGATGTAGAAGCAAATATTTTACCTTCTGGTAGCGACAAACGTCATTATCCAATCGCTCGTAATGTCATTCCACAAATTGATAAATTTACAGACAATGGCTTTACATATGAAGAAATGAAAATGATTAATGAAACGAAGAAAATTATGCATGCACCAGAGCTAAAAGTAGCCGCAACTTGTGTTCGCGTGCCAGTCGTTTCGGGACACTCTGAATCTGTTTATCTTGAAGTAGAAAAAGAAGCAACGGTACAGGAGATTTTTGAAGTATTACGCAATGCGCCTGGTGTCGTATTACAAGATGATATCGCAACACAAACTTACCCAATGCCTATCTATGCAGAAGGGGAAGATGCTACTTTTGTAGGGCGTATCCGTCAAGATTTAGACAATAAAAAAGGATTCCACTTATGGATCGTTTCTGACAATCTTTTGAAAGGCGCTGCATTAAACTCTATTCAAATTGCTGAAGCAATGCTAGAGGATAACTTACTATAAGAGGGGTGTAAGGATGAATTTAGGTCGAATTGGGACGGCGATGATTACGCCGTTCAAAGAAGATGGCACGATTAATTATCCAGAACTAGAACGTATTATTAATCATTTGATTAATAATGGTACAGATTGTATTGTCGCATGTGGCACAACCTCTGAAAACCCAACTATGTCCACAGAAGAAAAAATTGAAGTTGTACGCTTTACAGTAGAAAAAGTGGCAGGTCGTGTACCGGTTATCGCAGGTACAGGAGATAACGAAACTGCTTACTCTATAGCAATGACGCACAAGGCTGAAGAAAATGGTGCAGATGGTATCATGCTTGTAGCACCATATTATAATAAGCCAAATCAACGCGGTATTTTTGCGCATTTTGAAACGATTGCAAAAGAAACAAGTTTACCTGTCATGCTTTATAATGTGCCAGGACGTACAGGCGTCAATGTTGCCTATGAAACTTCTGTTGCTTTAAGTAAAATTTCTAATATTGCATGGATAAAAGAAGCGAGTGGCAATTTAGATCAAATGGGCGATGTTATTGAGAATGTTGATTCAGATGACAATTTCTTAGTGTATAGTGGGGATGATGGTTTAACACTCCCACTACTAGCAATCGGCGGAGCAGGAATTATTTCAGTTGCTGCCCATGTTGTTGGGAATGATATGCAATTAATGATTAAAGCGTTTGAAGAAGGAAATCACGAGCTAGCAGCCAAAATTCACCGAGCATTATTACCACTTGTACGTGCGCTGTTTGCACAGCCAAACCCATCGCCTGTAAAATACGCGATGACCAAATTAGGCTTTGATACACTTAATGTTCGTTTGCCAATGATGGAAATGACAGATGAAGAAAAAGCAAACTTTGACCGAATTTGGGATACGTATCAAGAAAAAGCGAGAAGCTTTAGAGAAGTAAGTACCTTTAGTTAATTAGTAATTAAAATAGTAAGATCGTAGACAAACTCGAGATTTTTTAGTTTGTTTACGGTCTTTTTTCTTTTGTAAGAAATATAAAAGATATAGACTGTTACTTTCCGCATGGGAGGAGACCTCTAAATATAGATGGTAACCCCCGATGGTAGGATAATAGCTCTGGGATGGCTGATATTTGCTTGAGTAGGAATGAGAATCCATCAGGTTCTTTGAAATTATTTTTACATTCAATTGGTTTATGTATCCTTTCAGATGGCTCATCGCCAAAAATTAAGAATGACATTTGTTAAAACATATGTCATGTATAAAAGTTGGAACGGAAATCAACCCCACGTTATGCTGATGACCTTTCACGATGCTATATCCTCCTCCTACTTTCCATCTATTAGTAATAAAATTAACAATAAATTTCTGTTTCTATCATGAAAGATGCATTTTTAATTTGTGCAAAAGCTTTGCAAACCGTATAATAAATCTTAAGTGGTTGCTGTTCGGGATATTTTTTAGGAGGAAGTAAATTGACAAAAAAGAGAAATGAATTAATTCGTATCATTCCACTTGGTGGCGTGGGCGAAATTGGTAAAGCAATGTACGTAGTAGAAATTGACGAAGAGCTTTTTGTAGTGGATAGCGGGTTGATGTTCCCAGAAGACGAAATGCTGGGCATTGATATTGTAATTCCAGATATTACGTATTTAGAAGAAAATAAAGAGCGTGTGAAAGGAATTTTCTTAACACATGGTCATGAAGATGCAATTGGCTCAATTGCTTATGTATTACAAAAAGTGAAAGCGCCAGTGTACGGATCAAAATTAACAATTGCACTTGCAAAGGAACATTTAAAGGAATTGCCTGCACCACATCAGGTAAAATTCTTTGAGGTTACGAACCGTAGTCGTATGAATTTTAACTCAACGTATGTGACATTCTTCCATACAACACATAGTATTCCCGATTCGTTAGGGGTAGTGTTCCATACATCTGAAGGAGCAATTGTTCATACAGGTGAGTTTAAATTCGATCAATCAGCGACAGGTAAATTTAAGCCTGATTTAGCAAAAATGGCTCAGCTTGGAGAAGAAGGCGTATTTATGCTGCTATCTGAGTCAAGTGAAGCTGAGCGACCAGGTTATACGACATCTGAGATTGTGATTGAAGAACAATTATCAAAAACATTCCATTCAGCACCAGGTCGTATTTTAGTCGCTGTTTACGCATCGAATTTTATTCGTATACAGCAAGTATTGACACAAGCTCAAAAGTCGTTCCGTAAAGTAGTCATTGTAGGAAAACCTTTAGAAAAAGCTGTAGATTTAGGTGCACAGCTAGGTTACTTAACGGTAGAAGAAGATACAATCATCCCTATCTCAGAAATGCAAAAGTATCAAGATGATGAGATTATTATTATTGCTACAGGTAATAAAGGGGAGCCACTTGATGCATTAGAGAAAATTGTCCGCAAACATCACCGAGACATTAAAATTAAAAAAGACGATACAGTATTAATTACATTTACACCGTCTCCTGGTATGGAAGTACAGATGGCTAATACGATGAACTCTATCGCAAAAGCAGGTGCTGAAATTCTCACATCTAGTAAAAATGTACATGTATCGGGTCACGGTAGCCAAGAAGATTTAAAGCTAATGCTAAACTTAATGCAACCAAAGTACTTTATCCCAGTGCAAGGTGAGTACCGTATGCTTATTGCTCACTCTAAGCTTGCTCAACAACTAGGTATGCAAAAATCACAAATTTTTATCGCCGATAAAGGGGATATTGTAGAATATAAAAATGGTAAAATGCGAATGAGTGGCCGTGTACAAGCTGGTAATGTTTTAATAGACGGTATCGGTGTTGGTGATGTAGGGAACATAGTACTTCGCGATCGTAAGTTATTATCGCAGGATGGTATTTTCATTGTTGTCGTAACATTAAACCGTGCTCAAAAGAAAATTGCATCTGGTCCAGAAATTTTATCACGTGGTTTCGTCTATGTACGCGAATCAGAAGCGTTAATGGTGGAAGCTTCTGATATTGCTAAAAATGTTATTGAAAAATACGTTGGTAAAGATACATTTGAATGGACAAATATTAAACAAGAAATTCGAGATACACTAAATACGTATTTATTCCAAAAAACGAAGCGCCGCCCAATGATTATCCCAATCATTATGGAATATTAAAAATGAAAGATCAACGTTAAATGAAAAAGGATTTTCTAGCCGAATGTGAACGGTGGAAAATCCTTTTTTTCACTCAATCTCAAAAGTTGGGAATGATATATGTTATGTATATAAAGTTGATTGAAGTGGAGGTTGGTCGACTCCTTGAGGATCAGCGATAGAGGAACGAAGGCTAAAACCATCACATCCTGTGATAACGCCTTCGTGACCAACATCCTGTTGGCCCGAGACCCTGGAGCGAGCACGTAGGGGAACGAAGGCTAAAAGCATCACGTCCTGTGATAACGCCTTCATGACCAACATCGGTGCTGCTGCCGCTACGTTAGCACTACGCTTTCGCGCAGAAAACATCTGTTGGCCCAAGCGGCTCATCGGACGCCCCCAGGAAAGCGCCCAGCCGGAACGGAAATCAACCCCACGCTATGGTGATGATTTTTTTGGAATAATCAAGTTCTACATGTTATTATTTGCTACATATTAAAGAATGGATTGCAAAAGAAGGTGAAATAGATGGCGACTAGTAAAAAAAGAAAAGTCACGAAAGGAAAAGCGACGACAGAAAAAAAAGAAATGCATCCGCTTATGTATGAAATTTTAGGTCTTATCTTAATTGCATTTGCGGTTATTATGATTTTTGAATATGGCATGATTGGCCGTGTTCTACAAACAATCACAATGTTTCTTTTAGGAAATTTACATTTTGCTGTGCCGTTTATGCTTATATTTGTTGCGTCGTTACTAATGATTGGGCGGAAAAAAATAAGCATTTATGATCGTCTCATATTAGGTATGCTCCTAATTGTTATGAGTTTAACAATTTTTAGTCATGGCATTTTGTTTGAACAATTATCAAAATCTGGTGGATTATTATCTGACTCTGTTTTGAGAGAATCTTGGCGAATTTTAATTAATTCTGAGGGTGTCATCCATCGAAGTAATGCACTTGGCGGCGGAATGGTTGGTGCACTGTTATTTAGTGCTCTACATGTTTTATTTGAGGCAGCAGGTGCGAAGGTCGTTGCGTGGGTTATTTTCTTTATCGGATTAATTTTAGTAACAGGAAAGGCACTTGTTCCATATTTAGCGAAAAAAATGCCCGACCTTTTCGGCAAATGGAAAAAGAAACATCGTGATAAGAAAAAGAGTATGCCGAAAAAACCTAATAATCGCCGTTCAAAAGTAGAAAGCAAGGATGAAATTGCGGCTGTCGATCAGGAGCCTGAAGTACAAGAGGAAGAAGAGATTTCTCATGAACCAATCATCTCTGCCTTTACTCAAAATGTGTCTCATGAACGAGAAGCATTTGCAACAGCCGAAAATGAAGACATTGAACATGGAGAGATTGTTGATGATGTCCATATTGAAGGCGCAGATGCTGTGGAAAATGCAGATTACCAACTGCCATCTTATAATCTATTACAATTACCGCCACAGCATGACCAAAGTGGTGAATATTCAGTTATACAAGCAAATGCGAAAAAGCTAGAGCAAACTTTGCAAAGCTTTGGTGTAAAGGCAAAAGTAACGCAAGTTCATTTAGGCCCAGCTGTAACAAAATATGAAATATTACCAGATGTAGGTGTGAAAGTAAGTAAAATTGTTAACTTACAGGATGATCTTGCCTTAGCACTTGCTGCGAAGGATATCCGTATGGAAGCACCTATTCCTGGGAAGTCAGCGATTGGCATTGAAGTACCAAATAGTGAGGTAGCTATTGTTACACTTCGGGAAGTGTTAGAGTCTAAGGATGGTGTAAAGCCAGAAGCATTATTGCAAGTTGCATTTGGTCGTGATATTACTGGACAAGCAGTACTTGCTGAGCTCAATAAAATGCCACATTTACTTGTTGCGGGTTCGACGGGTAGTGGGAAAAGTGTGTGTATAAACGGTATAGTCGTATCAATCCTAATGCGTACAAAACCACATGAAGTTAAGCTGATGATGATTGACCCGAAAATGGTGGAGTTAAATGTTTATAACGGTATTCCTCATCTACTGGCACCAGTTGTTACGGATGCACGTAAAGCGTCTCAGGCGCTGAAAAAAGTTGTGTCAGAAATGGAACGTCGCTACGATCTATTTTCTCATACTGGTACTCGTAATATCGAAGGCTACAATGGTCATGTGCAAAAGGTCAATGAGCAAACAGATGAAAAACATCCGAAATTACCTTATATTGTAGTAATTGTAGACGAGTTAGCGGACTTAATGATGGTTGCTTCAAGTGATGTAGAGGATTCTATTACACGTTTAGCACAAATGGCACGTGCAGCAGGGATTCATTTAATAATTGCAACTCAACGACCAAGTGTAGATGTGTTGACAGGTGTTATTAAAGCAAATATTCCTTCGCGCATTGCCTTTGCGGTGTCGTCAGCAATCGATTCTAGAACGATATTAGATATGGGTGGAGCAGAGCGTTTACTCGGTCGAGGAGATATGCTGTTTTTACCTGCAGGTGCATCTAAACCAAAACGTGTGCAAGGTGCCTTTTTATCAGATCAAGAAGTTGAGTCAGTTGTTAACTTTGTTATAGAACAGCAAAAGGCACAATATCAGGAGGAAATGATTCCGACCGAGGAAGACACAATTTTAGAGGAAACGGATGATTTATTTGATGAGGCTGTACAGTTAGTTGTTAGTATGCAGACGGCCTCTGTTTCGATGTTGCAACGCCGCTTCCGTATCGGTTATTCGAGAGCTGCTCGTATTGTTGATCAAATGGAACAACGCGGTATTGTCGGGCCTTCAGAGGGTAGTAAGCCTCGACAAGTGCTCATTCATCAATACGATAATTAGTGCTAAAATAACGTCGAAAAATTGAACAATGTTGTCTACAGTGAGTAGGCCTAAATTCATTTCAAAAATCGGAAAATTACACTAAGGTGTAATTGATTTAAGTCTACAAAAATGTTATATTTATGAACGATTAGTAGGAATGTTGTACATCAGATGTCTGATCTCTGATTTTGGTGGTGATATATGTGACTATAAAAGCAGATCATCGTCATCTCTATCTTCAAGTAATTGATCGTTTAAAGTCTGACATTGAAAAGGGCGTTTTTAAAGAAAATGAAAAACTGCCTTCAGAGTTTGAATTATCAAAATCACTAGGAGTCAGTCGAGCAACGCTTAGAGAAGCGCTACGACTGTTGGAAGAGGAAAATGTGATTGTGCGTCGACATGGGGTGGGCACATTTGTAAACCCTAAGCCGTTGTTTACATCAGGCATCGAGCATTTATCGAGCATTTCTTCCATGATCGAGGCAGCAGGCATGGAACCCGGTTCTCGCTTTTTAAAGGCGACGGAAAGTATACCTGCTGAGGAAGATTTTAAACGCTTCCAATGTGATGGCGAAGATAAAATACTCACAATTGAACGTGTCAGAACAGCGGATGGTGAGCCGGTAGTTTACTGCATAGACAGATTACCTGCAAGCTTCCTGCCAACTGACTTTGTAGAAAAAAAAGAAGTTTCACTTTTCTCTGCACTTGAACAATCCGGTAAAATTCATGTTGCCTACGCTGTTACATATATTGATCCAATCGGGTATCATGAGCAAGCTTCACCGATTTTAAATTGCGGACGTGAAACAGCTCTTTTAGTATTAAAGCAGTTACATTACGATGATCATGATCAAGTAGTGCTGTATTCAAAAAATTATTTCCGAGCTGATAAATTCAGCTTCCATGTAGTTCGTAAAAGGGTGTAGAACATTTCTAATATTTTTCCTGCTAATTACAATACCTTTGGGGGGTTAATCAAATGAAAAAACGTAAATTTGGCTTAGTATTATCATCAGTTTTAGCTGCAAGTGCAATCTTAGGTGCATGTGGTACGAAAGAGGAAGATAAATCTAAAAAAGAAAATGAAAACGCTTCACCGGACGAAAGTAACAAAGGTGATGTGTTTTCAGTAGCAATGGTAACTGACGTAGGTGGCGTTGATGATAAATCATTCAACCAATCTGCTTGGGAAGGTGTTCAAGCTTACGGTAAAGAACATAACCTAAAAAAAGGTGATGGTGGTTTCGACTACTTACAATCAAAATCAGATGCAGACTATGATTCAAATTTAAACGCGTTATTACGTCGTGACTTTAACTTAATCTATGGTATTGGTTTCATGATGGAAGATTCTGTTGCTGCAGTAGCTGAAGAAAATCCAGATAACAAATTCGCAATCATTGACGCTGAAGTAAAAGCGGACAACGTAGTATCTGTACTGTTCAAAGAGCAAGAAGGTGCTTTCTTAGCTGGTGTAGCGGCTGCGAAAATGTCTAAATCAGGTAAAATCGGTTTCGTAGGTGGCGTAGATATTCCAGTTATCAACCGCTTCGAGGCTGGATTTGTTGAAGGTGCAAAAGCTGTAAATCCAAAAATCGAAATTACATCAAAATATACTGCTGCATTCGATAAAGCGGACCTTGGTAAAGTTACTGCAAACAGCATGTACTCTTCAGGTGTAGATGTAATCTTCCACGCTGCTGGTGCAACTGGAAACGGTGTATTCTCTGAGGCAAAAGAACGTAAGAAAAAAGATCCTAATGCAAACATTTGGGTAATCGGAGTAGACGCTGACCAATATGAAGAAGGTAAAGTAGACGATAAAACAAATGTCACTTTAACTTCTATGTTAAAAGGTGTTAACACAGCAGTTGTAGATATTTCTAATAAAGCGAAAAAAGGTGAATTCCCAGGTGGCAAAACGCTTACTTATGGTTTAGCTGAAGACGGCGTGAAGCTTGCGGATTCTCGTGGTGCAATCCCAGAAGATGTACTAAAGGTTATTGAAGAATATAAAGAAAAAATTGCTAAGGGTGAAATTAAAGTCCCAGAAAAAGTAGGGAAATAATTCGTCTTTTGATCATCATAAGGGACTTTTTTTGAAGACCCTTATGATGATTTTTCAATCTATCGTTATATTTTGACTATTCGCAATACTCTATTCGACTATATTTAATTACTATAGAGGTAGTAATTTTTCTATGAGTTTATCGTAAGAATAGTAATGATGGTAACAAGTTAATAGAAGAAAGGTTTCTAACGATGACCTTTCCTGTATTAATTTATCTTCATTCAGAAGAATATCTACCTCTATTCGTGGGACAAGATAGGCGTAAATTTTTTTGTTAGTAGGGTACAAAATGCCCAATGAACGAAGATAGAATCTCTGGCTGAAGTCGTTATTGCGCAATGTGATAAACACTGAGCAACAGGGGTTATGGCAAGTATTTAGATTCGTTTATTTTTGTCTAAAAACAAATCTAAATAACGGTTTCAAAAACTGGACGTATTGTTTATCTGTGCGAAAGCGGAGTGTTAACGAAGCGTCAGCAATAAATGTTTTTCTGAGCGAAAGCGCAGTGCAACGTAGCGACAGCTACAAAATGTGTTCTGTGGCGAAAGCGAAGCGACAGCCACAATTACGTTAAGGCGAAATTGATAAAAGTGCCTATTAAGGGAGTGACAAAATTGGAATACGTGATTGAAATGCTAGGAATCCGAAAAGAGTTCGGTAATTTCGTGGCGAATAATAACATCACCCTCCAACTGAAAAAAGGCGAAATCCATGCACTACTAGGCGAAAATGGTGCAGGTAAATCGACTTTAATGAACGTCCTTTTTGGTTTGTATCAACCAGAGGGTGGCGAAATTCGAGTTCGTGGGAAGGCTGTTAAAATTACAAACCCGAATGTGGCCAATGATTTAGGAATTGGTATGGTCCATCAACATTTTATGTTAGTGGAAAATTTCACAGTGACAGAGAACATTATTTTAGGTTCTGAACCAACAAAAATGGGGATTGTTAACATTAAAGATGCGGCTAAGAAAGTACAAGCACTTTCTGAAAAATATGGTTTAGATGTTGATCCATATGCCAAAATCGAGGATATTACTGTGGGGATGCAACAGCGTGTTGAAATTTTAAAAACACTATACCGCGGTGCAGAAATTTTAATCTTTGATGAACCAACGGCATCTTTAACACCACAGGAGATTACAGAGCTTATTCAAATAATGCGCCGCTTAATTGAAGAGGGCAAATCTATTATTTTAATTACCCATAAACTAAAAGAAATTATGGAAGTCTCTGACCGTGTGACAATTATTCGCAAAGGTGAAGGGATTGGTACAGTTAACACTGCTGAAACAAATCCTAACCAATTAGCTGAAATGATGGTTGGTCGCCAAGTCGAATTTAAAACCGAAAAAACAGAAGCAAAACCAACTGATGAAGTACTTGCAATCGATAATTTAGTTGTTACAGACTACCGTAATATCGATAAAGTAAAAGGCCTGAACTTAAAAGTACGTAAAGGTGAAATTGTTGGTATTGCAGGTATCGATGGTAACGGACAATCTGAGTTAATCGAAGCCATCACTGGTTTACGCAAAATAAAGAGTGGTACTGTTACATTAAATGGCAAAGATATTACAAATATGAAGCCTCGGAAAATTACTGAGGAAGGCGTTGGACATATTCCGCAAGATCGCCATAAGCATGGGTTAGTATTAGATTTCCCGATTGGTCATAATATCGTACTACAAACATATTACCAATCTCCAATTGCTAAGGGCTTTGTTATGGATTACAAGAAAGTGTCTGAAAAAGCACGCCAAATCATTGAAGAATATGATGTGCGTACTGGTAATGGTGAAATGACACCAGCACGTGCCCTTTCAGGTGGTAACCAGCAAAAAGCGATTATCGGTCGTGAAGTTGATCGTAATCCAGACTTATTGATTGCTGCACTACCAACACGTGGTCTTGATGTAGGGGCAATTGAGTTTATCCACTCTCGCCTTATTGAGCAACGTGATAAAGGAAAAGCAGTACTGTTAATTTCATTTGAATTAGATGAAGTCATGAATGTTTCAGATCGTATTGCTGTTATTTATGACGGTGAAATTGTTGATGAGTTAAATCCAAAAGAAACGACAGAACAAGAGCTAGGTTTATTAATGGCAGGACAAGATAGTAAAAATAAAACGAATGGTGCGAAGGAGGGGAACGACTAATGTCAAATCGTGTGATTAATATTCTCGTTCCTATCATCTCTATCATTATCGGTTTAATTGTAGGAGCTATCGTAATGGTAGTTAGCGGCTATGACCCAGTACAAGGTTATATCGCACTTTGGACAGGTATTTTTGGAGATTCATATTCTATTGGGAACACAATCCGTCAAATAACACCGTACTTATTGGCGGGTCTTGCGGTAGCATTTGCCTTCCGCACAGGTTTATTTAACATTGGTGTTGAAGGTCAGTTAATTTTAGGTTGGCTAGCAGCCGCATGGGTAGGTTATGCGTTTGAACTACCTAAAATTATTCACTTACCATTAGCATTACTTGCGGCAGCAGCTGCAGGTGCATTTTGGGCCTTTATTGCAGGTTTCTTAAAAGCGAAATTTAAAGTTCACGAAGTTATAGCGACAATTATGTTAAACTATACTGCGCTTTATATTGCCAATGCAGTGATTAAAAAATTGTCTGACGGTGGCTTTAAAACAGAACGCGTTCATGAATCAGCTACTTTACGTTCTCCGTTTTTAAGAGAGCTTACAGACAATTCAAGTCTTCACTATGGCATCATTGTTGCACTGTTAATGGTTATAGTTATGTGGTTCATTTTAGAAAAAACAACACGTGGATATGAGCTTAAAGCGGTAGGCTTTAATAAGCATGCTGCAGATTATGCTGGTATGAGCGTCAATAAAAACATTATTTTAGCTATGACGATTTCAGGTATGTTCGCGGGCCTTGGTGGTGCTATGGAGGCATTAGGTACTTTCCAAAACGCTTCTATTAAACCAGGCTTTACAGGTATTGGTTTCGATGGTATCGCCGTTGCCTTGCTTGGTGCAAATACGCCACTAGGGGTTGTATTCGGGGCTTCTTTATTCGGCTCACTTAAATACGGAGCATTAAATATGCCAAATGCTGCGGGTATTCCCGAGGAAATCGTATCTATTATTATTGCGTTAATTATTTTCTTCGTAGCATCAGGCTACATTATTCGAGTAGCATTGCAAAAGTTGAGCAAGAAAAAGGAGGGACAATAACATGAGCTTTTTAGAAATGTTATATTTCATCATCCCTTCTGCAATTTTCTTCGCAACACCTTTAATTTTTACGGCAATCGGTGGTGTGTTCTCTGAACGATCTGGTGTTGTAAATATCGGACTAGAAGGTTTAATGATTGTTGGTGCATTTGTTGGTATTTATGTCAATTTAGAATTTGCTTCAACATTTGGTGCAGCAACAATTTGGGTGGCTATGCTGGCAGCTGTCATTGCTGGAGGAATCTTCTCACTTCTCCACGCTGTTGCTTCAATTTCTTTCCGTGCCGATCAAACGGTATCAGGGGTTGCAATTAATTTATTAGGTTTAGCGGTAACAGTATTCTTAGTAAAAATGATTTATGGTAAAGGTCAAACAGATATGATTACCCAACCAATAACTCGTTTCGAAATCCCTTATTTACAGGATATACCGTTCTTTGGACCATTATTATTCCGTGATGTCTATAGTACGTCAATTTTAGCTTTTGCAGTAGCTATTGGGGCATGGTTTATCATTTATAAAACGCCATTTGGTTTACGTTTACGCGCTGTTGGTGAACATCCAATGGCTGCAGATACGATGGGCGTAAATGTTAATAGAATGCGCTATATTGCTGTTGTCATCTCAGGGGCATTAGGTGGTCTTGGTGGTGCAGTGTACGCGCAATCAATTACAAGCGATTTCTCACATGCAACAATTGCGGGTCAAGGCTTTATGGCCATTGCTGCAATGATTTTTGGGAAATGGCATCCGATTGGTGCATTAGGTGCAGCTTTATTCTTTGGAGTAGCACAAACGTTAAGTGTTGCAGGAAGCGGAATTCCTTACGTTCAAGACATTCCTGCTGTATATCTTCAAATTTTACCGTATGTATTAACAATCCTTGCATTAGCAGGATTTATCGGTAAAGCAAATGCACCAAAAGCTAGTGGCCAACCTTATATTAAGGGGAAACGCTAAAAAACAAACAGACAATTGTTTGCACAAAAGACTGGGCGAAAATGCTCAGTCTTTTTCCTTGTACATATCTCAAGTGTTTGGGAAAATAATGGTTGGAGGTTGCTCTTTAGTTGCTAGTATGAACAGGTTCATCAATTAGCCAAATGCAATTTCGCACTTTTCATATACATACTTTGGATTCTTTTTGCAATTATAGACAATAGCCATGTATAGTATGTGTAGTACTTTGTTATATTAAGAAAGATAAGGAGGGTTCTATATATGTTTAAAACAATCCCTTTAGCAAAAGGTGTCAATTTGCATATCCGACAAACGACCCAATTTAAAACCGTAAATTTTTCAATTAAATGGAGAAGAGCTTTAACAGCTACAAGTGCGTCTGAACGCACAGTGTTAACAAATGTATTGCAACACAGCAATGCTAAATATAAGACAACAGCTGCATTCCGAGGTTTCTTGGATGATTTGTATGGCACAGTGCTATATTTTGATACATCCAAACGTGGTAATGAGCATACAGTACTGATGAATGTAGAAGCCGTTAACGATCATTATTTGGCAAATACAAGTGTTTTAAATGAGGTACTTGGTTTATTGCACACAGCAATCTTTGAACCGAATTTAGAAAACGGTGTATTTAAGGAATCGATTGTGGAGCGTGAAAAGAAAACAGTCATTCAGCGTATCGAGTCCATTTTTGACGATAAATCTCGATTTGCACAACAACGAATTCAACAGATTTTACGTCCAAATGAACCGGCCTCTATTTCTGCTAACGGAACTATTGAGGACATTCAAAAAATTACCCCTGCCTCATTGCTTGAAGCATATCAATCCATGCTTGCTAACGATAAAATAGACATTTATGTCGCAGGTGATATAAATGAAGACGAAATCGTGACGCAACTGAAAAAAGCGCTACCATTTAATGATCGTACACCTGAAGAAATCCCTGCTGTGCTTCCGCAACAGCATCCACAAAATGATTATGTACGTGAACAACAAGAAATGAAGCAAGGAAAGCTGCATATTGGCTTTAGTACACCAGTACGATTTGGTGATCCTGATTTCGCCAAAATGCAAATTTTTAACGGCGTATTCGGCGGCTATCCTCATGCGAAATTATTTATGAATGTTCGTGAAAAGGAAAGTTTAGCTTACTATGCGTCTAGCTCCTATGCATCACATTATGGTTTAGTCTTTGTTGTGTCTGGAATTGAACCAAAGAATGAAGAGAAAGCACTATCCCTAATTAAGGAACAAATTGCTGTCATGCAAGCAGGCGACATTACAGATTTAGAATTAGAGCAAACAAAGGCAATGCTGACGAATCAGCTAAAAGAGTCATTGGATTCTGCTCGAGGACAAATAGAAATTTTTGACCAATATAAAGATTTACCCGAGGAATTCTCAGTTGAAGCTTGGGCAACTAAATGGAAAGCTGTAACGAAAGAAGATATTGTTGAAATGGCGAAGCAAATCCAGTTAGAAGCGGTCTATTTCTTATGTGGAAAGGAGCAAGCCGCACAATGAAAACAATTGAATTCAATCAATTAGATGAAACATTGTATTATGAAAAATTAGAGAATGGCTTAGATGTCTATATTTTACCGAAAAAAGGCTTTTCCAAAACATATGTGACATTCACTACTAAGTACGGTTCTGTTGATCGTACATTTGTGCCACTTGGAAACACGGAAAGTGTTACAGTCCCAGATGGTATTGCTCACTTTTTAGAGCATAAAATGTTTGAAAAAGAAGATGGGGACGTATTCCAAAAGTTTAGTGAATTCGGCGCTTCAGCCAATGCCTTTACTTCATTTACACGTACGGCATATTTATTTTCTTCGACGGACAATATTTATAAAAGCACAGAAACATTATTAAATTTTGTGCAAGAGCCTTACTTTACAGAAGCAACTGTGAATAAGGAGAAGGGTATTATTGGTCAAGAAATTACGATGTACGATGATCAGCCAGATTGGCGCCTATATTTTGGAACGATCGAAAATATGTATCATAATCACCCAGTAAAAATTGATATCGCTGGTACAATCGAGACAATTGATGGCATTACTGCGGACCATTTATATACGTGCTACAATACGTTTTATCATCCGTCCAATATGTTATTGTTTGTTATTGGCGCAGTAGACCCTAATGAAATGATGACGTTTATTCGTGACAATCAAGGTAAAAAAGAATTCCCTGAACAAACACCAATACAACGCTTCTTTGATAAAGAGCCGACTGAGGTTGCTATCAAAGAGCGCGAGTTGCATATGGATGTACAAAAGCCAAAGGTTTATATTGGCTTAAAAGCAAAAGAAACAAATCTTTCTGGCCGCGACATGTTAAAACATGAGCTGTCTGTTCAAATTGCGCTTGAACTTATTTTTGGACGCACGTCTGAATTTTATGAGCGCATCTATGAAGATGGCTTAATTGATGAAACGTATGCATTTGATTTCACGTTAGAAAATGGCTTTGGTTTTGCTATGATTGGCTCGGATTCTACAGATCCGGCTGCATTAGAGAAAGCTATTAAGGAAGAATTAGCAAAGTATGATGGAGATGCACAATTTGAAAGTGCCGATTTAGAACGAGTGAAACGTAAAAAAATAGGTTTCTTCCTACGTGCGCTGAACTCTATTGAATTTATCGCCAACCAATTTACACGTTATTCGTTTAATGAGATGAATTTGTTCGATGTTGTACCTGTTCTAGAAGAACTAACGATTGAAGATTTGAAAAAGGCATTTTCTTCAGTTCAAGGTGAATCTCAACAAACTGTCTTTAAAATTTTACCTACAGTGAAGGGCGAACAGTGAAAAAGTTTGTCCTCGTGTTAGGTGCATCGGGTGAGATTGGTCGTGCTATTTGTCAGAGTCTGGCAGAAGACGGCTGGTCCATCTACATACACTTTTCAAACAATGAAAAAGCAGCGCAGACTTTATACCACTCTCTTTCAGAAAACTTCCCTGCACAGGAATTTATGCTTGTACAGGGAGATTTTTCGAAAGCATCCGGGGCACAATTGCTTGCATCACAAATATTTAATGTGCAAGCGATTGTCTTTGCAAGTGGTCAGGCGCATTATTCTCTACTTGAAGATACTACTGTGGAGGACATGGATGCATTATGGCGTGTTCATGTGCAAAATCCAATGCGTCTGACGGCATTGCTGTCATCAAAGCTTCGTGCTCACGATGTTAGCTATGTACTTTTTATCGGTTCGATTTGGGGAGAGGCGGGATCAGCTGGTGAAACTCTTTACGCCGCAGTGAAGGGTGCCCAACATGCTTTTGTGAAGTCATATGCGAAAGAAGCGGCACTGTCACGTATTCGTGTTAATGCCATCGCACCTGGCTTTATTAATACTTCGATGAACAGTCATTTAAGTGAAGAGGAGCTTGACTATATTTTAGAGGACATTCCGCTAGGTATAGTTGGACAAACAACGGATGTTGCTAAAATGGTGCGCTTCTACCTTTCTGGAAATGCAGATTATGTAACGGGACAAGTAATTCGATTAAATGGTGGCTGGTACATATAATGTTCTTTTTTGCACATACTACATGTGTAAAGGAGGAGGAACAATATGACTATCTTAGAGAACTGGCATAAATGGACATCGTTTTTAGGTCAAAACGTTATGCGAGCAGAATCAAGCGGTGTGCCATCGCAAATGATTCAACAAGCTGCTGTACAAATTGGAGAATATTTGGCGACAAATGTCGATCCTAAAAATGAACAAGAGCGAGTGTTGTCGGATTTATGGGGCGTTGCCTCTGAAGAGGAAAAACACGCATTGGCGAATTGTGTCGTTAAACTTGTACAAAATAAACCTGTACAGTAAAAAAAGAGGAGAGCTATCTCCTCTTTTTTTCATGATAAAAAAGCAATTTTTACATAGAAAAGGGAACGTATGTAAGCCTATTTAGTACGTTCAAAAAAAAAATAGTAAGTTTTTAAAAATAACCCCATAATTCCATGTATTCTAACTTTCCATTACATAAAAAATCGGCTATGATGGAACTTATAAGAGATTTTGTACGTTAACTAATAGGAAGGGAACGAGTGTGTTTGAGCGATTGGTACTTTGAATATGAAATTCAGGTGAATCGCCCTGGATTATTAGGAGATATTGCTTCACTTTTAGGGATGCTTCGTGTCAATATTATTTCAATAAATGGTGTCGATGAGGATCGACGTGGTATGTTAGTGCATACAGACAACGATGAGACAATTGACCGTTTTCGTACAATTGTTTCGACAATGGAACATATTAACGTGACCAAATTTCGACAACCTAAACTCCGTGATCGTTTAGCCATAAGGCACGGTCATTATATTCCACGAGATGCAGATGAAAAAAATACCTTCCGCTTCGTACGAGATGAACTTGGTATTTTAGTTGACTTTATGGCTGAGCTCTTTAAAAAAGAAGGGCATAAGCTCATAGGAATACGTGGAATGCCTCGTGTTGGAAAAACTGAATCGATTGTAGCGGCTAGTGTATGTGCCAATAAAAAATGGATTTTTTTATCATCTACAATGATTAAGCAAACTGTTCGCAATAAACTCGCTGGTGATGAATTCAGTGACAATAATATTTTCATATTAGATGGCATTGTAACACGTCGTTCATCAGATGAGCGGCATTTGCAACTAGTACGTGAAATGATGAATATGCCTTCCATAAAGGTCGTCGAGCATCCAGACATGTTTGTTCAGCATTCAGAATATAGGATAGAGGATTTTGATTATATCATTGAATTACGTCATCACCCAGATGAAGAAATTACGTATGAGATAATAGAAAAAAACCATATGGTTTCTGAATCCAATTCATTTGGAGGATTTTAGGTTAGGATTTAATTTTTAAATTGATGTTAAAGTAGGTGTTATTAGTGGCAGAATTAGGGACTCGACTGAAAGAGGCGAGACTGTCTAAAGGCTACAGTTTAGACGATTTACAAGAAATAACGAAAATACAAAAGCGTTATTTAATAGGTATTGAAGAGGGCAATTATTCGATTATGCCTGGTTCGTTTTATGTACGAGCTTTTATTAAGCAATATGCCGACGCTGTTGGTTTGAACGCAGAGGAAATTTTAGAAACGTATAAAAGTGAGCTTCCAGGTACTTCAAACAATCAAGTAAGTCAATCGATGACGAATAGCCCAAGTAGAAGAAAAGTTTCAAAAGGCCCTTCAACTAAAATGATGGAGGCAATGCCGAAAATAATCGTTGGTTTATTTATCATTGTCATTATTGTAGTAATTTGGGTGCTCGCGCAGTCTAAAAATAGTGCAGTACCGAATGTTGAAGAGAAGCCTCCAGAAATGGAATACGATTCAAAAGTAAAACCAATAGATACAGAAAAAGAAAAAGATAATAAAAAGGCTCAAACAAAAGACAAGCAAGAGTCAACAGATTCAAAAGATTCAGCAAAGGAAACACCTGACGAAAAACAAACTGAAGAGGGTAAGCAATCGATTTCAGCGGGGACTGTTGAAGCGGATGGTGCTACAACTTCTTATACGTTAACAGGTGCAGATACATTTAAATTACGTATCGAAGTATCAGGTCCTACATTTATCGGTATTCGAAACCAACAGCAACAAGAAATACTAACTGATACTCGTGTATATAATGCAGGAGAAGTAGTAGAATTCGACGCAACATCTCAAAATTACGCACGTATCCGCTTAGGTAATTCAACGCAAGCCAAGGTATACATTAATGACGAGCCTTTAACGTATGCACAGCAAGCAGTAACGCAAAACATCGTCATCAATTTCAATAAAGAATAGTAGTCATCTAATGATGACTACTTTCTTTCATCATGAAAGGTGTTAGAAAAATGAACATTCCAAATAAAATTACCATCTCTCGAATCTTACTTATTCCGTTCTTTGTCATTGTTATGATGTTTGATTTTGGCTGGGGAACAATGTCACTATTCGGTGCGGATATGCCTGTTCATCACTTTGTAGGTGCACTCATTTTTATTTTTGCTTCAGCGACTGATTGGGTGGATGGTTATTACGCACGTAAGTATAATCTTGTGACAACATTTGGTAAGTTTTTAGACCCACTTGCTGACAAATTGCTCGTTTCAGCAGCTTTTATTTTAATGGTAGAGCTAGATATGGCGAGTGCTTGGATAATTATTATCATTATTAGCCGTGAGTTTGCAGTAACTGGCCTTCGTTTAATATTGGCAGGTGAAGGAGAAGTTGTTGCGGCAAACCAACTTGGTAAAATTAAAACGTGGGCCCAAATTGTGGCCATCGGAGCGGCACTTTTACACAATACAATCTTTACACTTATTGGTATTCCATTTGATACAATTATGCTATATATTGCATTGTTCTTTACACTATGGTCTGGATGGGATTACTTCTATCTAAATCGACGTGCCTTACTTGACTCTAAATAAGAGAGGTCTTGAGATCATGAATGCTGAAATTCTTGCAGTGGGCTCAGAGTTATTGCTTGGTCAGATTTCGAACACAAATGCAAGATTTATTTCTAGTCAGTTGTCCGAATTGGGGATAAATGTGTATTATCACACTGTTGTTGGAGATAATGCACAACGTTTAGAAGAAGCTATTTCCATTGCAGAGACTCGTGCTGATTTAATCATTTTTTCTGGGGGGCTTGGGCCTACAAAAGATGATTTAACAAAGGAAACGATTGCTCGTCATCTTGACGTTACTCTTGAATTTGACGATATAGCGCTGACATATATTGAGCAATTTTTTGCAAAGCGAGGACGTCCAATGACGGACAATAATCGTAAGCAGGCTTTAATATTAGCAGGTAGTGAGGTGCTTGCAAACCATCATGGTATGGCACCTGGTATGATACTAACGAAAGATGAGCGTACTTATATTTTGCTTCCGGGGCCACCTAAAGAGCTTGAACCGATGTTCCAGTTTGAAGCAAAGCCAAAGCTTGGTGCGATGTTAAATGCTGGAGGGGTTATACTATCGCATGTGATGCGTTTTTATGGCATTGGAGAGGCTGAGCTTGAAGTACGTGTCCAAGCTATTTTAGATTCGCAAACAAACCCAACTGTTGCGCCACTTGCTTCTGACGGCGAAGTTACACTGCGTGTGACTGCCAAGGCAGAAACGGAGCAAGAAGCACAGCAGCTTATTGCTGCAAAGGTAGCAGAGCTTCAAGTGCTTGTAGGTGACTATCAATACGGTATAGATGATGATTCTCTAGCCTCTAAAACAGTAGAAATGTTACTAGATAATCAGTTAACAATTTCTGCGGCAGAAAGTTTAACAGCTGGATTATTTCAGTCTGAGCTTGCAGAAATACCAGGTGTAGGGGATGCCCTTGTTGGTGGCGTTGTTACGTATACAGAAGAGGCTAAAATAAAACAGCTCGGTATTTCTAAAGAATTATTAACTACACATGGGATTGTCAGCAGTGAATGTGCAGCGGCTATGGCTAGCGCTGTACGAAAAAAGTTTGATACAGATATTGGTATTGGATTAACAGGTGCGGCAGGTCCTACAGCGCATGATCATCAACCAGTGGGAACGGTTTGGATTGGGATCGCAATTGGTGATGAGCAACCAATCACATATTTACTTCATCTATCGGGCATGCGTAATACAAATCGACTTCGTGCGGCGAAATTTACTTGTCATTATTTAATGCAGCTTTTGGAAGAAAGAGGCTTTAAAAAACGTTATTAAATATTAGACGTGTTGATTAGGTAAATATAGGTCTATTATTGGCTGATAAAAGGATTTTTTTGTTGATATTTTGCTAATGTATAACCATTTTAACTGATTGTAGCGTAGGGCTACTCGACTCCCGCGGGAAAGCGAGACAGGCGAGACCCTGCACGAAGCGCAGCGAAGGAAGCGGCTCGACGCTCGCCCGCAGGAAAGCGAGTAGCCCGTAGCGGAAATCAGAGCCTTCTAATAAAGTGGATAAAAATGGTTAATCGACACGCTTGATTAAATATCGTTAAAATAGAAATTTGGGTAATGGAAAGTTACCCAAATTTTTATTTTGAAGAAAAACGAATAAACGTTCGCTTTTTTCTTGCGTCTTCTCTCAAAAACAAGTATAGTAGAGATAGAGAAAAACAGTGAACAGTTTTCGAAGGAGGAAAATGAATGAGTGATCGTAAAGCAGCCTTAGAACAGGCGTTAAAACAAATTGAAAAGAATTTCGGCAAAGGTTCCATCATGAAACTTGGCGAAAAAACTGATTTAGAAATTGCTACATCTTCAAGTGGTTCGCTAGCACTTGATGCTGCATTAGGTGTAGGTGGTTATCCACGTGGACGTATTATTGAAGTATACGGCCCTGAATCATCAGGTAAAACAACGGTTGCTCTTCATGCCATTGCAGAGGTGCAGGCAAATGGTGGACAAGCAGCGTTTATCGATGCTGAGCATGCGTTAGATCCAATATATGCACAAAAATTAGGTGTCAATATTGATGAGCTTCTATTATCTCAACCAGATACAGGAGAACAAGCGCTTGAAATCGCTGAAGCACTAGTACGTAGTGGCGCTATCGACATTATCGTTATAGACTCAGTAGCAGCATTAGTTCCGAAAGCAGAGATCGAAGGAGATATGGGTGATTCGCATGTTGGTTTACAAGCGCGTTTAATGTCTCAGGCTTTACGTAAGCTTTCAGGTGCAATCAATAAATCGAAAACGATTGCTATTTTCATTAACCAAATTCGTGAAAAAATCGGTGTCATGTTCGGAAACCCAGAAACAACACCTGGTGGTCGTGCACTTAAATTCTATAGCTCCGTTCGCTTAGAAGTACGTCGTGCAGAAGCTATTAAACAAGGTAATGACATTATGGGTAACCGTACAAAAATTAAAATTGTGAAAAACAAAGTAGCGCCACCATTCCGTACAGCTGAAGTTGATATTATGTACGGTGAAGGAATTTCAAAAGAGGGCGAAACAGTCGATTTAGGTGTTGAACTAGACATCGTTCAAAAAAGCGGTTCTTGGTATGCTTACGGTGATGAGCGCCTAGGTCAAGGTCGTGAAAATGCTAAACAATATTTAAAAGAAAATCCAGCGGTGCTTGACGACATCGCAAATAAAATCCGTGCTTCTTACGGTATTGCATCATCATCTTACACAATTGCTGCGCATGGTGATGAGGAAGAAATGGATGATGAATTAAAGCTTCTTCTTGAAGATGAAAAATAATATAAATGCATTGTTCCCACTCTTTATAGTGAGAGCAATGCATTTTTTTATTTACACATACTGGGGAATGTGGTTTTATTATATTTATTAGGATATCCATTCATGTAGCTCATCAAATTGATATAAATTGACCTTCGTTCCGATTGGGCGAAGTTTTGTGAAAATAATTCCTAAGTACTGCTTCTGCACCATTAATGTTAAAAGCTAAAATAAGCGTTAGTGTAAAAAGTAATAGGTAATTAATTCTCTTAATGGATATGACTGACTTTTTTTCTTGAGAGGGCGAACAGATGCCCGACTATCCTTGACAGAGCTTGAGGCTAGCTATACAATTAAATATGTATAATTTCTGAATTATGACTTTAAATAGGCAGTACATTCTGACTTCATTTATAAGGCTTTTGAAGACCTATTAAATGAAGATGAAGCCTCTGGCAGATGTCAAGGATTTTGAAAGAAATGAATAATAAGATGTTAGCCTTAGATTTTCGCATCCTGCAAAAACGGCTAATGTATCTGCTTCGGTAAAAACGCCACTTCCTGTGATTTTACCGAATGTCAGACATCGTGTCTGCACCTTGTGCAGAATTAAACATGATTTAAAATCCGAGATGCAATTATTATGCCAAGGCGAATTTGATGTATGCGCCGACTGAAACTGTAATACCCAAATAGCAAGAGGAGGTGTTCATATGGATGGAATTACTATCATCTCCGCTTTGCTTGGACTCATCGTTGGTGCCGCTGTTAGCTATATCTATATGAAAAAAGTGAATGACTCAAAAATCACTGGTGCTAAACATGTCGCTGAAACTATCGTTGAAGAAGGAAAACGAGAAGCGGAGGCATTGAAGAAAGAAGCACTACTTGAGGCCAAAGATGAAACTCACAAATTTCGTACTGAAGCAGAAAATGACATTCGTGAACGTCGTTCAGAACTTCAGAAACAAGAGAACCGTTTATTGCAAAGAGAAGAGAATCTTGATCGCAAAGATGATGCTCTAAATAAGAGAGAAGCAAGCTTAGAGCGTAAAGAACAAGCCCTAAGCGAAAGACAACAGCATATTGAACAGATGGAAAGCAAAGTGGACGAGCTCGTTGCCTTGCAAAAATCAGAGCTAGAACGAATTTCTGCTTTAACTAGAGATGAAGCAAAAGCTATAATCTTAGGAGAAGTAGAAAAAGAGCTAACAACTGATATTGCTGTGATGACGAAGGAAGCTGAGACACGTGCGAAGGAAGAATCAGATAAAAAAGCACGTGAAATTTTATCATTGGCGCTGCAACGTTTTGCAGCAGATCATGTTGCTGAGACAACAGTATCTGTCGTGAACTTGCCAAATGATGAAATGAAAGGTCGTATTATTGGTCGTGAAGGTCGTAACATCCGAACTTTGGAAACGTTAACAGGTATAGATTTAATTATTGATGATACTCCAGAGGCGGTTATTTTATCAGGCTTTGATCCAATTCGTCGTGAAACGGCGCGACTTGCACTTGAAAAACTTGTACAGGATGGCCGCATTCACCCTGCTCGAATTGAGGAAATGGTGGAAAAAGCTCGTCGTGAAGTGGATGAACAAATCCGCGAAACAGGTGAGCAAACAACATTTGAAATTGGTATTCATAACTTACATCCGGATTTAATGAAGATTTTAGGCCGCATGAAATACCGTACAAGCTATGGACAAAACGTCCTGAAACATTCAATTGAGGTCGCATATTTAGCAGGCTTACTTGCTGCTGAACTTGGTGAAGACGTAGCATTAGCTCGCCGTGCAGGCTTATTACACGATATTGGTAAGGCAATAGACCATGAAGTTGAAGGTAGCCATGTCGAAATCGGTGTGGAATTAGCAACAAAATACAAAGAACATCCGGTCGTTATAAACAGTATTGCTTCTCACCATGGTGATACAGAAGCAACATCTGTCATCGCGGTATTAGTGGCTGCAGCTGATGCGTTGTCAGCGGCTCGTCCAGGTGCTCGAAGTGAGACGCTTGAAAACTATATCCGTAGACTTGAAAAGTTAGAGGAAATTTCTGAAAGCTATGATGGTGTAGAAAAATCCTTTGCGATTCAGGCTGGTCGTGAAATTCGTATAATTGTACAACCTGAAAAAATTGATGACTTAGCCTCACATCGCTTAGCACGAGATATCCGCAAGCGAATTGAAGAAGAACTTGATTATCCAGGCCATATAAAAGTAACGGTTATTCGTGAAACACGTGCCGTGGAATATGCGAAATAAATAATATAAAAGATACTCTACTTAATTATGTAGGGTATCTTTTTTTGTTGTTAAAAAAGTTAAAAGAACTATTTTTTCTTAAAAAAAGAGACTAATTAATAATATTGTTAGCAGAAATAGCAAGAAATTATTAGAACTTTTTTAGTTATAATATGGTAATATTATGAGAGGCAGGATTAATAAGGGTTAATATCCAGTCACTCGATAGAAAATAGTATAATGTTAGTTTATAAATTTTCTATCCGACCTGGTGTATTAATACGTAAGTAATTATAGTATTGGAGGCAATTAGAGATGAAAAAAAGTTCAAAAAAGAAAATGTTTAATGTAGCAATGGCTACAGCAGTAGCTTCAGGTGCAATTGTAGCAAGTTCTCCAGCAATTGCTGATGCAGCAGCGGTAACATTTAAAGATGTACCAGCAAACAGTGTTCATGCAGAAGCGATTAGTAATTTAGCAGAGCGTGGAATTATTAATGGTTTCCCGGACGGTACATTCGGACCAAGTAAAATCGTTACACGCGGTCAAGCTGCAAAAATCATTGCAGGCGTTTTAGAATTAGATACGAAAAACGTAAAGAATCCAAACTTCAAAGATGTAAAAACAACTCACCCGTTTTATGGTGCAATTGCTGCATTAAAAGCTGAAGGTATTATTACTGGTAATGGAGATGGTACATACGGTCTAAATGATCCGTTAACACGTGGTCAAATGGCGAAAATCATCGTTGAGGCATTTGATTTAGAAGGCGAAACAACAACACCATTTACGGATGTGCCAGAAAATAATATTTACGCAAAATACATTAAAGTTTTATATGGCAATAATGTAACAACAGGAACAACACCAATAACGTATATGCCAAACGGAATTGTAACACGCGGTGAATTAGCATCGTTTGTTGTTCGTGCTGAATCAACAGAAACTTCTGAAACAACTACTGTATCAGCTAAAATCACAGAAGTAAAAGCAGGTCAAGTTGTAACTTCAAAAGGTACATTTAAAATTGCTCCTTCTGTTGCTAAAATCTTCAATGAAGCAAATGCAGCAGCGTTAAAAAATGCTGATGTTGAGTTGATTGTTGAAAATGGAAAAATTACGGGCATTAAAAGCTTAACATTAAATGCAGAAAACACTACGTTTAATGCAGGTGGCGTTTTAATTCCGAATTTAGTAGTAGATGCTGCTAAAGTTACGATCAGCGATGTAAAAGCAGATACATTACAAATCAATAAAGACGGCGTAACAGTCGATGGTGCAACAATCACTAAAGAAATCAATATTGGTAAGAATATTACTGTTACTTTAAAAAATGTTAAAGCACCAGTAGTGAATCTTGGAGAAGGTTCAAAATTAACATTAGATACAAAAACAGTGATTGATAAGCTTAATTTACCAGCAAACGCGAAACTAGAAAACGTTATTACTAACTTCGCAGAACTTAAAGATAAAATTAAAGATATTATTAAAAATGCCGTAGTAGGTGGAAATACATCTGGCGGTGGCGGTACAAGTGGTGGTAGTACCGGCGGTGGTAATGGTAACACGACTAATTTAGATGGAACTATCGACAGTGTCATCGAGAAGTTAATTAGTAAATTTGATGACCAGTATAGTTATGTAGCTGTGGAACAGGATAAAACTAACAATGTATTGAAATTTGAAATTGTTGAGCCAAATGTAACACTTTCAAAAGTGAAATCTGATATGGCGAAATTTGACGCTGAAAATTCTATTGCTGATATCATAACAGATCCTAGCTTAGAAGGTATTGGTTTTGCTTATGATAAGTTAGTATCAATAACTGAGGGTAGTAATACTTATTCTAAAAAACAATTATTAGACAAAAATTTCACAAAGGACCTTATTATGAAATTTGTGGACGCTAACCAAGGTTCGGCAAAAACAATTGGCGAACTAGAAGGAAAATCAACTACTGTAACAGTTAACTTCGGTTCAAGCTATTCAGCTGTTGCGTATGAATTGAAAATTGTAAACGAGAAATAAGAAGCTAAAAGTCATAATCATAATCCCCCAAAACATTATGTTTTGGGGGATTTGACTGAAAGGTTAATATTAATGTTTTTTGAAAAGGAGGTAAAATCATACAGATGAGTAAAAGTCAAAGTCAAAGTAAAAGTAAAAGTAAGAAAAAGCGAAAAAAGTTAAAATGGTTCCTCCTTAGTTTTCTTGTTATCGTCCTGGCTGTAGGGGGATATATTTTATATGAATTTAAGTTAAAAACATACGATGTAGCGGATGAGCAAGTAGATGCTATTGTCGATGAAGGTTTTACCCTAGCATTACCGGATGGCACAGAAGTGAAAGTAGATGCAAAGGGAAAAATTCAAGATGAGGTAGTATCAGGTAAATATAAATTAGAAAATGAAGATGTATATGTAGTAATTAAAAACAATCGTATTGTAAAAGTAATCGATGTGAACGGTCAGGAAATTACACATAATGCAGTAAAACCTAATTTAACTGTTGAAAAAAAGAATAATCAAGTTGTTATTCTTACAGAAGACGGTAGCAACATTACAGTCAAACCTGGCAAGACTGGAACAACTGGAACAACTGGAACAACTGGAACAACTGGAACAACTGGAACAACTGGAACAACTGGCAAGCCGGGAGTTACTGAACCTGAACAAAAACCTACAGTTGCAAATATTAAAGACAAATATGCAAGTTCTTTTAGTGCACTTGAATCTCAAGCGGAATCAAAGCTTTATGGTCTCATTGGACTTGCTCAAGAAGAATATGGCAACAAAAAGGGAAATGGTGAAAGTGTCAGCTTTGGTTACTTATACAACAAATATATGGCGGCTGCGTCAGGGATGGAAGCAAGTACAGATGCAGCGTTCGAAAGTCTGATGGGAGTTGTAGAATCAGATTTAGAGAATAATGGATTTAATAAATCCTATGCGTCAAGTTTCCGTGATGAGTATGAGGCTACGAAAGAATCGCTTAGATCACAACTATACAGCAAAGCATTAGGGAAGAAATAAAGAACTTCTAGCTTATTAGCTAGAAGTTCCTCTACCATATTTATTCTTCAGATGTACAAAGCATAAAAAAACACATGCTCCCATGCTATCTAGTAGCACATCTTTGTAGGACGGAGTACGACCGCCTGTTAAGAATTGATGATATTCATCAAAACTAGCGAAGACAGCTGTGAGTAGTAAGGCAATGATAAAACGATACTTTGAAAAAGAAAGTACCCGATAAAATCCTAGGGCCAATAGTCCGAAAAGAAAGAAATGAACGCCTTTACGAATTATAAATTCGATAAATAAATAGTAGCCTCTTTCTTCTATTGAAATAACAGTACCGAAATACGAAATCGAAAAGCTCGATAATAGAGCCTCAAACGGCTTATTTGGAAGTAGGGTTTGTAATGTAGCGTTTAGGGACTGTTCCTCATACGTTTGACTCGAGGAAATCAATAAAAATAGTATGATAAGCGACGGAAGAACTAATTTTTTCATAACGTCATATTATCATAAGATTCCAAAATAGGAAATAGGATACATAAAATTTATCTTCATTCAGCAAAAATCATCGCCTCTAGGTGGCGAAATGAATGCGATTGTAGTGATAGTAAGTGTTCAAGCGTCAACTGAATGGAGATAAAGCCTCTGGCGAATGTCACGGATTTTGAATGGAATCAATTGTGCGAGCGTAATTCAATATCTTGATGCATTTACGCCGGGTGTGATAAATTGGGTAATATAAAAAATTTACCCATAATTAGTGTATAATAAGTAAAGACATACAATAGAAAGAGGTTTATAGCAGTGGAAGAAACAATCAGTCTACAAGATATTTTTCGCACAATAAGAAAACGTGCCGTAATGATTATTAGTTTAACAGTTTTATCAATCATTGTAGCAGCTATCATTAGCTTCTATGTCCTTACCCCAATCTATCAAGCATCAACCCAAATACTAGTAAACCAGCAGAAAACCGATCAACAAATTCAAACTACAGAAATTCAAACCAATTTACAGTTGATTAATACATATAATGTAATTATTAAAAGCCCAGCTATTCTATCAAAAGTAATCGAGCGTTTAGATTTAGAGCTGACACCTAGCGAACTAGCAAATCAAATTATTGTGTCCAATGCACAAAATTCTCAAGTGGTAGATGTCAGCGTACAAGATAACTTAGCGTTTAGGGCGGTAGATATTGCAAATACAACAGCTCAAGTCTTTCAAGAGCAAATTCAAGTATTAATGAAGGTGGATAATGTAAATGTTTTATCGCCAGCATTACTACCCGAAGACCCTTCTCCAGTTAAGCCCAATAAAATGTTAAATATCGCGATTGCAGCGGTCTTAGGGTTGATGGTCGGTGTGGGTTTAGCTTTCTTACTAGAATATTTAGATACGACTGTAAAAACAGAATCAGATGTAGAAGAGCTATTACAATTACCGATTATTGGATTAGTTAGTCCAATCGATGATAAGGATTTAGAGCTAACAACACCAGAAGTGAGAAAACTTAGAAAGTAGAGGGGAACAGATGTTTAAACTGAAAAAAAGAAAGAAAAATACTACTACTACTTTAGCTAGAAAATTGATAACGGTGGCAAATGCTAAATCTGTCGTTTCTGAGCAATTTAAAACCATTCGGACGAATATTAATTTTTCAATGCCTGATAAAGATATTAAAACATTATTGATTACTTCCTCGACACCAGGTGAAGGGAAATCTACCATGTCGTCGAATACAGCCGTTGTTTTTGCACAGGAAAACAAAAAAGTATTACTCATAGATGCAGATATGCGAAAGCCGACAGTGCATCATACGTTCAGCTTAAAAAATAGTGTTGGTCTAGCCAATTTGTTAACCCGCCAAGCAAAAGTAGAACAAGCCGTTCAAAAAACAGAGGTTGAAGGTTTACATATAATTACAAGTGGACCGATACCACCAAATCCAGCTGAGCTATTAGCCTCTAATATGATGAGCAACTTAATAGATGAATTAAGTAAGCAATATGATGCCATTATATTTGATGCACCACCGATTTTATCTGTAACGGATGCACAAATTTTATCCAACAATTGTGATGGAACAATTATTGTAGTCAACTCAGGTGTAGCTGAAAAAGCCGGCGTATTGAAGGCAAAGGAAGCATTAGAGCAATCACAGGCAAATATTTTAGGCGTAGTTCTAAACAACTTCAAGCTAGAACGCGATCATTATTATTATCAATACTATGGTTCCGCAGAGTAATCGACATCATGCCGCTTACTCTTTTTCCTATGAATAAGGAGGTTCGACAATGTTCGACATACATAGTCATATATTATTTGGGGTAGATGATGGTCCAAAAACGATCGAGCAGTCGCTTGAAATGCTGATGCAAGCTGAAAAGGAAGGCATTACAGATATACTCGCAACCTCACATGCATGCCATCCGCAGTATCATGTGCAGCCCGCAGATGTATGGCAGCAAGTGCCGCAGCTTCAACACGCATTAGATGAACGTGGCATTAAGCTAAAAATCCATACGGGTCATGAGGTACGCATAACCAATGATTTAATTGAAAAATTAGAGCGAAAGGAAGTGTTAGCGCTCGCAACCTCACAGTACGTACTACTTGAGCTACCGTCAAGCAATGTACCAACATATACCAAAAATATGATTGTGTTATTAAAATCGGCAGGTTTTACACCAATCATCGCACATCCTGAACGAAACAAAGCAATAGCTGAAAAACCAGCACGACTCGAACAACTGATCCGTGAAGGAGCGGTAGCCCAAATAACAGCGGGGAGCTTAGCTGGACATTTTGGCAAATCGATTCAAAAGCTATCACTTGAATTAGTACAGGCCAATCTCGTTCATACATATGGGTCAGATGTACATAATTTAACGACGCGCCCATTTCTTTTCGACGAAGGACTTAGCTTCTTAGAAAAGAAAAAGCAACTAGATGCTGTCGATATATTACTAGAAAATAATGCGAGGATATTGGAAAATAGAACATTTATTCTACACGAACCAGATGAAATACGTTCAAAAAAATGGTGGCAATTCTTTTAATGGGTAAATAGAAGGAAATTAATTTAAAAAGGTTTTTATAATCAGGATGAACACGTTCTTATATCACTATAAAAGCGGTAAAAATATCTAAAAATGGCTAAAAGTGTTTAAAAATCTGCTAACATATGGTATCATCTTATTGTTTCCATATTTGTTATAGTGTTTAATCTATATTTTTGATTTTTATAGAAAGAGGTAGTCGTAATGGATTATAAAACCAGATTCACAGCGTTTTCTATATTAGACTCCGTTATTGTACTAACGGCAATCTATATGAGCTATTGGCTCCTTCATCCGGATATTCATATTTTCTCCAATTTACTCATCTTAATTAGTGCATTCACACTTTTAGTTAGCCACCACATTACAGCTTATATTTTCCATCTATACGATCGGGTTTGGAGTGTTGCATCCGTCCGTGAACTACTAACGATTGCCTATGCAGTAACTATTACAGTTGCGATAGCGGGAATTGTTCAATATATCATAAATCAAGATGTGTATTATCGAGTATTAGCGATTACATGGATGCTTCATATTCTTATGATCGGAGGATCACGTTTTCTACTACGTGTTTTAAATGACCGTACGATCGTGAAAAGAAGCGGTGATTTAAAGCGTGTATTAATAGTAGGTGCTGGACAAGCTGGCACAATGCTTGCTCGTTCATTACGTCAAAACCCTTCTCCAGAATACTATCCAGTGGCATTTTTGGATGATGACATGACGAAACAAAACTTGACCTTATTTAATACACGTGTGATCGGAACGACGAAAGATGTGGCAAAGCTAGTAGAGCATATGAATATTGCAGAAATCATTTTAGCTATGCCTTCCTTGTCAAAAGAAGGCATTCGAGAAGTATATAACCGCTGTACTGTTGCCAAAGTTCCAGTAAAAGTAATGCCACGTATTGAGGATGTTATGACAGGGAATGTTTCTGTCAATGACATGAGACAAGTGAAAATAGAGGATCTGTTAGGAAGAGATGAAGTCAAGCTAGATATGATGGCTATTTCAGAAAAGCTTACAGATAAAACGATTCTTGTTACAGGGGCTGGAGGTTCCATCGGTTCTGAAATTTGTCGCCAAGTTCTAAAATTCCAGCCATCCAAGCTTATTTTACTAGGGCATGGTGAAAACTCTATTTATACGATACATATGGAATTAAACGAAAATGGGAAAAGTCATACAGAATTAGTACCAATTATTGCGGATGTACAAGATCGCGAAAGAATTTTCGAGATAGTTGAAATGTATAAACCGGATGTCATCTATCACGCCGCCGCGCATAAGCACGTTCCATTGATGGAATATAATCCACGTGAGGCTGTAAAGAATAATGTATTTGGTACAAAAAATATCGCAGATGCTGCCCATATAGTAGGAGTATCGAATTTTGTACTAATTTCAACAGATAAAGCCGTCAACCCTCCAAATGTGATGGGCGCAACAAAACGCATTGCCGAAATGATCATTCAAAATATCGCCACTTACAGCAATACGAAATTTGCCGCTGTACGATTTGGAAATGTTCTAGGTTCACGAGGAAGCGTAGTCCCGCGTTTCACAGCCCAGATTGCTGCAGGTGGTCCTGTCACTGTGACACATCCTGACATGACACGCTACTTCATGACGATCCCAGAAGCATCAAGGCTTGTACTGCAAGCAGGTACACTCGCAAAAGGTGGAGAGGTGTTCGTACTCGATATGGGAGAACCCGTAAAAATAGTCGACCTAGCCAAAAATCTGATTCGTTTATCTGGTTTCTCTGAAGATGAAATCAAAATCGAATTTTCAGGCATTCGTCCTGGGGAAAAGATGTATGAGGAATTGCTGAACTCGGAGGAGATTCAGGAGGAGCATGTGTATCCGAAGATTCATGTGGGGAAAGCAAATTCTATGGACGGTTCCCAATTATTGGAATTTATTAGGGAGCTAGAAACGCTTGATATAGAAATGACCAAAAAGCAAGTGATAGAGGTTGCGAATGGAAACTGGGATACTTATAGTCCACTGTCAATAGGGATGTAACTATGGAAGACTCCAATAAACTACAAATCTACGAAAAGAGGGATAGTAAATGACGACACAACTTCTACAGACGACAATATTGAATGATTCACTCATTCAAATTAATTGGTCTGATTACGAAGTTCCTGTAGCCAACATACATCATCACTTGGAAACAACAATAGATGAGCCAACAGGATGGTTGCATCTACCACTTGAAAATCAAGAGAATTTATTAAATTCGATTCAGTGTGTAGCGGGTGAAATAAAATTACAAGCGGATGTGCTTGTAGTAGTTGGTGTAGGAGGGTCCTTTTTAGGTGCTAGAGCGATTCAAGATGCACTTACGCCATACTTTGGGCAACATCGAAATGGTATTGAGGTTGTATATGTTGGTCAAAATATGAGTGGGGCGTATATAAAACAATTACTTGAAAGTTTAGCGACAAAAGAAGTTTATGTGAATGTCATTTCAAAATCAGGTACGACAATGGAACCTGCATTGGCCTTTCGTGTAATTCGCTCATTTATGAACCAGCGCTATGGAGAAGAAGCAAAAAATCGCATTATCGTAACGACAGACGCCAAAAGAGGAGTATTGAAGCAAATTGCTGATGATGCTGACTATCGTCAATTTGTGATTCCTGAAAATATTGGAGGGCGTTACTCGGTTTTAACACCGGTTGGTTTGTTACCCGTTGCTGTAGCTGGTATAAATATTGGACAACTTTTAGAAGGTGCCAAAGAAGCGGCAATCAAATTAAAGAACGAACAGCTTGAGACAAACGAAGCTTATCGCTATGCAGTCATTCGTCACGCTCTCTATTCAAAAGGTTATCAAATTGAAATGCTGGCATCATTTGAACCAGCTCTTGCGAAATTTCACGATTGGTGGAAACAATTATTCGGTGAAAGTGAAGGAAAAGACAAAAAGGGCCTATATCCGACAACAGTAAACTTCTCTACAGATTTACATGCCATTGGACAATTCATTCAAGACGGAAGCCCAATCATCTTTGAAACATTACTTCATTTTCATGATATTACGGACGATTGCCGTGTTCCATATGTAGAAAAAAATGAGGATAAGCTTAACTACTTAAGCTCGCGTACATTCAACGAAATTAACGCAATTTCCAAACAAGGAACAGCCCTTGCCCATGCGGAGGGAGGCGTACCTGTCATTCAGCTTGAATTGGCACGGCTCGACGCCTACCATCTAGGCTATCTCATTTATTTCTTTATGAAAGCTTGCGCAATGAGTGCCTACCTTTTAAATGTAAATCCATTTGATCAGCCAGGTGTCGAAGCGTATAAGAAAAAAATGCTTGAATTATTGAATGAACAGAAGGTGTCAAATTGAGTATAGTAGAAGACCAATACAGACAATGGCTAAAGGAAGCAGTTCCTTCCTATTTAAAAGAAGAATTATTAGCCATTGTAAATGATGCATCACAAATTGAAGATCGGTTTTATCAATACTTACAGTTTGGTACAGCTGGTATGCGTGGGGTGTTAGGTGCAGGTACAAATCGGATGAATATCTACACGATTCGCCGAGCTGCATACGGGCTAGCACAGTATATTATAGAAAACGGAGAAATAGCCAAACAGCGTGGTGTTGTCATTGCCTATGATACACGCCATTTCTCAAAGGATTTTGCTATTGAAACTGCTCTAGTGCTGGGGGCATTAGGGGTGAAGGTATTTGTATTTAGCGAAGCACGACCAACACCTGAATTATCATTTGCAGTAAGGTATTTAAACGCTTTTGCAGGAGTGGTCATTACCGCTAGTCACAATCCAAAACAATATAATGGTTTTAAAGTTTATGGGGAGGACGGGGCACAACTGACGCCGTCTGCTATTCAAACAATCATTGAAAAACTAGAGGATATTAAAAATATTTTTGATATCCCAACAACACCATGGCACACATTAGAGCAACATCAAACTGTAGAATGGATTTTACATACTATTGACCAAGCCTATCAAGATAAATTACATGGCTTAAAACACCGTACAAATATTGACTTCACTATACCAATTGTTTACTCGCCTCTACATGGTGCAGGTCTAGTACCGGTACAACAAGGTTTACAAGCATTTGGTTTTACAAACGTCCATATTGTAGAACAACAAGCTGTGCAAGATGGCAATTTTCCAACGGTACCATATCCAAATCCAGAGGAAGCGGCAGCCTTTACGTACGCCATACAAAAAGGGACCGAAACAGGTGCACAAATACTGTTAGCAACCGATCCTGACGCAGATCGATTAGGTGTGGCAGTAAAAACAGAGAATGGCTATCAATTATTAACAGGTAACCAGTTAGGTGCACTCATCTTACAGTATTTGCTTGAGGCGAAAAAAGAAACAAATGAGCTGCCTGAAAATGGAGTTATGCTCAAAACAATTGTTACTTCTGAACTTGGTGCAGTAATTGCTAAGCAATATGGGATTGAAACTGTGAACACACTAACAGGCTTTAAATACATTGCCGAGAAGATTGCTGAGTACGACCAATCAATGGAAAAAACGTACCTATTCGGATACGAAGAAAGTTATGGCTATTTGATCCAAAGCTTTGTGCGTGATAAGGATGCAGTCCAAGTTGCATTGGTAGTAGCAGAGATGGTGGCTTACTACGCAACAAAACAACAAACGTTACTAGATGTTCTAGACAGTTTATTTAATCAATATGGCTATTATCATGAAGCATTACAGTCACAAACTTTTGAAGGAATTACAGGTCAAAAGGAAATGCAAGCTTTACTACAAAACTATAGAGAAAATAGAATTTTTGACATTGCGGGCCAAAAGGTACTTGTAGTAGAAGATTACTTAACGCAACAAGCCAATCATCAAGATGGCTCCATTACAAAACTCAATTTACCAAAAGAAAATGTCTTAAAGTTTATTTTAGAAGATCAATCATGGGTAGCGATTCGTCCTTCCGGAACAGAGCCGAAATGTAAGTTTTACTTTGGTACAGTAGCTAGTACGAAAGAACAAGCGCAACTAAAGCTACAACAATTACAGGTAGCCTTTATGACAAAATAGTAGTTGAAAGGAAGTACATAGAACGATGAAGAAAGTCAAAAAAGCAATCATTCCAGCAGCAGGACTAGGTACACGCTTTTTACCGGCAACAAAGGCTATGCCAAAAGAAATGCTACCAATTGTAGATAAACCTACGATCGAATACATTGTGGAAGAAGCCATCGCATCGGGTATAGAAGATATTATTATCGTAACTGGTAAAGGGAAACGAGCTATTGAAGATCACTTCGACCGAAATATTGAACTGGAAGAAAATTTAGCTTCAAAAGGAAAACTAGATTTACTGAACAAAATCAATCAATCATCGAATGTAGAAATTCACTACATTCGCCAAAAACAACCAAAAGGATTGGGTCACGCAGTTTGGTGTGCACGTAATTTTATTGGTGACGAACCTTTTGCCGTACTACTAGGTGACGATATTGTTCGTGCAGAACAACCTTGCACAAAACAGCTGATTGAACAGTACGAAGCAACAGGCTCTTCTGTCATCGGTGTTCAAACAGTAGCAGACAATGAAACAAATCGCTACGGCATTATCGATCCAGTCTCTTCAAACGAGAGACTCTATGAAGTAAGAAACTTTGTAGAAAAACCTAAGCTAGGAACCGCACCTTCCAACTTAGCCATCATGGGGCGCTACGTTCTAACACCTGATATTTTTGAGTTTCTTGACTTACAGGAAACAGGTGCTGGTGGAGAAATTCAGCTAACGGATGCGATTCAAAAGCTTAATGAGAGACAAAATGTCTACGCTTACGACTTTGAAGGCAAACGCTATGATGTTGGTGAAAAGTTAGGATTTGTAAAAACAATGATTGAGCTGGCTTTAGAGAATGATGAGATCAAAGATGAGTTGAGTGCATATTTAGCGGAAATTATTGGTGAAACGAAGGTTTGATCTTAATTACTAAATCTCAAGTAATAAATTTAAATAGGTAATGTTCCTATGATTTTTATTAATTAGTTAATTTGTAAGAAATGAAATGATTAAGAGAAATAATTGTTAAGCCATAATAAGAGATAAAGTTCTAATGAACAAAAAAATTTAGTCAATATATTAAAAATAACTTAAGCTAGAACGGGTTCAGCTAAGTTGAAGTTGTCGAAGATAAATGGTCTGAATTTTTTAAGAATCACTTCGATAATAGCCTTTTTAAGTTTATCTATACACTATATAAATCATTTCTACGTTCGGATGATACTTGAAAGATTAAATAGAACGCGCGTTTATTTACCATAATTATACAGTGATTAATGGATTCATTTGCAAAAAGATAAGAGTTTTTCACACACCTTTTTCTTTCTCGTGCCAGGGCACAAAAAGAAAAAGGTGTGTGAAATCAGCGAATGATTAGAATTTGATATTGTTTTTCTTATGTACTTGTACATTTATAAATTTAGGCGAAATGTAGGCAATCTAGGCCGCAAATAGCTGATTAAACAGTGCGTTTTGGTCGCATCAAATAGTAGGGTTACTTTCGAATTCTGTTTGATACAGTGGAAAAACGATTCAATTGTCCAGCGTGATTTATATATGTCAGCGATTTTAAGCTGTCGTTTCCATCAAATCTGTCAAAACGCATTTTTCTATGCCTTCATCATGATCTGTAAAATGGACTATACTGTATCGCTTTTCCGTTTGTTTTTGTGGTGTTCCTATTGTGCATATGAAATCAGCGATTATGTTAGAGTCCTTGGTACGACTACCTTGAACTCCTTTTGCGGTTAGATATCATATTATCTTTAAGCTTAATACAAAATATAGCTTTTCATTAACGATCCACTTTCTCGATTGAAAATTAGGCATGTACACAAGTGAGGATAAAACGCTTATCTTTCGAACTTACATCCACTAGACCATAAAGCTTGTACCTTGTTGTTTCAACACTTGAAGTGGTAATGTCGTTTCATTTGTGAGACTTTCGTGCATTTCGATCCCTAAACGTTCTCGATGATAAATCGCCCAGGGTAAGCGTGTTTTCCCAACCGTAACAGTTGTCTAGTCAATAGAAAAAAGCGTTTTGGACATATTCAAAGTTCGGAGTGCTGTACGTTTTAATTTCCCTATCAGTACGTAGAAAACACGCTTAATGATGTCATAATCTAACGCTTTCAAATGCTTGGAAAGTGAAGAGTGATCAATTGAAACTAGTCCAGTACTAAGGTCAACGTAAGCTGAGTAACGTAAACTTTCCCACTATTTTATCCCATTGCAATTAATTTCGAAATGAGAGTTGAAACAGTAGATTTATGTGCCGTTTCAATATATTCAAATTCAAATAAAATGCTCTGAAGTTCAGTCGTGGATAGAAGATTTTGAATGAGTGTAAATATAGTATTATGCTTGTACTATGAGAGATTTTAGTTTCGTAAATGTTTTTATGGAGACTACTATTTCACATGAGAATTTTGCTTTTTTATGCAATATCACAGTAATAAATCAGAAAATTTGAGATTGGGATAAAGTGGTGTTAAAAAAATTGAAAGTTAGTTATTTGAAAAGGCTGAGTTAAAGTGAAAAATATTCTAAATGTTTTTAATCTAAAATTTTATAAAAAGCGAGGAAATAAAAAATGATTGATACAGAATTAAGAAATATACCTTTCTCTCCGCCGGATATTACAGATTTGGAAATTGAAGAAGTCATAAAAACAATAAAATCTGGTTGGATAACAACAGGGCCAAGAACAAAAGAATTTGAAAAAAGAATAGCTGAGTACACTGGAACAAATAAAGCTGTTTGCTTAAATTCTGCTACGGCAGCTATGGAGCTTACCCTTCGTATCTTAGGTGTTGGTCCAGGAGATGAGGTCATTACTTCAGCTTATACCTACACTGCATCTGCTTCCATAATAGAACATATTGGAGCAAAAATTATACTCGTTGATACTGCTCCAGACTCTTTTGAAATGGATTATTCAAAACTTGCTGATGCAATTACAGAGAAGACAAAAGTTATAATTCCGGTTGATATAGCAGGGAAAATGTGTGATTACGATACGATATATAAAGTAGTAGAAAGTAAAAAAGGACTTTTTAAAGCCAACAATGAATTTCAAACTTTATTTAATAGAGTAATAGTTATGACGGATGGTGCTCATGCGTTTGGAGCTAAGAGGGACGGAGTGAAGTGTGGACAGGTTGCAGATTTTACATGCTTTTCTTTTCATGCAGTAAAGAATTTGACAACGGCTGAAGGTGGAGCTGTTGTTTGGCGTGGTATTTTGGGATTGGATGATGAGTGGCTTTATAAGCAATTCATGCTTTACAGCCTACATGGCCAGTCTAAAGATGCGCTAGCGAAAACGCAAAAAGGTGACTGGGAATATGACATTGTCTATCCTGGTTACAAATGTAATATGACTGACATTATGGCTAGTTTTGGTTTGATTCAACTTAATAGATACGAATCTCTATTGAAAAGGAGAAAAGAGATTATTGAGATATATGATAAAGCTCTTTTGCCATTAGGTATTCAAAGTTTACAACATTATGGTATAGACTTTGCCTCGTCAGGTCACCTATATTTGACTAGAATATCTGGAATAGGTGAAAAAGAAAGAAATAAAATTATAGTAAAGATGGCTGAGGCGGGTGTAGTATGTAACGTCCATTATAAACCGCTACCTATGTTTACGGCTTATAAGAACTTAGGATTTGATGTACAGAATTACCCAAATGCTTATAAGCAGTATGTTAATGAAATTACACTTCCACTTCACACATTATTGAGTGATACGGATGTGGAATATATAATTGAAAGTTTCAAAAGAGCATTGGTTGAAGTAATAAAATGTTAATTTCTGTGATAGGAAATGAATGAGTAGTATTAAAATAGGAGCATAGAAATGAAATTAACGTTCTGAAGATAGTGATTGATTGAAACGCTATTATAACTACTCATAGCAATCTGGTGTTTGATATTAAAAAGAATATAAAACCCTATAACCTGTTCAATAATAGAGTAACACATCTTTAATTGATAATTATAATAATTTAATTTGTAAAAACTGGGAAAGAGTTCTGGTGCATTTTGAAAGTTTAAGTGATTATTTTGTGAAGTGAGGGGAAATGATGTACAAGAAGTTCATTAAAAGACTAATAGATATAACAATTGGTTTGTTGGGATTGCTATTTATGATTCCCTTATTATTGATAATTTCGCCAATTATATATTTCGGGGATCGTGGACCGATATTTTATAATGCGGAAAGGCGAGGCCTTAATGGAGAAGTGTTCAAGATGTATAAATTTAGGTCTATGTATGTTAATGCACCTGATATTAGAAATGATGATTCTTCAGCATATAGCAGTGATACTGATAGTCGAGTGACTAGAGTTGGGCGTATCTTAAGAAAAACATCTCTAGATGAAATCCCTCAATTTCTTAATGTGCTAAAAGGTGATATGAGCTTGATAGGACCAAGACCGAATCTGGTTTCTAAACCATTAGATTCATTTGATGAGTTTGAATTGAAAAGAATTACTGTTAGGCCAGGGATAACAGGATATAATCAATCCTATTTTAGGAATTCGATATCTCAAAAAGAGAAGTATGTAAATGACTGTTATTATGTTGATCATATTTCTTTTGTTTTTGATGTTAAAATTTTTTTAAAGACAGTTAAAACAGTTCTTTTAGTTAAAAATATTAATACAAATTCAATTAAAGAGAAAGGTAACGAATTAGGTAATTAAAATGATTAAGGATAAAAAATTACTTGTTGTAGGTGGATCATATCTACAGTTGCCAGCAATTATTAAGGCAAAGGAAATGGGACTACAAGTCGCAGTTGCAGATTATAATCCAAATGCTATAGGTGTTTCCTACGCAGACAAATATTACAATGTGAGCACAGTAGATGAAAAAGGAATTTATGAAGCAGCTAAAAACTTTTGTGCAGATGGTGTGACAACCTTAGCAACGGATATGCCTATTCGTGCAGTATCTTTTGCTTGTGAAAAATTAGGGTTAAGTAGTATTTCTTATGATACTGCAATAAAATCTACGGACAAGGGTGAGATGATTAAGGCTTTTGATGCTCAAGGAGTTTCACATCCTTGGTACTTTATTTTAGAAGATATCGAGCAACTTAGTAGTATTGAAAGTAAAATCGTTTATCCATGTATAAGTAAACCATTAGATAGTTCTGGTAGCAGGGGTGTCGTGCTTATCAACTGCCCAGAGGAACTAAGAGAGTCTATTGAGTATAGTTCAACACAAGGAAGGAATACAGGAGTTATCATCGAAGAATTCATGCGTGGTAAAGAAGTAAGTGTTGAAATAATGGTTGTCAATGAAAAAGTACATATACTGGCGGTTACAGATAAATTGACAACCGGAGCGCCACATTTTGTTGAAATGTGTCATAGTCAGCCAAGTAGACTTGGCGAAAAAAACGTTAATAGAATTAGAGAACTTGCAATAAAAGCTGTTTTGGCGGTAGGAATTAAAAACGGGCCAGCTCATGTGGAAATTATGCTCACAGAAGATGGACCTAAAGTAATTGAACTTGGTGCTCGGATGGGAGGTGATTTTATATCTACTCACTTAGTGCCACTTTCAACAGGTATAGATATGGTGAAAGCAGTAATTGATTTAGCTTGTGGTGAAGGGGTAGATTTAATTCCTAAGTTTGATAGAGGAAGTTCTATTCAGTATATCTCTGGGGATGTAGGCGTCATTAAAAATATTGATGGCCTAGACTTAGCAAGTAAAATAGATGGTGTTTTTGAGGTTAAGATGTTAAAAAATGTAGGAGAACTGTCGAAGGTAATTTGCAATAGTCTTGATCGATTAGGATATGTAATTGCTCAAGGCCCGTCAGTATTAGAAGCGAGGGATATTTGTAAAAGTGCACTTACTTGCATTGATTTAGAAATTGATAAGAGTAAAGGAGATGTTTGTAATGCTTAAAAGTAAACGTTTATTAGTATTAGGGGCAGGTAGAGGCCAAGTAGGTTTAATAAAGACTGCAAAAGAGATGGGAATTATTACAGTGGTTGGTACTATGCCAAATAATAATCCACCGGGGATAGAACTTGCAGATGAAGTATGTTATGTTGACATCTCCAATCCAGATGAGGTCTTGAAAAAGGCGAGAGATTTAAAGCTTGATGGTATATCGACATGTTGTTTAGATACTGGAGTTACTGCTTTGGGGAAATCTTGTGAACAATTGGGCTTAAGAGGACTAAAGGAAGCTGCAGCAGTGCTATGCCAGGACAAGCTTAAGATGAAAACGGCATTGATTGAGAGCGGTATTAGCACCGCTAAGTTTTTAAAAGTATCTTCAGAGGATGAGCTAAAGGAATCTCTCAAAAAACTTATGTTACCTGTTATTATAAAAGCAACTGATTTGCAGGGAAGTAAAGGAATTTATATTGCTCATACAGAACAAGAAGCGTATGAAGGATTTAGAAGTGCAATGCTAGAGACAAGTAGGGATTATTGCATTATAGAGGAATTTATAGAGGGATGGGAATTTGGCGCACAGTCTTTTGTATATAATGGGGAAGTTTTATTTGTTATGCCTCACGGCGATAATACATTTATGAGTCATACAGCAATTCCTGTTGGGCATTTTGTTCCCATTAACTGTTCAGAAGATATAAGAAGACAAACAGAAGTATGTGTGCGTGAGGCAATAAAAGCACTAGACCTTGATAATTGTGCTGTAAATGTAGATTTGATTGTTAAAGATGGGAAAGTATATATAATCGAGCTTACTGGTCGAGTGGGGGCAAATTGTCTTCCTGAATTAGTTTCAATTAATTTTGGAATTAACTATTATCAAATGATTGTAGCCATGGCTTTAGGTGATAATCCAAAGGAAATTTGGGATAAACGAGACAAACAAACTAATGCTGGGTTAGCCAAGATGCTCTTTTCCGAAAAAGAAAACGGTATTCTTAAAAAAATCGAATATACTGGCTCCATAGATAAAGATTTATTAGAAATTACATTCTTTAAAGTACCAGGTGATGAAATTAGAGCCTTTAAAAATTCGAATGATTGTATCGGTCAAGTAATTGTAAAGGGTAAAACTTATGAAGAATGTGAAGTGAAAGTTGAACAAATAAAAAAAGAAATTGAAATAGAATTACTCTAAGATATAACAATTTTACAGTTGTTTAATTGTTATATTGTATACATCTTTTAGTAAGTTTAGTCTTTTTATAGACTAGAAAAAAAGACATTTATGGATTGCTTAGATTAATTCTTTCAAATTATGAGGTTTAAAAAATGAAACTTTTAATATTGGGTAGAAGTTATCCGGAAGTAGAAACAGGTATGGTTGGTATCTTTGAATATGAACAAGCTCAAGCGGTATCAAAATCCAGCAAAGTTCCAATTCAAATATTATATACTTTCTGCGATAATCGTTCGATTTTTAGATTGCATAAGTTTAATAGTATTTATAAAAACGATGATCACATTATTAAAATCGGTAAATATTTTCCAATAGGAGGATTTCCAAACAAAATCTTTGAGAGAATTAAAACCAAATTGAGTATTAGTATGTTAAAACATGCAATTAGCAAATTTGGCAAGCCGGATATTATCCATATACATTTCCCAATCATTACTTTAACGGAAGGAATATGGGAATACTTAATATCATTGCAAAGTAATATCGTGGTTACTGAGCATTATTCCAGAGTGCAAAATAAGGAATTGTCTGTTAAGCAAATAGAGTTACTTAAGAAGATAGCTATAAATGCTGATAAATTTCTTTGTGTCAATAATCTTTTGCCGAAAAGTATTGAAGAGCTAACAGGGGTCCAAAGAGAATTTGTTGTAGTACCTAATGTTGTTGCTCCTATATTTTCATACAATGAAGAGTTAGGTGACGGTATATATCGGTTTATTTCTATAGGTCGTCTAGTCAAAGAAAAGAAATTTGATTTACTTATTGAAGCGTTTGTTAAAAAATTTAAAGACGCCCCGAATATAGAGCTAATAATTGTTGGTGGCGGTGAGGAATATAAAAGTCTCAAGAAGAAGATTAACACACTAAACATGGAGAAAAAAATCAAGATGACAGGGTTTTTAGATAGGGCTAAAACCGCCCGAATATTGGAAAAAAGTAATGCCTATGTTTCGGCAAGTTCTTTCGAAACATTTGGGGTTCCAGTTGTTGAGGCGATGTCTTGTGGAAAACCTGTAATTGTTGCTGACACCTCTCCCTTAAAGCAGTATATTAACAGTTTGAGAGGTGTCTTGTTTAAAGTAGATGATGTTGAAAGTTTAGCGGATGCGATGGGTATGTTGTATGAACATCATACTGTCATCAATTCTTCTGAAATTGCTGTTTTCGCTGAAAGTCATTTTAGTGAAAAGGCAATTGCAGAAAAGTTGTGTTCTATATACAGTAGTTGCATAAGTAGAGTCAATAAGGAGTAGAAATTTTGAAAATATTAATAGTTTCACCATTTTTCCCACCAAGTGCTACGGTCGCAATAGTCAGAATTTCAAGTCTGGTTCATGAGTTACTGAAGAGTGGCCATGAAATAACGGTTATAAGAAATAAGTATGATGAACAAATCAATAAATTAGCAGATAGTGATATGGAATTAATAAATCTTAAAACATATACAGTAGAAGTGAATCAATCAGTAAGATATTTTGAGGCAAGCAAGCGATATAAAGACGTTTTCAGAAAAGTGATGAATAAAGAAAAATTCGATCTAGTATTCATTACTGCTGGGCCATATTACACAATTCCTCTATGTAAAGTTGCAAAGGTAGAATACAATACGAAGTGTATTATTGATTACCGTGATCTATGGATATTTGATATGAGAAGTAAAGTAGAGTTCTTTAAACCTTTTAATCTTATGAAAAAAATAGTTTACTTTCCGATTGAATGGAGGAATATAAAATACGCAGATTTAGTAGTTACTGTCACCGAAGAATGGAGACAAATTTTAAAAAAAGTGTATAAAAAGGATAAATTTGAAGTCATTACAAATGGTTATGATGATGAGAATTTAAAAAAAGCCGATAGTATAATTGAATATCCCTATAAAGATAAATTTGTAATAGCTGCATTTGGTAAACTTTCATACTACTCAGTTGAATACGGCATTAAGTTTTTTAGTGCGATGAATATCCTGAGTAAGAAATATCCAAATTTACTGGTACTCCATATTGGATTACCAGAAAAAGAAACAGAAGAAGCAATAATGGCTAGTGGATTTGATTCAGAAAAATATATAAATACTGGATTTATTAAATATACAGATGGAATAGAATTGCTTAAAAATACAAATGCTTGTGTGATTATTGATGTTAGAAAAGGTGCAATGGGTACGAAATTCTATGATTATGTTTTTGTAAATAAGCCATTAATATATTTTGGAAAGAAAAATACACATCTAGATTGTTTGGTAAGAGGGTTTGAAAATGGATTTTCGTGTTATAAAGAAAATGATGTTGTAGATTCAATTAACAAAATCAAAAATGAAAGCCTATCTTCATTGACTAACACGGGAAATGCCCAAAAATATGCTCGAAGCAAACAAAACAAGAAATACATAGAGCTGATTGATGAAGTTTTTTAAAGTACTTTAAAGATATTTTCTTGGCCATTAGTTGAAAAAAATAAACATTGGGTCAATTCATCATGAACTACTTTACCATAGTATGTAATAAATTTTTCCAAAAGTTTATTAGTTTTTATTTACTTCCTCTGCAAAGATGAATACGTATTGCATAGGTCCATCTGTATTTTGTTTTGTTATAAGTTACTTATAGATATAAGGATGATTTTATCTTCAAACTTTTTAAATAGTTACTTGAATGGAGTGTGATGTTCTTTCCGAGGGTTAAGTGATTTTAAGTTTTACAACCGTTGAAAAACATCCTTTACTTTCAACTTATCTGTGTGTTCATCAGTGGGATTATGGTGAGAGCTCGTTGTATGGTTTTTGTTTGAATATGTATGTGAAGAATCCATCCTATACAAAGTTCTACTAAATGGGTAACTTTATCGATTTCTTTAAAATTTAGCACTTAGTTTTACAATCTAACAAATAATTTCACTATAAAATGTTTTTTGTATATTGGGATAAGATATGCAAATCTCTAATGAAATGTCATATGTACTGGGGATGTTGCGATGAAAAAGAATACCTTAAACTTAAATATTAAACCGTTACTATATATAATTATAGTTTATCCATTCTACAAGCCTTATTACTTTTCTGAAATTGGAATAATGCCAATTGTTAATCAGATATTATTTGCAGTAGCCTTAGTAATAATTGCGTTATTTTACTTTGTAAAATTGCCACGCATTTATATAAATAGTGGTGTGTGTTTTATAATATTTTATTATTTATTTATATTAGTTTCGACTTTTTTAAATAACTCATTTAATTCGAATTATTTTTCATTAGTTTCTTTTTCGATCGGTTTTGGATTACTTGTGAATCATTGTCTGAAAAATAAAAATGAATTTTTGTATTTTCTATCGGCTATATATTTTCTCCTTTACGTGTATCTATTGGCCAATTTACTTGCTATGATTTTATATCCTAATGGAATACCTTCAATAACATATTATATTGATCTCCCGCAATATGTTTTTGGAAATACAAATAGTGTAATAAAAGTTGTACTCCCAGGACTGTGTTTTGCATTTTTATATGATTCATTAAAATATAAGAGAATTAGAAGTAAAAGTTGGATTTTGCTTTTATTGGTATGGATTACATTGTTAAATACTGCGTCAATAACTTCTGTGATGGGCTGCTTTGTGTTTACGATATTTGTTATTTTTAAGAGAATGGGAAATATGAAATCGCTTGTTAACTATTTTACTATGTTCATTATTTCGTTTGTTCTATTTATGATGGTGGTAGTTTTGAAATACGAAAATAATTTTTTGGGAAATATCCTTAGTATATTTGGAAAAACTCTTACTTTCTCAAATCGTGATGTGCTATGGATTAATGCAATAAATAGCATTAAGTCTTCCCCCATTTGGGGTTACGGTATTCAAAATCCCGAAATTATATGGGAACACATAGGAAATAAACATGGTTCACATAATTACTATTTAGATACGTTATACCGCGGTGGTTTAGTTGCATTATTGTTTTTGATCTCCGGTGTGATTTATTTTGGTAAAAAAATTGTTAAATACAAAAATAATATAGTCATTAGGACTATAATAGGAACTTGTTGTGCATATTTTGTTATGTGGATTTTTGAGCCTTTTATATCTACAGAGTATCTTATGTTTAGTATTTTTTTTGTATTGACTTCTCGCATAGATGTTATTGTATCCTATTTTTATGATGCTTGATTATTAAATAAGATTTAAGTTGGTTTTTTATGGAGTATTCCTGGCGGAAATTTCCTGTGGTTTTGAAAAGGGAGAGGCCTTTGAATGAGGTACATGAATATTCATTAAACAATTACCTTTTGAAAAAAGTATTCCCTTGTTATATGACAATTAATTTGGGAAATAAAATGATTATATCAAATGTGTAGCGAAATTACCGTCACTCAAAAACGGGTCAATCTGTTTATACATTAACATTTATAAAGGGAGGATACAGCCTTTGAGTATTAGAAATTCATTGAGAAAAAATCAAATTATTTATCGAATATATCTCAAATATAAATTCCGTAAAATTACAAAAATTTGCAATGAACGTAAAGCAATGAGTAAAGAGGAAATGGAAAAAATTATTGAACATGATTATTATTCGAGAATTAATGAGTCAATAGATTGGGAAAAACCTGAAAAATATACAGATAAAATTCAATGGAGGAAGTTGAATTTTCAAGATCAAAGAATGACCGAATATTCAGATAAAATACTTGTAAGAGAATATGTTAAGAATATAATTGGAGAAGATTATTTAATACCTATTTTAGGTGAATGGGATTCTTTTGAGAAGATTGATTTTGACATTCTCCCGAACTCTTTTGTACTTAAAACTAATCATGGTTCAGGTACAAATATTATTGTAAAAGATAAAAGTGATTTTGAAAAAAAAACTGCTGAGATATTAATCAATGGATGGCTGAATACTGATTTTGGTTATAGCCATGGTTTAGAATTGCACTACTCAGGAATAAATAGAAAAATATTTTCTGAACAATATATAGAAACAAAAGATAATGATTTAGAGGATTATAAATTTCTTTGTTTTGATGGTAAAGCCTATTTTTGTTGGGTTGATGTTGATAGATACGGCGATCATAGAAGAAACGTTTATGATCTTAATTGGAACTTACAGCCATGGGGTCAATCAAAAAAGAACACTAATATTGATATTCCAAAACCAGAAAATTTTAGCTTGATGATTACATTAGCTGAGAAACTTGCTGCTGGTTTTTCTCATGTAAGAGTTGACCTATATAATATAGACGGAAGAATTTATTTTGGAGAAATGACATTTACTAATGGTAGTGGATATGATTTAATCTCTCCGAGAGAGTTTGATTACAAGCTAGGGGATCTTTGGAAAAACTATAGAAATTCATAGTGAATTTAAAATAGTTTTATTATCGAACTACTTCAATCTTATAAATATTCTTATATGAGTATATATTTTACTTGAGTGTAAAAATTGAATTTTACATAGGGCAGTGAGATATTATCTTCTTAATTATATCAATTTTTCACCAAGATTATCTCACTGTTTTTTATATTAAATATAGTCAGGTATTAATTCTGGATATAATTTGACAAAAACAAATGAAGTAAGTTTGTATTACGATATATTTTATATGTTTAATAATACTTTTTGTAAGATTTGAAGGGGAAAAAAGATGAAAAAATTAATCAATTCCATAATTACAAAGCCCTTTGTCCGAAACATAATAATTCTGGCTAGTGGAACAGCTGCAGCACAGGCTATTTCAATATTACTTTCGCCAATTATTACACGTTTATATGGGCCAGAAGCATATGGGTTGATGGGGACTTTTATGGCTATAGTGGCAATATTGACGCCAATAGCAGCACTTACTTATCCGATTGCTATAGTTCTTCCGAAGACTGACGCTGAGGCTAAAGGACTGATACACCTATCATTAACTATTTCAGTGATTATCGCAGGAACGATTTCTGTCATTTTATTGGTATTTAATCAAACAATTATAGATTTGTTCCAATTAAGTGAAATCCGATCTTTTTTATATTTAATTCCTATAACAATACTTTGTGCTGGAATACTACAAGTAGCAGAACAATGGCTTATTCGAAAGAAACAGTTCAAAATATCTGCCAGGGTTACTTTTTTACAAGCACTATTATCACAAGGTAGTATTGTGAGTATCGGCCTCTTTTATCCAATGGCTTCAATATTAGTAATAATACAATCTTTAAGAGAAGGACTTAGAGCCTTTTTAATGTTTTTATTTATGAAGAAAACAGATGGTAACCCCCTAGTTAAAGTAGAAAATAAGAAGTTCTCAAAAAAAATTCTTCTTAAGAAGTACAATGATTTTCCATTATTCAGAGCTCCAGAAGTATTCTTAAATGCGCTCTCTCAAAGCTTACCTATACTAATGTTAACAAGTTTTTTTGGCCCTGCATCTGCTGGTTTCTATTCAATTAGTAAAACTGTATTAAATGTTCCAACACAACTTATTGGTAAATCAGTTGGAGATGTATTTTATCCAAGAATAGCTGAAGCTGCTAATAATAATGAAGATCTTCCAAAATTGATTAAAAAAGCTACAATATCACTTGCTATAATTGGTATAGTTCCTTTTGGAATTGTAATCATGGTTGGTCCATGGCTTTTTAGCAATGTTTTTGGGCCTGACTGGTTAAGTGCAGGGGAATATGCAAGATGGATTGCACTTTGGTCTTTTTTTGCTTTTATAAATCAACCAAGTGTAAGAACACTACCGGTATTATCTGAACAAGTATTTCAACTGAAATATACCGTATTTATGTTATTAACTAGAATTATTATGTTAGGAATTGGTTATTATGTTTTTTCTAGTGATGAGTTGGCAATCGCACTTTTTGGAATTTCAGGTGCATTCCTTAATGGGGGCTTAATTCTGATTACTCTTAAAAAAAGTAAGAAATATAATAGAAGAGAAGATAATTAATTTTCTTAATTTGGAGCATTCTAATATAACTTTTATAGAAAAAGATATATTCAAACAAAGTATATGTTTTTATTAATTTTTTTAGAATAAAAAAAACCATAATACTTCGGACTAAATTATTTTAAATTATAAAAAATAAAGTCGGATAATACAAAGAAGCAGTACTAGATAGAGAACAACTGAAGAATTATTGAATAAATTGTAATTATCAATGTGTATATGTTGTTTCTTTCTATTGGAATCAAACCTGCTTATTACTACTATTTAGGAGGTATCTTAAATGAAAATAACAATCGCTGGAACAGGCTATGTTGGTTTATCTAATGCCATATTACTAGCCCAAAAGAATGAAGTAATAGCACTTGATGTAATTCAAGAAAAAATCGATATGATTAACAATAAAATATCTCCGATTGCTGATCCTGAGATTGAAGAATATTTTGCAACAAAAGAATTAAACCTCACAGCAACAACCGACAATTATAAAGCTTATAAAGATGCAGAATACGTAATTATTTCAACACCCACGAATTATGATCCGGAGAAAAACTATTTTAACACTAGAACTGTTGAGGATGTTATCGCTAAAGTGCTGTCTATTAATCCAGATGCGATAATGGTAATCAAATCTACAGTTCCATTAGGATATATAGAGAAGATTAAAAAGAAATTTGAAACCGATAATATTATTTTCTCACCTGAATTTTTACGTGAAGGAAAGGCTTTGTACGATAACTTATATCCTTCGCGCATTATTGTTGGTGAACAGTCTGATAGAGCTCAAGTGTTTGCTAACTTGTTAGCTGAAGGAGCGATTAAGGAAGATATTCCTGTATTATTTACCAATTCAACAGAAGCTGAAGCTATTAAACTATTTGCCAACACATACCTTGCGATGAGAGTCGCATTTTTCAATGAGCTCGATTCATATGCAGAGGTAAAAGGATTAGATACTAAGCAAATTATTGATGGGGTTGGGCTTGATCCACGAATAGGTAATCATTATAATAATCCTTCCTTTGGTTACGGTGGTTACTGCTTACCTAAAGATACAAAACAGCTATTGGCCAATTATGAAGACGTTCCAAATAATATAATGACAGCAATCGTAGACGCAAATAGAACAAGAAAAGACCATGTTGCAGAAATGATTATTAAAAAGAATCCTAAGATTGTTGGTATTTATAGACTTACTATGAAAATGGACTCTGATAACTTTAGACAATCAGCTATTCAAGGTGTAATGAAGCGAATTAAAGCTAATGGGATTGAAGTTGTTGTATACGAGCCAGCACTTCATGAGGAAACATTCTTTAATTCTAGAGTAATTAATGATTTTGAAGAGTTTAAGAGAGTTTCAGATGTTATAGTTGCAAATCGATTGTCTGATGATCTACGTGATGTAGAGAATAAGGTGTATACTAGGGATTTATTTAGTAGGGATTAAACTTAAACTCTTTAATATATAGTACTTAGCTATTTTTAAAGAATTAAGGTGAAAGTGCTCAAATAAATATATTAGTACCGGCGGAGATGCAGGACATTCAGTAATTATTACTGATAATCTTTTTAACAGTAAGAAAAGAAACTGTTAAAAAGATTACGGTACTGAAATATTGTGAGCAAAGATTATTTGCAACAGGCATTAGTCGACCTTCTGATACGAAAATAACATTAGAAGAGCAGTAGTGAGTGATTGATGTTGTTCTGGGAATTTGTCGAGTAGTGATTGTAATTTATTTTACTACTGTCAAATCTATACGCAAAAAAGAAATTAAAGTTTTTTATAGCTGTGTTAACCGTTCTGAATCGAATGGCTAGCACAGCTTTTTTGTTTTAGGATGAAATGACCTACGATTGCTTCACATTAAGACAACATATATCTAGTGATACTTATAAACCTTAATGAAAATTCTTCGCCATGTATAAAGAGAAATTCGCCTTCATATAAGTAGTAAATAGCAAAAAGTTTGTACGGACAAAGCTTATTTGAGTGCTTACCTATTAAATGTAAATCCGTTGGATCAGCGAGGTATCGAACAGGTATTAAGACTTAATAAAAACAAAGATTTTTCATTTGAAGAAGCGAAGATAGATTTAGGGAAGAAGGAATAAAACCCGAAGTATCGGAAAGATAACTGACCGAAGGAAGGTAATAAATGATAAATATTATTGGACTTGGCTATATTGGTTTACCTACAGCTCTAATGTTGGCAAAAAGTGGGTTAAAGATAGTTGGAACAGATTATAATACTAATCTAGTGAACTCTTTAACTGAAGGAAAACTTACTTTTGAAGAGGAGGGGTTAGAAAAACTATTCCAAGAAGCTATTAATAACGGAATTGAATTTACAACAGATTATCAAAAGACACATACCTATATTATTGCAGTCCCAACTCCATATATTAAAAATAGTAAGAAACTCGATCCTAAGTATGTTATTTCAGCAGTAAATAGTGTTCTAGATGTTTGTGAGATAGGTGCAGCTTTGATTATCGAATCGACTATTTCACCTGGAACAATAGATAAATTTATACGCCCAGAAATAGAAAAAAGGGGACTTGTTATTGGAAAAGATGTTCATTTATTACATGCGCCAGAAAGAATAATACCCGGAAATATGATTTATGAACTTGAGTACAATTCAAGAACAATTGGTGCGGATAATACGGAAATAGGCGAAAAAGTTAAAGGGTTATACTCAAATTTTTGTAAAGCTGAAATAGTTGTAACGGATATTAGATCAGCAGAAATGTCTAAGGTTGTAGAGAACACTTATCGAGATATTAACATTGCTTTTGCTAATGAATTAGCTAAAATTTGTCGTGCTGATAATATGGATGTATATGAGATTATTAGAATGGCCAACATGCATCCGCGAGTTAATATATTACAACCTGGCCCAGGTGTCGGAGGCCATTGTATTTCAGTTGACCCATGGTTCTTGGTCGGAGACTATCCAGATTTAACAAATCTTATTTTAACTGCACGAAAAATTAACGATTCTATGCCAAGACATGTATTAGGACGAATTAGAGATATCATGAGAGAGCATAACATTAAGGATATTTCAAAAGTTGGTCTTTATGGACTAGCGTATAAAGAAAATGTTGATGATACAAGAGAAAGTCCAACACTTCAATTATTAGAAAGAATGGATGAGCATTTGGCTTTTGGAGTGAAAGTTTTTGATCCATTTGTAAAGGAAAGAATTGTGGATCATCAATTTATGAATTTTGAAGACTTTTTAAATGAAATAGCAATTCTTGTAGTTATGGTGGGACATGACCATATTAAAAACAATATGAAACTAATAGAGGATATGCTTGTCCTTGATACGAAAAATATTTGTACATTTGAAGGCTCATATAAATTATAAAATAAAGTTGGTTGATATTTATGAATTAAAAGGTAATGGTCGTATTCGGGACAAGACCGAAAGCAATTAAAATGTGTCCTTTAGTGAAAGAACTAAAAACAAGAGATAAATCAGATACAGTTATATATGTTACAGGTCAGCTTAGAGAAATGCTAGATGAAGTATTGAACGTGTTTAATATCGTACCGGACTATGATTTATCGATTATGAAGACTATGCAAATATTTTTTGATGTGACGATTAATATCCTAGAAAAAGAAAAGAAGGTTTTAGTGGAAGTAAAACCTGATGTAGTTCTAGTGCATGGTGACACTTCTACAACGTTCGTAACAGCAACCGCTTACGCTTGCCGGTGTTGAAGTAGTACGTGTGGAAGATTACTGAAGTGGGGAAGCAAAACTTGCGGACGACTCTATTGAAGTATTAAGGTTACCAAAAGAAAATGTGCTGAAGTATATGTTAGCGGACGGTTCCTGGGTAGCTATTCGTCCTTCTGGTACAGAACCTAAGTGCAAATTTTACTTTGGGGTAGTAGGGAAAAATCGTGATGAGCAGCCGATAAACTACTACTGCTTTAACAGGCAATTAATCAATAAATAGAGGTATTTTTATAGATATTATTTGATGAAAGTGGTTCTTCCGTATAAATAGGAAGGATCGTTTTTTTTTTATAAACCTAAATATATCACAGTCATTTTTATTATAAGTTGGTTGAAATAAATCTATTAATGGAAATAGGATAGGCTCAACATTATGAGGAAAAGTTCTTTTGATAATGGGTCCAGATATGAATAAATTGAGGAGCGCAGTAATATAATCGAAAGTGAAGAGAAGGGAAAAATCTCAGGGTACGATTCTATATAACGTAATTTAATGTGAGCTTTTTGAATTGGAATGGCACAGTAGCGACATGTTTTTTTGAAAAATACTAACAGGTATTCGGATAAGGGGTGAAGGCCGTTGGAGACAACAATTACTTTACAAGATTTATTGACAAAAATTCGAAAACGTTGGTTCCTTGTTTTAAGCTGTGCAGTTATTGCAAGTGCAGTAGCTGCAATCATTAGCTACTATTTATTAACACCAATCTATCAAGCAGAAACGCAAATATTAGTAAATCAAAAAAGTTCAAATATAGAACAATATCAATGGGCACAAAATAACGAAACAGATTTACGATTAATAAATACGTATAATGTCATCATTAAAAGCCCTGTAATACTATCGAAAGTCATAGAAAAACTTGAGTTAGATAAAACATCAGATAGTTTAGCGGAACAAATTACAGTATCTAGTGCAAATGACTCGCAAGTTGTAAATATTATAGTTATGGACAAACAAGCATCTAAGGCCGTGAAAATTTCGAATACGTTGGCAGATGTCTTTAAAAAGGAAATCCCTATTTTAATGAATGTTGATAATATAGAAACTCTATCTGTAGCTAAACTAACAGATAATCCTAAACCAGTAAAACCAAATAAGTTACTAAATATTATCAGTGCAACCGTTGGAGGTTTAATGGTGGGAATCATTTTAGCTTTTTTACTAGAGTTATTGGATACAAGGTTTAAATCAGAGCAAGAAATAAAAGAAATATTAAATTTACCAGTTGTTGGTTTAGTTGGAGTAATCGCTGATCCGAATATTTCTATGAAATCACGTAGAGTGAGGAGGAACTAACCATATTTGGTTTGAAAAAAAGGAAAAAAATTAAAACTTCTAAAATGGCACGTAAACTAGTGACAGATTCAAAATCAATCATATCTGAACAATTCCGAATGATGCGTACAAATATTCGATTTTCTTTGCCAGATCAAGAAATAAAATCACTACTCGTTACTTCATCTATACCGGGGGAAGGTAAATCCACAAATGCTGCAAATCTCGGTGTTGTTTTTGCTCAAGAAGGTAAAAGAGTGATCATCATAGATGCCGATATGCGTAAACCAACTTTACACCATACGTTTAATACTTTAAATACCGATGGATTGTCAGATGTGTTAACAAAGCAGAAGATTTACTTTAATGTTATTCAAAAAACATCAGTGGAAGAGTTAAGTATTATCCCAAGCGGACCGCTTCCACCAAATCCAGTCGATCTACTATCATCGAAGACAATGGAAATGCTTATGCGGGATTTAAGGAAAGATTATGACATCATTATTTTAGATGCACCTCCATTATTATCAGTATCAGATGCGCAAATTTTGTCTAATAAATGTGATGGTACTATATTAGTTGTGAATATGGAATTAGTACAAAAAGTAGATGTTTTAAAAGCAAAGGCTACACTTGTTTCTTCAAAAGCGAAAATTTTGGGCGTCGTTCTAAATAATGTTAAAAAAACACCTAAGAACCATTATTATTATTGATCATATCGTTCACCCTAAAGAAGGCGTTGATGCTGAAATAGAGGACTTTTATGCATTAATAACTTATTCAAACATACGAAATGAGGTCATACGGTGAGGAAGCAATTTTTGCATACAAACATTCTAAATTATGACCTAACTACGATTAATTGGTCACGTTATACAAATAATGTAGAAGAAATCCACCGATATTTAGAACTGGCAGAGGATATTCCGACTGGTTGGCTTCATGCACCGCTTGAAGCTTATGATGCATTATTTGTTCATATTGAAAAGACAGCGCATGAAATTCGTAGTTTTGCAGATGTACTTATTGTCATCGGAGTGGGTGGTTCTTTTCTAGGTGCCCGTGCGGTGCAAGATGCCTTGACACCTTATTTTGGTGCACATCATGATGGAATTGAAGTAATATATGTAGGGCAAAATATGAGTGGAGCTTATATGAAGCAATTACTGGAGAGTATTGAGAATAAGAGTGTATACGTGAATGTTGTGTCAAAATCTGGCGGAACGATGGAACCAGCACTGGCGTTTCGAGTTTTACGTCAGTATATGGAATTACATTATGGGGAAAAAGCAGCTGAACGTATTATCGTCACGACAGACGCCAAAAGAGGACTATTAAAGAAAATAGCTGATGCTTCGGGTTATCGACAATTTGTTATACCTTCAAACATAGGTGGTCGTTTTTCGGTATTAACTGCTGCTGGTCTTTTGCCAATGGCAGTTGCAGGGGTTGATATTTATAACTTAATGTCTGGAGCGAAGGTAGCGGCATTAGAGTTTAAAGAATCAAGACTTGAGTATAATGAGGCGTACCGATATGCGGTGTTACGTCATGCATTATATGAACAGGGATACAAAATTGAATTGCTTGCTTCATTTGAACCGGCCTTAAATAAGTTTCATGAATGGTGGAAGCAACTGTTTGGTGAGAGTGAAGGTAAAGACAGAAAAGGTCTTTATCCCTCTACAGTAAATTTTCCAACAGATTTGCATGCAATTGGTCAATTTATACAGGAGGGTAGCCCGATCTTGTTTGAAACATTACTTCACTTTCATGAAATTGGGGATGATTTGGCAGTACCCTATGATGCACGCAATGAGGATGGACTAAATTATTTAACGAATCGAACATTTAATGAAATAAACGCCATTTCTAAAGAGGGCACAGCACGTGCTCATTCGGAAGGCAATGTCCCAGTTATACAGTTGGAATTACCAAAGCTAGATGCGTATCATATTGGCTATCTAATTTATTTTTTTATGAAGGCATGTACGATGAGCGCCTATTTACTAGGTGTCAACCCATTTGATCAGCCAGGTGTAGAAACATATAAGCTTAAAATGATGGAACTTTTACAAGAACATAAAGTGTCGTCGAAATATAGTGAGTATTAGATTTATATTAAAATACACCTTATTTTTCATTGTGAAGATGCCCTAAAAGTATTTTATAACTTTTAGGGCATTTTTTCTAAAAAAGTTAATAAATTTTCTATTGATATCCGATAGTGTTTGTTTACAGATTTACACATTAGTTAATAGGTTAATGGGATTGGATTTTAATACTCTTTTTAATTAGAGTCTTCATTTGTCATTTTTTTTATATTTCCGATAGAAAGGAATATAGATATTGTACGAGCATATATATTCAATTATAACAATGTGCGTTATCGAATAAAATGAAATGACCAATGTTTTCAAGTAAGTAGGGGTGATTTATGGAGAAAAAGAAAAATATATTATTTTTGTGCCAGTATTTTTATCCTGAATATATTTCGTCGGCTACGCTCCCTTTTAACACAGCAGTGGCTCTTAGTAAGGCTGGCTTTACTGTCAGCGCATTGTCTGGGTATCCGAAAGAGTATAACTTAACAAATAATGTCCCGCTGCAAGAGACCTATGAAAATATTGAGATAAGTAGACTAAAATATATCCAACTTAAACGTAGTCATTTCATCGGACGATTAATTAATTATTTTTCTTTTACATTTTCTGTAGCCTTACGTTTTAGACAATTGGGAAAGTATGAGGCAATAATCGTTTACTCAAATCCACCAATATTACCGTTAATAGCAGCTCTTGCTAATAAGTTTTTTAACACAAAAGTAGTGTTTGTCAGTTACGATGTATACCCAGAAATAGCTTACTTTACAAACACTATTTCCGAAGATAGTGTCATTAGCAAAATGATGAAAAGAGTTAATAAATTTATTTTTAAACATGTAAATACAGTTGTTGCTTTATCGAATGAAATGAAAGACTATCTACTAAAACATAGAGTAGCATTAAAAAAACACCAAATTGAAGTAATCCCTAATTGGTGCGAGGATAAAGCATTCTCTAATGGCACTAAAGCATATGAAAATAAACTATTAGAATCCATAAAAACAGATGAAAATCTGGTCGTATCTTATTTTGGTAATATGGGAATATGTCAAGATTTGGATCCGATTTTGGAGGCAATCCGTCAATTAAAAGATGATAAGAACGTTCAATTTCTTTTTGCAGGACATGGAAATAAAATGGGCAAATTAAAAGAGACAGTAGAAACAGAGAATTTGAATCACGCACGTGTTTTTGATTTTTTACATGGACAAGATTTTCAAAAGGCTCTAAGTATCAGCGATTGTTTCATTGTAAGTTTATCGGATGGATTGACTGGCCTAGCTGTCCCAAGTAAAACCTACAGTTATATGATGGCTAGTAAACCAGTAATCGCTATTATAGGAGCGAATTCTGATATAGCTAAAGATTTAATAGATCATCATGCAGGATATGTTATGCAAGCAAAGGATAGCTTCAAACTAGTAATTGTTATTAAAGAACTCCTCGATGATAGGGAAAAGCGTGAATATATGGGGGAGAATTGTAGGAAGTTATTTCTTGAGAAATACACGATGGAAAAATGTACTCGGAAATATGTAAATCTTATGCATAAATTACTGGGGGAACAATAATATGTTTAAAGACAAAATATTATTAATAACTGGCGGTACGGGTTCATTTGGAAATGCAGTTATGAAGAGATTTTTAAATACCGATATAAAAGAAATTCGCATTTTTTCAAGAGATGAGAAAAAACAAGATGACATGAGAAAAGTTTACAAAAATGAAAAATTGAAATTTTATATAGGCGATGTAAGGGATGTATCGAGTTTGAAAAATGCTATGCACGGTGTAGATTACATTTTCCACGCTGCTGCGCTAAAACAAGTTCCATCCTGTGAATTCTTTCCATTAGAAGCAGTGAAAACTAATGTCATTGGAACAGATAATGTTCTGACTGTGGCCATTGAAAGTGGTGTAAGAAAGGTAATTTGTTTGTCGACAGATAAAGCCGCTTATCCGATTAATGCAATGGGCATTTCAAAAGCAATGATGGAAAAGGTGATTGTTGCAAAAGCAAAAACAGTTGATCCAAAACGAACATTAATATGTGGTACTCGCTATGGAAATGTGATGGCTTCACGCGGCTCTGTTATCCCATTATTTATTGACCAAATTAAAAATGGCCAAGCACTAACAATTACAGATCCACAAATGACTAGATTTCTAATGAGTCTTGAAGAAGCAGTTGAATTAGTATTATTTGCATTTGAGCATGCCGATGCAGGAGATATTATGGTACAAAAATCACCTGCGTCAACTGTTTGGGATTTAGCACATGCCATCAGGGAAATATTCAATGCGGATAATAACATTGATATTATCGGTACTCGTCATGGAGAAAAACTGTATGAAACTTTGCTTACTAGAGAGGAAAATATGGTTGCACAAGATTTAGGCAGATTTTATCGTGTGCCTGTTGATACAAGGGATTTAAATTATGAAAAATACTTCGTGGAGGGTAATCAAAAACTATCCATACAAGAAGAGTACAATTCTCACAATACAGAAATGCTAAATATCCAACAAATAAAAGAAAGGTTATTAAACCTTGACTTTATTCAAGAAGAATTGAAAGGTTGGGTCTATGATGAAAATACTAGTGACCGGTTCAAAGGGGTTTATCGGCAAGAATCTCATAGCAAAGCTTAAAAACCAAAATTATATTGACGTTCTAGAGTTTAACAGAGAAACAAACATAGACTTGTTAGATGAATATTGTAAAGAGGCGGATTTTATTTTCCATCTTGCTGGAGTAAATCGGCCGAAAGATCTGTCTGATTTCATGGATGTGAACTATGGCTTTACCTCAATTCTTCTTGATACATTAAAGAAATACCAAAATACTTGCCCTATTATGCTAGCATCATCTACTCAAGCAGAACAAAATAATCCTTATGGCATTAGTAAAAAAGCTGGGGAGGACTTGCTTTTCGAATACAGTAAAAAAACAGGTGCGAAAGTTTTAGTCTATCGTTTGCCCAACGTATTTGGTAAATGGAGTAGGCCAAATTACAACAGTGCTGTAGCAACATTTTGTCATAATATTGCACATGATTTACCTATAACAGTAAGTGATCCTAGCCTTGAAATGAAGCTAGTTTACATTGATGATGTTGTGGAAGAATTGCTGGAAGCCTTGCATGGAAATGAGAACTCAATCCAAGGCTATTGCCAAATTCCAGTTGTCCATAAGACGACACTAGGAGAAATTGTAGAATTGATTTATTCCTTCAAAAAAAGTAGAGAAGAACGCTCTATTCCTAATATGTCCCACACGTTTACTAAAAAATTATACAGTACATTTTTAAGTTTCCTTAGTGAAAATCAATTTAGCTATGATCTTAAGATGAATGTAGATTTAAGAGGGTCATTTACGGAGTTTATTAAGACGCCTGATAGAGGTCAAATATCTGTAAATATTTCAAAACCAGGTATAACAAAAGGTAACCATTGGCATCATTCGAAAAATGAAAAATTTTTAGTGGTAAGTGGTCAAGGTGTGATCCGATTTAGAAATATTAATTCCAATGAAGTAGCGGAGTACTTTGTCAGTGGCGATAAATTGGAAGTGGTTGATATTCCAGTGGGATTTACACACAACATCGAAAATTTAGGTGACACAGATATGGTAACAATCATGTGGGTGAATGAAATATTTGATCCTGAAAAACCAGATACAATCTATTTGGAGGTATAAGGTGAAGAAGCTAAAAGTAATGACTGTTGTAGGTACTCGTCCAGAAATTATTAGACTATCTGCTGTCATAAATAAATTAGAAAAATCAAATGTTATCGAACATGTATTAGTCCATACTGGTCAAAATTATGATTATGAGTTAAATGAAGTGTTTTTTAGAGAGTTCAATTTAAAGACACCGGATTATTTTTTAAATGCAGCAACTGGAACTGCTATTGAAACAATAGGAAATATTCTTATTAAGATTGATCCGGTATTAGAGGAAGTTCAACCAGATGCACTTTTAGTATTAGGTGATACAAACAGCTGTTTATGTGCAATTGCAGCAAGGAAAAGGCATATTCCGATATTTCATATGGAAGCGGGTAATAGATGCTTCGATCAAAGGGTACCAGAAGAAACAAATCGAAAAATTGTCGATCATATTGCAGATGTTAACTTAACGTACAGTGACATTGCAAGAGAATATTTGTTAAGAGAAGGGCTACCAGCAGATCGAATTATTAAGACGGGGAGTCCGATGTTAGAAGTACTCAACTCAAGAAAAGCGGATATAGAAAAATCAGATATAGTAGCAAGATTAAATCTTAAAGAAGTAAATTATTTTGTAGTATCGGCACACCGAGAGGAAAATATTAATTCAGATACAAATTTTTTAGATTTAGTAGATAGCTTAAATGCGATTGCAGAAATGTATCAGATACCTGTCATAGTCAGTACACACCCTAGAACTTTACAGATGATTCTTGCGAAGGGGATAGAGTTTAATCCTTTAGTAAATATAATCAAGCCTTTGGGATTTAATGACTATGTAAAACTTCAAATAGAAGCAAAGGCCGTATTAAGTGATAGTGGAACGATAAGCGAGGAATCTTCCATTCTTGGATTTAGAGCACTGAATATTAGACAGGCGCATGAAAGACCGGAAGCGATGGAAGAAGCTGCGGTCATGATGGTAGGGCTGAAGAAAGAGCGAGTTTTACAAGGATTAGAGATTTTAAAGACACAAGAGAATTACGATTTAAAAAGAGTTATAGATTATAGTATGCCAAATGTGTCAGATAAAGTGCTTAGAATTATTTTGTCGTATACAGATTATGTTAATCGGGTAGTTTGGGGTATTCACGAGAAAGGTTAAGGTGATATATGAGATTAAATTATTTATTCTCTAAAATTACTAAAAAAATACAAATCCCTGCCGTGAAAAATTCAAAAATCGATAAAACAGCAAGGGTATGCTCTGCTTCTCATATAGTCAATACTGAGATAGGAAGATACTCTTATGTAGGTAATTTTTGCACAGTAGTTAATACTAAAATAGGCAATTTTTGCTCTATAGCTGATAATTCTATTATTGGTGGAGCCAGTCATCCAATAGAATGGGTATCTACATCCCCCGTGTTCCATGAAGGAATAAACATAATGCGAAAAAATTTTTCTTCACATGAATACAAAACAGATAAAGAAACTATTATCGGTAATGATGTTTGGATAGGAAATAATTCACTTATTAAAAGTGGTGTATTTATCGCGGATGGTGCTGTAATCGGTATGGGTTCAGTACTCACTAAAGACGTTGGTGCTTATGAAATATGGGCAGGAAATCCTGCAAAGTTTATTAGGAAAAGATTTAGTAATGAAGTAATTGAAAAACTTAATAATACTGAATGGTGGAACTACAGTGATTCGCAATTGAAAGAAGAGTCAATAAATTTTAATGATGTTAATAAATTTACGATTAAAAAATAATGAGGTAGATAGAATGAGAATTCTTCATTGGGACGAAATGTTTCATCCTTCATTTGGATATCAAATAAACATATTACCTAAATACCAGGTGAAGCAAGGTCATGAAGTAATAATTGTAACATCAGAAGAAATTGAAAAACATCCAACATTCTCCAAATTCGGAGGCAGTGTAAATATAGAGCAGGAAGACATGAAATATATGAATATGTATGGAGTAAAAATAATCCGTTTACCAATTCACACTGTAATGAGTGGGCGTGTAATTTATAAAAAAGGATATTTAAAAATAATAAAAGAATTAGAGCCCGATGTAATAATGTGTCATACGAATGACACATTATCTGCAATAAGAATTACACAACATTATAAATACTTTAATACTCCAATTGTTTTTGACAATCACATGTTAGAGATGGCATCTAAAAACCCGTTAAGTAAGTTGTTTAGACTATATTTCAAAAGTTTTATTACCCCAATTATTAAAAAAAATAATTTAACAGTTATAAGAACGCAAAATGACAATTATGTTAATAAGCACCTAGGAATACCCGAAAAACAAACTCCTTTTATTTCTTTTGGTTCTGATAGATCTCTCTTTTACCCTAATATTCAAGAAAAAAAAACATTTAGAGATAAATACAATATAAACATGGAAGACTTCGTCGTTTTATATACTGGGAAGTTGACTGAAGATAAAGGTGGAAAACTGCTAGCAAACGCCTTTTACAAAAAATTTGATACTGAAAAAAATATAATACTTGTTGTAGTTGGAAATGCCTCTGGGGAGTATGGAAATGAGGTGGAGGAATTATTCAGGAAATCTGATAATAGAGTTATTCGCTTCCCTACTCAAAAGTATACGGATTTGCCAAAATTTTATCAAATGGCTGATTTATGTTTATTTCCAAAGCAATGCAGCTTAAGTTTTTATGATGCACAATCATGTGGATTACCAGTTATAGCAGAAAACAATAACGTAAATATTGATAGGCTTAGTCATAATAATGGATTTACTTTTAAAACAGATGATATGGAGGATTTTAGAGATAACGTTTTAAAATTCATTAAATTATCTGATGAAGAGTACAAAGTTATCTCAAATAACGCATATAAGTTTGTAAAAGACAATTACGATTATGAAGAGTTAACCAAACAATATAACGATATATTATTAAATGAATATGAAAAGTTTCAAAAAAGGAGCTTCTAATTATGAATATCTGCTTTTTATTAGGTGGATTTACTAGTAACGGTGGAATAGGACGTGTCACATCTATTTTAGCTAATACACTTTGTAATGATGATAAGTATAGGGTCTATTCATTAAGCTACTTTAACAATGGCAGAGATAACTTATACAATTTAGATAAGAAAGTACAACAAAATTTCTTATTTGAAGATCCACTTAATATGGCTAAAGGAATTTTAAGAGGCGGAATATTAAAATTAAGAAAATATTTCAAAAAAAATAATATTGATGTTGTAATAGCTTGTGGTGCACTTTATTTTCCAATTGTAGTATTGAGCTGTAAAGGGCTTAAAACAAAATGCATTTGTTGGGAGCATTCTAATGCTCAAAATTCAAAAGATCATTCATTTCAATCATTTTGCAGATGGGTAGGTGCGAAAAATTCAGACCTAGTTGTCACTCTGACAAAACATGATAAACAGAATTATATAGACAAGTATCATATAAAAAATGTCAAACAAATTTACAATCCTATTGATGAAGAAATTTTCAATTATGCACATCAATACAATATAAATTCAAAGAAGTTGTTAAGTGTTGGTAGATTGTCATATCCCAAAAATTTTGGAATGCTGATTGATATAGCTAAGGAAGTTTTGGTAGAGAATCCCGATTGGACATGGGACATTTATGGTGAAGGTGCATTAAAAGATGAGCTAGAAAATAAAATAAAAGAATACGGCTTAGAAAAGCGGATTACTCTAAAGGGACAAGTGAACAATTTATATAGTTTGTATAATGAATATAGTCTATTAATTATGACCTCACGTTACGAAGGATTCCCCATGACTTTATTGGAAGGTATTGCACAAGGCTTACCTTTAATTAGTTTTGATGTATTAACGGGACCTAATGAAATAATAGAGCATTGTATAAATGGTTATTTAATTAAGCCTTTTGATACTGATCAGATGATATCTTCTACAAATTATCTAATAAACAATTCCGAAAAAAGAAGAGAAATGTCAGAAAATAGTAAGGTTAAGTGTGGAGATTTCAAACTTTCGGAAATTATCGTTCAATGGAAACAATTAATTGATGCATTATAAAAAAGATGTATTAAAAGGGTTCATCATCAAAAGTCGGGGATGACATTTAAGTAAAGTACGTATTGATTTTAGAATGCTTGTTACTCTTCGTTCCGGCTGTGAAGCCACTGGAAAGCGACCAACGGAACGAAAATCAACCCCAAGTTATGGTGCTGAGCCATTAAAAGGTGATACTATGAAATATTTGACAAATGAAGGTTATATTGAAAATGTTGAAGATGTAGTTAGAGTTGATAAGATATTAAGATTTTTAATATATATATATATAGTTATTTCTTTTTACGAAGCTTATATAAATCAATTAATAGGTTCTTATACAAAATATTATTTACTCTTTATAATTGTAATATATTTTTCTTCGTATTCAAAAATCAAGCTAGAAAAGTATCATTTACTAATAATATCCTGGTTAATTTTTAAATTTGCTTCAATTTTATGGGGCTCTTATAATTCTATAGGCTCAAGTAACGTATCTACTCAATTGTTATCACAAGTGGGTATGGTCGGTTTTTTTCTAGTAATGACTATTGTGAAATTTGAGTATTCTTTTGTTAAAAAAATTATAGATATATCATTATATGCAAGTGTTTCAATGGGTTTTCTGAGTTTATTTTTTTCTGAAGCATATCTTTTTGCATTCGAATCAAGGCAAGTCTTGACTTTATTTGGTACTCAAAATGATCCGAATAATATGGCTGCCTTTTTTTTAGTGGGTATATCTATTGCGTTGTATTATATTATCTTTGAAAAAGAACATATATTTAGAAATTGTATTTTTATTGTAATGAACGGATTTGCTTTAAGTTTAACTGCCTCAAGAGGTGGATTTGTATCTTTGGTGGTAGTAATTGTATTAATTGTTTTTGTAACGAATAAAAGGAAATTATACTTTGTAGATATAATGAAAAAAATAATATTAATTGTCATGATAATTGTTTCTTTATTTATTGTGTTAAAACAATTTTTACCAGTTTCTATCTTTGATAGACTTTTTAGTTTTGATTCATATAAAGGTGGTTCCGGTCGAGAAGATTTATGGACAACTGCTGCTACATTGATTGAAAAAAAACCGTTTTTTGGATGGGGATGGGGAGGATATGAATCTGGATTACACAACACATATCTTACAATGTTATGTGACGTTGGAATTGTAGGATTTTCATTATTCTTACTTGCATTATTTAGCATATGTATTAGGTCAATAAAATTTAGAATGCCCCTGGGCATTATTTTATTAGTTACTGGACTTGGGCCTTCCTTTTTTATTGATGCTATTAATAAGAGGTTTTTTTGGAATGCTCTAATATTGGCTATTATGTTGCTAAATAGTCATAAACCACATAAATAATATTCTATCTATCATCTATTTGTGTTCAACAAACTTCAAATAGAGCGGCTTGAGCTACAAAAAAGGGTCAAATGTTGATACAACAACATTTATAGAGGGAGTGTCGAGAATAGATAATATTTTGGTGAGCATTGACTGTATAACTTATAATCATGAAAAATATATCGCGGAAGCGATTGATAGCTTTTTAATGCAAATTACAAATTTTAAGTTTGAAATATTAATACATGACGATGCCTCAACAGATAGGACAGCAGACATAATTAGAGAATATGAGAAGCGATATCCAGATTTGATAAAACCAATCTATCAAGTAGAAAATCAGTATTCAAAGGGAGTTTCAGTAGATACTTTTAATATTGAAAGGCCATTGGGAAAATATATAGCAGTATGTGAGGGCGATGATTATTGGACCGATCCATATAAATTGCAAAAACAGGTAGATTATATGGAAATGCATCCTGAATGTAGCTTATGCGTACATGGCGGTAATGTAGTGACCGCATCAGAAAAAAAACTAATATCCCATAATCGTCCTAATAAAGGAAATAAAGTTTTTACGGTTGCAGAAGTGATTGAAGGCGGAGGAGGTCTTTTTCTTACTAATTCGATGTTTTATCGAGCAGAATTGGATAAAAAAAGACCAAGTTTTTTTGAGATATCTCCTGTTGGAGATTATCCTTTAGTAATAAATTTATCACTATTAGGTACAGTATTTTATATCGATGAATTTATGTCTGCGTATAGAGTAGGAGATACAGAGTCATGGACAATGAGAGAACTTTCCAATAATGAAGACAAGATTATTCACACGCATAAGATTGCACAGATGCTTGATGAAATAAATCAATATACAAACTGTCAATATGAAGATGCTATTACTAAGAAAAAAAATAGAGATCAGTTATTTCTATTATTAGCATTAAGGAAGTTCAAGGAAGCAAAACAAGGGGAATTAAGAAATATATATTCAAAATTAGCGTTTAAAAGAAAGACTATTATTTTTATGGATCAGTATTGGCCAAGTATCTCAAAGTTTCTTAGATTAACAAGAAAGAAGCTGGTAGGGTGAGCGGGGTAACAAAATCTAATATCCTTTCTTCACTCTTCTGGAAACTCATGGAACGTGGCGGGACACAAGGTATTCAATTTGTAGTAATGATCTTATTGGCTCGTCTTCTTCTTCCAGAAGATTTTGGTTTAATCGTACTAGTAGCAGTCTTTATCACACTAGCTGGAGTATTTGTTCAAAGTGGATTTAATACAGCGTTAATTCAGAAAAAAGATGCGGATGAAGTCGATTTTTCCACGATTTTTTTCTTAAATCTAGTAGTAGCTACAGTGCTGTATGTCATTCTTTTTTTTATGGCCCCTTTGATAGCTACATTTTTTGATCAACTACAGCTAACACTTGTTCTAAGAATTTTATCCCTAACTTTGTTTTTTGGATCTATTAATTCAATCCAGAATGCCGTTATTGCGCGAAATATGCAGTTTAAAAAATTATTTTTTAGCAGCCTAGGTTCAGTGGTAGTATCAGGTATTATCGGTATAGTAATGGCATACGCTAATTATGGTGTGTGGGCCTTGGTTGGACAACAATTAACAAATCAGTTTTTAGTTACGGCAATTTTATGGTTCACAGTAAAATGGAGGCCGAAATTAATTTTTTCAATTGTAAGAGCAAGAAGTTTATTTTCATTCGGATGGAAGCTGATGGTATCTTCGTTGATAGATACAATGGATACCAATATAAGAAGTCTCTTAATTGGTAAAATGTTCAGCCCATCAATAGTAGGTTTTTACAGTAGAGGAGAACAATTCCCTAATTTACTTGTAAGTAACATAAATGGCTCAATGCAATCAGTAATGTTTCCGGCTTTAGCATCTCAACAAGAGAATAGATCAAGAGTAAAAGAAATGGTAAGGAGATCAATCGTTACAAGTTCATTTATTATCTTTCCGATGATGGTTGGTCTCGCAGTGATTGCTGAGCCATTAGTTAAGCTTTTATTGACAGATAAATGGTTACCTACTGTACCTTATTTACAAATATTTTGTGCTGCTTATGCACTATGGCCGATTCATACAGTAAACTTGCAAGCTATTAATGCTTTAGGTCGTAGTGACATTTTTTTGAAGTTGGAAATAGTAAAAAAAATACTAGGGCTTGCAATCTTAGGAATCACAATACCGTTTGGTGTTCATGTAATGGCTTTAGGTGTAGTAATTACTGGATTCTTATCCACTTTTATTAATGCTTACCCAAACCTGATATTGCTTAATTATAGTATTCAAGAGCAGTGGAAGGATATAATGCCATCTTTACTTCTATCTTTAGTAATGGGATTGGTAGTTTTCTCTATAAAACTGTACGCTATGACAGCTGTATTAACAATCATTATTCAAATATTTGTGGGAATAGTTTTTTATGTTGTATTAGCAAAACTATTTAAATTAGAATGTTTTACTTATCTAGTATTGACTTTGAAAGATATGTTAGGAAGTAAAAAGAACACAAAATTAATAGAAAATAATGAGGTGTAATAAAGTGAAGAAACTATTAATGCTTGGGGGGGCTCACTCTCAAGTTCCAGCAATTAAAGCGGCTAAAGAAATGGGCCACTATGTAATAATTTGTGATTATTTAATAGGAAATCCAGGACGTAAATATGCTCACGAGTATCACAATGTCAGTATTACTGATAAAGAAGCTGTTTTATCCTTAGCAAAATCACTAAAAATTGATGGCATAGTTAGCTATGAGTCGGAAGCTGGAGCACCTACAGCAGCCTTTGTTGCTGAAAAGTTGGGGTTATCGTCACATCCATTTAAATCTGTGGAAATTCTGTCTAATAAGGATATGTTTAAAGAATTTCTAAAAGAAAATAATTTTAATGTACCAAAAGCTAAAGGATATGACTCACTGGAAGAAGCGAAAGCAGACTTTCATCAATATAAAATGCCAGTAATGGTGAAGCCGGTGGATTCCTCAGGAAGTAGAGGCGTATCGAAAATAGACACAATAGAACTTCTTCAAGAAAAAGCGGAGTATGCTTTAAGCTTTTCAAGAGCCAAACGTTTTATTGTAGAAGAGTATATTAAAAAAAATGGATACCAAGTTGGAGGAGATGGATTTTCTGTAAATGGTAGACTAGTTTTTCGAAGTTTCTCAAATGAGCATTTCCATTCAAACCCTATAAATCCATTTGTCCCAATAGGTTCTAGTTGGCAATGCAATATGCCTGAACATATACAAAATAAAATACATGATGAAATTCAAAGGGTATTGAACTTGCTAAATATGAAAACAGGTGCTTACAATTTTGATATTTTGGTTGATGATAAAGAAAATGTATATCTTATAGAAATAGCCGCTCGTAATGGTGGTGATTGGATTCCTCAAGTAATAAAATATGCAACGGGCATTGACATGATTGAATATACAATTAATGCAGCATTAGGTGGAAATTGTAGTGATTTATCGATGATCGACCCCGAGGGGTATTGGTCTTGTTATGTAGTAAATAGTCATAAAAGCGGAATATTTAAAGAAGTTGTGATTGATGATGAAATTATGAAAAATAATATAGTTGAATATGAAATACTAGTAAATCCAGGTGAAGCTATCCATGCTTTTACAGGATCTAACAATAAGCTAGGGACAATGATAATGGAATTTTCTTCAAAGGGCGAAATGTTAGATAAGATGGATAATATGCCGAAATGGGTCAATGTCATTGTTGAAGAAACTTTGATAAGTACTAGCCAAGGCTAAACATCTAGCAGTACTCGAAGTTATGGGAGGGAAAATCAGACAGTAATTAAAGAGGGGGGAACAAGATGAAAAAACTATTAGTGCTCGGTGGAGATTACTCTCAAATTCCAGCTATAAAAAAAGCAAAAGAAATGGGGTGTTTTGTAATTGCGTGTGACTATTCAGAACATAACCCAGGACACCAGTATGCGCATGCGTATTACAATATCGATTATTCCGATAAAGAAGCCGTCTTAGCTTTAGCAAAATCATTAAAAGTTGATGGGATCATTTGTTTTGCGGCAGATGCAGCGGCACCGACAGTCGCCTATGTTGCAGAGAAGTTAGGATTGATGTCAAATCCATATGATTCTGTAGAAATCGTTTCTCATAAAGATCAATTCAGGGCATTTCTACAAGCGAATAATTTTAAAGTTCCCAGGGCACAAGGCTATCATACACTTGAACAGGCGAAAACAGATTTTCATCATTTTACAATGCCTGTGATGATAAAACCAGTAGACTCATCTGCCAGTAGGGGGGTTTCGAAAATAAGTACAATAGACCTTCTTCAAGAGGCCATTGAAAATGCACTAAAATTTTCAAAAGACAAACGTTTTATTATGGAAGAATATATTGAACATATTGGTTATCAGGTTGAAGGAGATGTCTTTTCTGTAAATGGCAAACTGGTATTTAGCTGTTTTGCCAATGGTCATTTTGTATCTGAATCATTAAATCCTGTAAATCCATTTGTGCCAATAGGTCCGAGTTGGCCATGCAATATGCCGGTGCATATACAACAAAAGATTCATGAGGAAATACAACGATTATTAAAGAAACTTCAAATGAAAACTGGAGCCTATAATTTTGACATACAAGTTGACGACTTGGAAAATGTTTATTTTTTAGACATGGGTGCCCGAAATGGTGGTCATTTGATTCCTGATGTCACAAAATATGCAACTGGTGTAGATATGATTGAATTCTCGATTAAAGCTGCATTAGGTGAAGACTGTAGTGATTTAACGATGATCGAACCAAAAGGATATTGGTCCTCTTATTTAATTAATAGTCAGAAAAGTGGGATTTTTAAAGGGGTTGAAATTGATGATGAATTTTTAAGAAAAAATGTTGTTGAATATGAAGTCACTACAAATATAGATGAATCTGTTTCTGCTTATACAGGTTCAAACGAGAAAGTGGGGACAATGGTCTTAAAATTTTCATCGATGACAGAAATGTTAGAGAAAATGGATAATATAACAAACTGGGTGAAGGTCATCGTTGAATAGTTAATGAAAAATATCTAAATTTAAGAAGGATGAGCCTATGAAACCAATTCACGTAACACAAACATCAATGCCTAGTTTTGAAGAATATACAGAAATGATTAGAGAGTTATGGGATAGTCATTGGTTAACGAATATGGGGGTCAAACATCAACAATTAGAATTTGAGTTGAAACGGTATTTACAAACTCCGAATATAACATTATTTACAAATGGACATTTAGCTTTAGAGAACGCCATCAAAGCTTTTCAATTAACAGGGGAAGTGATTACTACTCCCTTTACTTTTGCGTCTACAACACATGCAATTGTAAGAAATGGGTTGAAACCGATTTTCTGTGATATAAATCCCTATGATTACACGATACAAACGGACATGCTAGAGAGTTTGATAACAGATAAAACATCGGCTATTATACCGGTTCATGTTTACGGAAATATTTGTAATGTACATGAAATTGATAGAATAGCAAAAAAATATAATCTTAAGGTTATATATGATGCCGCCCATGCTTTCGGGGTTTCTTTCGATGGTGAAGGGGTAGCAAACTTCGGCGATGCTTCTATGTTCAGTTTCCATGCTACAAAAGTTTTCAATACAATTGAAGGTGGAGCGTTAACTTTCAAGGATTCTAGTTTAGAAAATGTATTAAATGCTTATAAAAACTTCGGTATTACTGGACAAGAAACCGTAGATTATGTTGGTGGGAATGCTAAGATGAATGAATTTCAGGCGGCCATGGGCCTATGTAACCTCCGAAATGTAGATCAGGAGATTGCTAAAAGGAAGGCAGTATTTGAGCGATATTTGGAAAACCTGCGTGATATTAAAGGGATTAAACTATCTCAGGCTCAGATTGGTGTGAAAAGTAATTATGCATACTTTCCTGTTGTATTTGATGGGTTTCAACTTACCCGAGATGAAGTTCATGCCGCATTAAAGAATGAAAATATTTTCTCTCGAAAGTATTTTTATCCTTTAACAAATAGTTTGGAATGCTATCAAGAAAGGTTTTCTCCTGAAGAGACACCTGTTGCCAAATATATAGCAGAAAGAGTCTTAACGCTTCCGCTTTACGCAGATTTAAAGCTAGAAGAAATTGATAGAGTCTGCGGAATTATAAAAGCTAAAGCTACTAGTTTTCATTAAATCCTTGGAAGGAATGTTAAGAATGAAAGTAGCGCTCATGCAACCTTATTTTTTTCCGTATTTAGGTTATTACCAACTCATCAATTCAGTAGATGAATTTGTTGTTTTTGATAATGCTCAATATGTTAGAAGAAGCTGGATGAATAGAAATAGAATATTAAATGACCATAAAGAAAGTTCTTTTGTGACTGTCCCTGTAAGTAAAGCCCCTAGAGAAACTAAAATTAAAGATATCATCATAAATAATAATACGAATTGGCAAGAGAAAATTTTTCACCAATTATTATATTATAAAAATGCTCCGTACTATAATAATGTTTTAGATTTCTTGAATTCATGTTTACTAAATTGTAACAGTAATTTAAGTGAATTTAATACATTTCTTCTAAAGAAAACATGCACACTATTGAATATAGATACAAATATAACCATTTTATCGCAAAGATTCCCCCATATTGACAGTGCCGACGCAGCCGATGAATGGGGCATTGAGGTAGGTAAAGCATTGAATGCTACCGAATATATAAATGCCATTGGTGGTAAAGAATTTTATAATCGACAAAAATATAAAGATAATGACTTGGACATTAAATTCATTCATCCAATACTAACTCCTTACAAGCAATTTAGAAATAATTTTATGCCAGGTCTTTCAATCATTGATGTAATGATGTTTAACGATATAAACATCATTAAAAATATGCTAGAAAGTCAGGAATTGATTGGATAAATAAAGCATTGAAAAAGATCTTAGCTACCCCAACCTATGTAAGTCTAGAAGATGTCGGACGAATTCGTTGGATTATTAAAGACCTAGATGAAGAGGTGAATATCAGATGAAAGGTATTATTTTAGCTGGAGGTTCAGGTACTCGACTTTATCCCCTGACGAAATCTGTTTCTAAACAAATGTTACCTATTTATGATAAACCGATGATTTATTATCCGCTATCCGTATTAATGCTTGCGGGCATAAAAGAAATACTGATAATTTCTACTTCTAGAGATATCGGAGGATTCAAAGAACTTTTAGGAGATGGCTGTAAGTTAGGGATGAACTTTGAATACGCTGTACAAGAAAATCCTAATGGTCTTGCGGAGGCTTTTATAATTGGAGAAGGGTTTATAGGTGATTCATCAGTTGCATTAGTTCTAGGCGATAACATATTTTATGGTTCTAATTTGAGTAATCGCTTAATCGAAGCAGCGTCTTTATCGACCGGAGGCATTATTTTTGGATGTTATGTGAATGATCCAAGGGCCTACGGTGTAGTAGAGGTAGATGAGCACATGAATGCTATATCAATAGAAGAAAAACCGGAATTCCCTAAATCCTCCTACGCAGTCCCAGGGTTGTATTTTTTTGATAATAAAGTAGTAGATATCGCAAAAAGCGTAAAGCCTTCAGCACGAGGTGAAGTAGAAATTACATCCATTATAGATGTATATCTGCAAAGAGGTGAACTAAAAGTAGAGCTTACAGGTAGAGGCTTGGCGTGGTTAGATACAGGTACTCATGAGTCATTACTTGAGGCGTCAAACTTTGTAGAGGCTATACAAAAAAGGCAAGGGCTATATATTGCTTGCATTGAAGAAATAGCATTCAGAAGAGGATATATATCAAAGAAACAGTTATTAGATCTTGCGCAACCTCTACTGAAGACAGAGTATGGTAAATATTTGGTTGAAGTTTCTCATTCTTTAAACAACTCTCATGTGACAATGTAGAGTTTTTTTATTTCAGTCGAATACGTTTAATAGAGGTGAGACAGATGGCAAAGAAAAAAATTTTGGTTACTGGTGGAGCAGGGTTTATTGGTGGAAACTTTGTTCAATACATGGTTAAAAAGTACCCTGAGTATGCAATTTATAATGTAGATGTATTAACATATGCAGGTGATTTAACGAAACACCGTGATATAGAAAAAATGGGGAATTATCATTTTGTTAAAGCAGATATTGTAGATTATGATGTAATTATTTCTTTATTTGAGAAAGAAAAGTTTGATTATGTTGTGCATTTTGCAGCTGAAAGTCATGTAGATCGTTCCATTACAAATCCTGCGATATTTGTCTCTACGAATGTACAAGGAACACAGGTGTTATTGAATGCTGCACGACAAGTAGGAATTAGTAAATTTGTTCATGTCTCTACAGATGAAGTATACGGTGAATTGGATTTTGATCCAACAACTTTTTTTACTGAAGAAACACCGTTACAACCAAAAAGTCCATATAGTGCAAGTAAAGCTTCCTCTGATTTTTTAGTACAAGCGTATCACCATACTTATGGAGTGCCTATTAATATTACACGATGTTCTAACAATTATGGGCCTTATCACTTCCCAGAAAAATTAATTCCTTTAACGATTACGCGTATATTAAATGAAGAAAAGGTTCCTATATATGGTGATGGTCAAAACATTCGTGATTGGTTACACGTGTTTGATCATTGTGCTGCCATTGATTTAGTTTTACATGAAGGTGTAAATGGAGAAGTATATAATGTTGGTGGGCATAATGAACGTACGAATTTAGAAGTAGTTAAAACTATAATTCGTACATTAGGAAAATCAGAAGCATTAATAGAGTTTGTAGCAGACCGTTTAGGACATGATAAGCGATATGCAATTAATGCAACAAAATTAGAACAATTAGGTTGGCAACCGATATATACTTTTGAAACTGGAATTGCTCAAACGATTCAATGGTACATGGAAAACAAAGAATGGTGGGAGCAAATTATTAATGGGGAATATCAAAATATGTAGGAGATGACCTCAACCTCTTCATCTAAAATCACCCCAAAATAGTATATGAGAAGATGTTGTAATCGTTTTGAAGGCGATTAATCAAATAAAAAACGGCTCTTCATTAAAATATTAGCTTTGATCATAATCGTAAATTATAAAAATATTATGTCCTTGCATCGTTACAATCACAATGAAATAAGCCTGTACAAAACGCAAACTCAAAGAGGCTTGCGTTTTATTTTGCGATTTACTAGGATTAGGTGGTAAACTAAAAGATGCTAATTAAAGAAAGTGTGGTCTTGAAAAATGAAAGTTTTATTTATAGGTGATATTGTAGGTTCAATCGGCCGAGATGCAGTGGAAAAATATTTACCACGCTTAAAGAAAAAATATAACACAGATGTTGTTATTGCCAATGGTGAAAATGCAGCAGCAGGACGTGGAATTACACGTAATATTTATAATGACCTATTGCAAATGGGTGTAGATGTTATTACGATGGGTAATCATACTTGGGATAATAAAGATATTTTTGATTTTATAGATGATGCAGATTATTTAATACGCCCTGCAAACTTTTCAAGTGATGCCCCAGGTAAAGGTATGGTGCAAATTTCTAAAAACGGTGTAACGCTATCCGTTATTAATTTACATGGACGAGTATTTTTACCTCCTCATGAGGATCCGTTTGCGATGGCAGAGCAATTAATCGAAGAAGCACATAAAACGTCACCGCTTGTATTCGTGGATTTTCATGCAGAAGCGACAAGTGAAAAAATTGCCCTTGGATGGCACTTAGATGGAAAGGCCTCGGCAGTCGTTGGTACACATACACATGTGCAAACAGCTGATGCACGTATTTACCCAAATGGAACAGCCTATATTACGGACGTTGGTATGACAGGTCCATACGATGAAATTTTAGGGATGACAAAGGAAAGTGTCATTTATAAATTCCAAACAAATATGCCATCTCGTTTTGAAGTGCCTAAAAAAGGACGCGATGTGTTAAGTGGTTTCTTTGTAGACATTGATGATAAAACAGGAAAAGCTCGTCATTGTGAGCGAGTTTATATAAACGAAGATTACCCGTTCCAAGCATAAGAAGAGAAACTATTGTGTATAAAAAAATGCACAATAGTTTTTTGTTTTGAAAATTTGTTAATTCAATGAAATTAAAGCATCATAATAAAATATGACGCTTCGGCAAAACGAGGGGTTGATTTCCGCTCCGACTGGGCGCGTCCGATGGGCCGCTTCACTCGCTTTGCTCGCTCTAGGGTCTCACCTGTGACGCTAATCCCCGAGGAGTCGCCCAGTCTCCACTCCAATCAACCTCTTCACTTTGCTTGTATTTAATCGTCTTAACTGTTATAAGTTTCTATTCTGAAGAGAGTAACCATTTAGGTTCACTTTTGAAATACTTAAATTTTATAAAAGTTCTACACTATTGTTGATTGTAGTGGAAGGCTACCCGACTCCCGTGGGATAGCGAGACAGGCGAGACCCTGAGGCCAACATGATGTTGGTCACGAAGGCATTGTCACAGGACGTGACGCATTTAGCCTTCGTTCCATTAGCGGAGGAAGCGGCTCGACGCTCGCCCACAGGAAGCTCTGCTCTGCGCGAAAGCGAAGCGTCAGCGGCAAATGTTTTATCTGTGCGAAAGCGTAGCGACAGCAACAAAGCGAGTAGCCTGGAACGGAAATCATCCCCTCGTTTTGCAAAGGAGCCCAAGTTATTTAAAAGGGCACCTTTATTTCATTGACAAAGTAATTTTCTAGTATAAATTTTCAGTCTTTTTAGTTTATTTCAATATATAAGAAATGAAAGTAGTCTATTTCCTTCTCGCCGAGCATAAAATGACCTATCGACAATAACTTAGGGTCCAAAAGGGGGACATGAGTTGTTGAGCGTAAACACTATTCGCGAAACGGGGAGGAATAATTGTGGATTCATTAAAAGTATCGTCACGCTCTAATCCAAATTCAGTTGCAGGTGCATTAGTCGCGGTAATCAGAGAAAAAGGGCAAGCAGAAATGCAGGCAGTTGGGGCAGGTGCACTTAACCAAGCCGTGAAAGCAGTGGCCATTGCACGCGGATTTGTAGCGCCAAGTGGCACAGATTTAATTTGCGCACCGGCGTTTGCCGATATTTTAATTGCTGGTGAGGAACGTACAGCTTTAAAGCTTCTTGTAGAAAAACGTACTCGATAAAAAAGTTATGAAGTAAAATGCCTTGCACATAATAAGCTGCAAGGCATTTTTGCGTTTATATAGACAATAAGGATATCAGGAAGAGAATCCCTCATGCTCTACATACTAACATGTTAAATGTCACTTGAAATCAACAAGTTAATTTTTTAAACTTAAGTGATTTGATAATTACAACTTTATGAACGACGTTTTCAGTCAAAGGTCTGAATTTCGCTGAAATCGCGTAATAACAATAGTGCAGACCGTTTCTTCGTGTTAAACTTATGAAGGAAAAATAATAGTATATACATTGGATCTAAGGAGTTGTTGACATGTTACATCAGCTTTCATGGAAAGTCGGTGGGCAACAGGGTGAAGGGATTGAAAGTACAGGGGAAATCTTCTCAACGGCAATGAATCGTTTAGGATACTTCCTATACGGTTATCGTCATTTCTCTTCTCGAATTAAAGGTGGCCATACCAATAATAAAATTACAGTTCGTCCAACAGAAGTACGTTCAATTGCGGATGATTTAGATATTTTAGTAGCGTTCGATCAAGAAACAATCGATGTCAATTATAAAGAGTTAACAGAAAGTGGCATTATTTTAGCGGATTCAAAATTTGATCCAGTGAAGCCAGAAGATTCAAAAGCACCATTATTTGCGGTACCTTTTACAGAAGTGGCTGCAGAGCTTGGCACTTCGTTGATGAAAAATATGGTGGCAATCGGGGCAACAGCTTCATTGCTAAATTTAGAGGACGAAGTGTTCCAAAATGTTGTAGACGATATTTTTGGTAAAAAAGGTGAAGAAGTTGTTCAGAAAAACATGGAAGCCATTACACGCGGCCGTGAATTAATGAATGAGCTTTTAGGCGATCGTGTAGGTGAATGGGCTTTAGTACCAGCAGATGGTAAACGCCGTATGTTCATGATTGGGAACGATGCAATAGCACTTGGTGCACTTGCAGCTGGGACACGCTTAATGGCAGCTTACCCAATTACACCGGCTTCTGAGATTATGGAATACCTTATAAAAAAATTACCGAATTTCGGTGGTACGGTTATTCAAACAGAAGACGAAATTGCTGCAGCGACAATGGCAATTGGGGCAAACTTTGGTGGGGTTCGTGCCTTTACAGCTTCAGCTGGTCCTGGTCTTTCATTAATGATGGAAGCAATTGGTCTTTCAGGTATGACAGAGCAGCCACTAGTAGTTGTTGACACACAACGTGGTGGTCCGTCAACAGGGTTACCAACAAAACAAGAGCAATCAGATTTAATGGCGATGTTATATGGTACGCATGGTGAAATTCCTAAAGTAGTGATTGCACCTTCTACAATGGAGGAAGCATTCTTTGACACAATCCAAGCGTTTAACATTGCGGAGGAATTACAATTACCAGTTATTTTAATGACTGACTTGCAATTATCTTTAGGGAAACAATCTGTCGAGCCATTCGATTACAATAAAATAGAAATTCGCCGCGGTAAAATTGTTACTGATGATATTGAAGCAGCGGCTGATAAAGCATACTTCAAACGTTATGAGAATACGGAAGACGGTATTTCACCGCGTGTGCTACCGGGTGCATTAAACGGTATTCACCATGTAACAGGGGTTGAGCACGATGAAACAGGTAAGCCATCTGAAGCATCTGGTAACCGTCAAGTACAAATGGATAAACGTTTCCGCAAGCTAGCGGCATTGAAATTTGATAATCCAGTATTTTCAAATACGCCACACGAAGAAGCGGATATTTTATTAGTCGGCTTTAACTCAACACGTGGAGCTATTGAAGAAGTACAAGAACGATTAAATGCTCAAGGTATGAAGGTGAATCATGCACATATTCGTTTAATTCACCCATTCCCATCTGCTGAAGTGGCACCACTTGTAGCAAAAGCGAAAAAAGTAATCGTTGTAGAAAATAACTACACAGGTCAGTTAGCAAATATTATGAAGATGAATATCGGTGGTCACGATAAAATCGAGACGATCACAAAATATAATGGTACACCATTCTTGCCAGGTGAATTAGAAAATCGTGTGAAGGAGTTGACTCGCTAATGGCAACATTTAAGGATTTTCGTAATACAGTGAAACCAAACTGGTGCCCAGGCTGTGGTGACTTCTCTGTACAAGCAGCGATTCAGCGCGCCGCGGCTAATGTTGGTATTGAACCAAACGAATTAGCTGTCATCTCTGGGATCGGCTGTTCTGGTCGTATTTCAGGGTACATTAATTCTTACGGTTTCCACGGTATTCATGGCCGTGCATTACCAATTGCGCAAGGTTTGAAAATGGCTAACCGTGATTTAAACGTTATTGCTTCTGGCGGTGACGGGGATGGCTTTGCGATTGGTATGGGTCATACAATCCATTCCATCCGTCGTAATATTGACATCACGTACGTTGTTATGGATAACCAAATTTATGGTTTAACAAAAGGGCAAACATCTCCACGTTCTGCTGCAGGATTTATTACAAAATCTACGCCAGGTGGTGCGATTGAACCTTCATTAAAACCGTTAGAAGTTGCTTTAACTAGTGGAGCTACATTTGTGGCACAAGGCTTCTCAACAGATATTAAAGAGTTAACAGCTTTAATTGAAGCGGGCATTAATCATAAAGGCTTCTCATTCATCAACGTATTCTCACCTTGTGTTACGTATAACAAAGTGAATACGTATGATTGGTTCAAAGAAAACTTAACGAAGCTTGCTGATATCGAAGGCTACGACAATTCTGACCGTGCTATGGCAATGCGTACAGTGATGGAGCATGAAGGTTTAGTAACAGGTATTATTTATCAAGATACTGAAACAGCTTCCTATCAAGAAAAAGTACAAGGCTACTCAGAGCTACCATTAACGGATATTGATATTAATATGAGCGAAAATGATTTTAATAAATTAGTGAAAGAATTTATGTAAATCAAATTTTATATTGCATGAAAAAAGCATTTGGAATACTTCCAAATGCTTTTCGTGTTTTTAAAAGACTATTATGTTAATGAAATTAAGATGTTAAAACATTGCTGCTGCCGCTTCGCTTTCGCACATTAAAAATCTTGCTGAAGTTTCGTAATGAGTAAATACATACTCCGTGAAGTGGTTGATTGGAGTGGAGACTGAGCGACTCCTCGGGGATCAGCAATAGAGGAACGAAGGCTAAAACCATCACATCCTGTGATAACGCCTTCGTGACCAACATCGTGTTGGCCCGAGACCCTGCAGCGAAGCGAAGCGGCTCATCGGACGCCCCCAGGAAAGCGCTCAGTCGGAACGGAAATCAACCCCTCGTTTTGCAGACCAAATTGACTTTCATAGTGACCATCCACAAAAAAAATTTCGCTATCCTTATAAAATCCTTATAATCATTTTCTACACTATAATCATCGAAAGGGAGATGATTATCAGATGGAAGATATTATTTTACAAACAGAAAATCTTAGTAAAAGCTTTAAGGGGCAAAAAATTGTAGAGGACTTGTCGTTAACGATACCTCGCAATACTGTTTACGGTTTACTAGGTCCTAACGGTGCTGGGAAATCAACAACGTTAAAAATGATAACAGGTATGCTGCGTCCGAATGCAGGAAAGATACTTTTTAATGGACGTGAATGGAATCGTAATGATTTAAAAGACATGGGTGTATTAATTGAAACACCACCGCTTTATGAAAATTTAACGGCAAGAGAAAATCTCAAGGTTCGAACGATTGCTCTCGGATTGCCACAGTCACGTATTGATGAAGTATTAAGAATTGTTGACTTAACTAATACAGGAAAGAAACGAGCTGGACAGTTTTCATTAGGGATGAAACAGCGCCTAGGAATAGCTATTGCGCTATTAAACTATCCAAAGCTTTTAATTCTTGATGAGCCGACAAATGGTCTCGATCCAATTGGCATTCAAGAGCTTCGGAAGCTGATTCGCTCTTTTCCAGAGCAAGGTATTACGGTTATTTTATCTAGCCATATCCTGTCAGAGGTAGAGCTGGTCGTTGATGAAATTGGCATCATCGCGGGAGGGAAAATAGGTTATCAGGGAGTTGCCCCTAAAGGTCAGGAATTAGAATCATTATTTATGCAAGTTGTGTCTGCCAATAGAAAGGCAGGTATGTAACATGATATCAATTATGAAGGCTGAAAGATTAAAGTGGAAAAAGACTTTTATTCCTAAATTAGTTTGGCTAGCGCCCATTGTGGCGATCTTACTACCTGCATTATTAATGGGGGGAAGTTTTTTTCAAAGTGGCGCTTATAATTGGTGGTATACAATGCTCCTGCCGGGTGCACTGACGATTTGTTGTGTATCGGTGATCGAAAAAGATGCTAAATTGAAATACCATAGTATTCTCGCAATGCCGATTGATCTGAAGAAGATTTGGTTTGGCAAAATACTTGCATGTAGTGCCTGGCTGTTATTAATTACACTTATTTTCTTTACAGGTATTACTGCTGGTGGAATACTTTTTGGCAATAGCTATTCTTTCATAAATAGTCTGACGGGTAGTTTATTAATTTTCGTCACGTTTTTATGGCAAATTCCACTTTGTCTATTCCTTGCGGCAAAATTAGGAACTTATATGGCTATTTTCATAAATTTAGTCGGCAATATTGCTGGTATGATCGCATTTGCGAATGAGGATTTTTGGTATAGTGTTCCTTACGCCATTACAGCAAGACTAATTTGTCCAATACTAGAAATTTTACCAAATGGTCTGCCAGTGCCTGAGGGTAGCCCGTTATTAAGCATGGCGGTTATAGTTCCGGGCATTGTAATTGCTTTAGCATGGTTTGCATTAATCAGTTTCCTCACTGCACGTTGGTTTCAGAAAAGGGAGGCGAAATAGTGTATGGTAATGTTAAGATTACTGAGAGCGGAGTTTCTTAAAGTAAAAAGAACACCATTTTTGCTCGCACATCTAATTGTACCTATCATTATTTCAGGGATATTTTTAGCATACTATACTTATTCACCATGGGGTTTTAATGATAGGGTGACGGCTTATCTTCAAGCAGTAGCATGCGGGTTTCCAATTATTATTGGATTAGTTTGTGCAATGGCAGCGGAGCAAGAAGCAACTGCAGGGCATTTTCAGGAGATGCTAACAACTACTAAAACAAAAATAGTGGCCTATTTAAGCAAGTTGCTACTGTTATTGTTATTTAGTTTTGGAGCAATATTACTGTCTTTCGGTATTTTTAGTGTCGGTTTTATTGAACTTTTGCATGAAGATACTTTTGGTTATCAATTTTATTTTATAGCTGGATGTATTCTATTTGTAAGCTTTGCATTTTTATATATTTTACATTTTTTTGTTAGTCTTCATTTTGGTAAAGGTGCCTCAATCGGATTAGGTATTGTGGGATCACTAATAGTAGCCTTATTACTCACTGGATTAGGTGATGGCATTTGGTCATTTATACCTTATGGTTGGGGTGGTCACTTTGTCTCGTTATGGACAATGAAGGCGTCAGGGCTTGACTTATCAACGGTGGAAATAGGACTACAGGAAGGTATTATTGCTTCCGTTTGCGGAACATTGCTAGCGTTAGTTTTATCTTGTTTATGGTTTTGGAAATGGGAAGGAAGAAAGTCTGATAATTAGGGTATGAAGAAATGATGAGGGTAGAAATATGGCGAAAATATTAGCGGTAGATGATGAAAATGGTATTTTAGTATTGATAAAAAATGCATTACTAAAAGATGAACATTTAGTATCGGCAGTCTCTGATGCGACAGAAGTAAGTAAAATGGATCTTGGTGCCTTCGATTTAATTTTATTGGATGTGATGATGCCTGAAATAGATGGATTTACTCTATGTGGCCAAATACGTCATGCCGTAGATTGTCCCATCCTTTTTTTAACGGCTAAATCATTGGAGGGAGATCTAATGTATGGTCTAGGTCTTGGCGCTGATGATTATATTATCAAGCCGTTTGGCATTGGAGAGCTACGTGCAAGAGTGAATGCGCATTTGAGACGCGAAAAAAGAGAAAGACGTAGTATCCTTTTTGTTGATAATATTCACTTCAATCTATCTGGCAAAGAGCTGTTTGTAAATGAGGAGAAGGTAATGCTGACCAAAAGCGAATATGAAATATGCGAATTTCTCGCTCGAAATCGAGGACAGGTGTTTTCGAAAGAAAAGATTTATGAAGTAATATTCGGGTTTGATGGGAAGAGTGACAGTACGGCTATTACTGAACATATTAAAAATATTCGTTCAAAGCTACATACCTTTAATATTGACGCCATTGATACTGTTTGGGGGATCGGATATAAATGGAGACAATAAAGCCTACTAAAGGAACACGGCTACATACTTTTTTTCTTCGATACCTTCTTTTCCTAAGTTTAGGTACCATTCTGTTAGTAGTACTGCTGATCGGTTTAACGATATTTGCCCTTTCTACCAACATCGTATTACCAGCAAATTATGCAGAAACTCAAATTTCATTATCAAGAGATCGGATTGCGTCTAGTAGTACAGTTACAGCTGATATGATCCCAGACCTTGTTGATTACGCAGTCTTTTCTAAAGAAGGTAAACTTCTTGAAGGAAATCTTTCAGAGAAGGAAGCCTCTAAAGCTTGGGATGCAATGAAAAAAGAGCAAACCCATGGTATCGCCCAATTTTACTCGTTTATAGAGCGAGAAAATGAGATTTGTATATTACGGTATTATATATTGCCACAGTATCGTTCGGCTATTATGAGGAAATATTTACCGAATCCACAACTGTTAGACGTCCTATTATTTATTATAGGTATAATAACGCTAGTAACTGTACTTGCTATCCATTTTGGAAGAAAGCTTAAGAAAAAAATGTTTGGCTTGCAGGAAGCGATTGAAAAAATACAAAATCAAAATTTAGATTTTACGATAAACCCTTCTGGAATCCGTGAAATAGATGAAATATCCATTTCTCTTGAACATATGAGAGAGGCTTTAAACAGCTCCTTAAAACAACAATGGGAATCAGAACAGACCCGTAGAGAGCAAATTTCTGCTCTTGCCCACGATCTGAAAACACCTCTTACAATTATTCGGGGGAATGCAGAACTTTTACAGGATACTGATCAAGACGATATACAAAGAGAATATAATGACTATATTTTGAAAAATACAATGGAGATAGAAAAATTCACGAAAGAGCTGATCGATTTATCGAAAATGGAAAAAAGTATCGTTCGTGAAAAAGCGAATGTTAAAACGGATGCATTTATGACAGAAGTAGAAGATCAAATGAGAGCTCTTTCGTTGGAGAAAAAGCTTCAAGTAGATGTCCAAAAGGAAATGTTACCTGAACTTATATTGATCGATGGAGAGCAGTTCTATCGTGCGATGTTAAATGTCATTGCCAATGCTGTGGAGCACACACCTGAAAATGGCAAGGTGACCTTAACTGTTCAAAGTGCTGCTGACTTTATTCAGTTTGCCGTTACCGATAGCGGCTGTGGATTTTCTCCGAAGGATTTAAATGAAGCTACCAAACAGTTTTATCGCGGAGATCCAAGTAGAAATGCAGGAAATCACCATGGGATGGGGCTTTATATTGCCCAATCAATTGCTCAGAGTCATGGTGGAACACTGCAAATTGACAATGATTTAGCAGCTGGTGGAGGAAAAGTGACCATAACAATCCCGATCAATTTCACCTTGACGTAATTGTTGCTGTCGCTACGCTTTCGCGCAGAAAACATTTGCTGCTGACGCTTCACTTTCGGTCCCGTTAAATCAAGCAAAAAAGACAACTCCTACTTAGAGAAGTTGTCTTTATTGCTATCGTTTAAATGAACTATCCAAAGCGCCAGATCAATTTCCCGACACCTCTTTTTTATTATGGGCTTTTGGGGCAGCTTCTTTTATTAAAATTCCGTACTCCATCCTTCATTTTCATTTTCATATAAAAAATTTACAGATGCATGTTCAACCTTCAATTCATGTTGTAAATAATCAATAAAAGATTGAAACACTTCTTCGTTTATTTCTTCTTTTTTGTTAGTTAACCGAATATTAAGCACAGGTTTAGTTCTTGTCGAATATGAAGGCGTAAATGACATACTTTTCGGTTCCCCAAATGTTTTAGTTAGATAACGATTAACTTTTGGTTCTACTTGTTCTATGAATTTTGCTTCTTCTTGAATTGTTATATCATCTTCCATTTGTTTCGTATGTCTATTTTCATAAACCATGAACGTTTTTTGTGTGTCTATATTTAAAATCACTGCAGCATATTCAAAATCAGAGTATTCCTTATCATTATCATAAAGGACATGGGAGATTTCGTAATTCATAGTTGGATATGTCTCTAGTATGTATTGTTCTGCTTGTGAAATTACCTTTTCCTCTTCTTTTTTATCTGGTATCATCGATGCCCTAAAACTAAAAAATGAATAGACAATCCCGAATATTAGTAATATCACTATTCCCCCAATTGAAAAAATGAATATGCTCCAAACTTTTAGCCACTTATTCATCTTATCACCCCCTTTGTTAAGTATATCGATTTTTATCTGACACCCTAGAAGAGCGTCAGCCGGAGCGGAAATCAACCCCTCGTTATGATGGAGAGCCCTTAATTAAATGATTGGTTGACCTAATAATAAAATACCTTTATAGGATTATTTTGGCAAATCTGCTAATATCATTGTTTATTGTTTTTGGTAAAAAGGAAAAAATGGGGAGTGTGTTCGGGCAATAGTATTATAAAAAATGCTACAATAAAAGAAAAAAGAAGAGGCGATGCACGTGGATAACGTCATTGATTTTATTGCAAAGAAAAAAGAACGCGAAGAAAGACAGCGCGCGCAGGATTTAGAAAGGTATGTTGCGACACAATGTAATTTCCATCAACCAGAAAATATTGATGCACTTGTTGAAGGGAAAGTGATTGAGGTCAAAGACCATACGTTGTTTTTAGGTTTTCTCTCAATATTAAAAGATGAAAAAATTGATCCACTTGATATTTTTCAGGATGTATTTACATTAGAACCTTCCCGCTTTGAAATGTCCTACAATATGAGATGGTGGTCAGTTGTACAGCTTGCATTTACATTTTTAACAATTTTAAAGGAAAACGAGCCACATACATATGCAGATTTTCTTGGTTTATAAAATGAATCTAGAGTGTGTGCACGTCTTACAAGGCTACATAAACGTGCACATACAGAACTAGATTCCTTCTTATTTCCCCTAAAACTTTTACGATCCCCCTTTCAATTAATAATTGTTCATAGATTTATAATTCCTTAATAATTTTTACTGAATATTTTAACGTCCTCCATACTTGCTTAATGTTTGTTTTCTATCATAAATGTTGTAAGGCAAATGAAAACAAACATAAACAAATGGAGGTTCCAACTCATGGCAATTCAAAAGTTGTGGAAGAAAGGTCTAATCGGAGCGTTAGCAATTTCAATGTTGGCGGCTTGTTCGGACGGTTCATCTAGTTCTAATGAAGTGAAAAGTGATTTAACGCTTGAAGAGGTTACGAAAAAAGCAAAAGAAGAAGGCACTGTAAATTCCGTCGGTATGCCAGATACGTGGGCTAACTGGGTGGAGACTTGGGATGAGCTTGGTACTGAATATAGCCTTAAACATAAGGACTCAGATATGTCGAGTGCTGAGGAGCTAGCAAAGTTTGAGGCAGAAAAGGATGATGCCACTGCTGATATTGGTGACGTCGGAATTGCTTTTGGACCGATTGCCAAGGACAAAGGTTTAACATTACCTTACAAAACATCTTATTGGGATGAAGTGCCTGAATGGGCAAAGGATGATGAAGGACATTGGATCGTGGGTTACACTGGAACCATTTCATTTTTAACTGATAAAAACAACGTCAAAAATGCCCCGAAATCTTGGGCGGACATTAAAAACGGAGATTACACTGTCAGCATTGGTGATGCTTTAACAGCGAATCAAGCACAGTTTGCTATTTTAGCAGCTGCTATGGCATTTGGTGGCGATGAATCGAATATTCAACCAGGAATAGACTTTTTTGCAGACTTAGCAAAGCAGGGGCGTTTAAAAGGTGATCCATCTGTAGCGAATTTAGAAAAAGGAGAAATTGACGTAGCGATTTTATGGGATTTTAATTCACTCGGCTATCGACACCAAATTGATGAGAAACGTTTTGATGTCGTCATTCCATCAGAAGGCTCTGTAACATCAGGCTATGCAACGATCATTAACAAGTACGCCAAAAATCCTCATGCAGCAATGCTAGCTCGAGAATACATTTTATCAGATGCAGGGCAAGAAAATTTAGCGAAGGGTTATGCTCGTCCGATTCGTGACAAGGTTCAATTGTCTCAAGATGTTCAGAAACTATTATTACCTGCGGACATGTACAAAAATGCACAGCCAGTAAAAGACCAAAAGAAATGGGAAGAAACAACAAAGCAAATTCCACAACTATATCAGGAGCAGGTATTAATTCATGGGCAATAAAAAAGTTGTTTTAATTGTAGTAGATGCACTGCGCTTTGATACAGCCTGTACCCATATGGGATTCATGCACCATTTAGTTGAACGTAAGATTGCAGCACGCTACAAGGTTTGCTCAGAGGTCCCGTCTCTATCAAGACCTTTATATGAAACGATTTTAACGGGGACACCCCCCATTGTACATGGGGTAACGAGCAATATGACAGTACGTTTATCTACGCAAAATAGTCTATTTCATGTAGCGAAAGAAAACGGTTTGTCTACAGCAGCAGCAGCCTATTATTGGGTTAGTGAACTATACAATCGTGCACCATTTGTGCATATGGAGGACAGGCTACAATTAGATACTCAATTGCCGATTGAGAATGGCTTGTTCTATTTTGAAGATCACTATCCAGACAGTCATTTATTTGCTGAAGCTGCATGGCTAATGGATCAAAAGCAACCAGATTTCTTATATATTCATCCGATGAATGTAGATGATGATGGACATAAATTTACAGCTGATTCGGCACAATACCGAAATCGTGTTTTAGCAGTGGATGCATTATTATCTCTATTTATTCCAAAATGTCTTGCGCAGGGCTATGAAGTTATCGTGACAGCAGATCATGGGATGACGAGTGATGGTAATCATGGAGGCACAACAGCTGAAGACCGCCATGTACCAATGTTTGTTATTTCGAATCACGTTAAAGCAGGCATTAAGGATGAGATTGTCTCGCAGTTACAAATTGCTCCGCTGTGCTGTCATTTATTGAATATCGAACCTTCTGATGAAATGGTTCCGTTGTTATTAGAGGGGATGCATTCTTTAAAAAAAGGTTAATGATTATTTATTCAGGTATGTAATTAAACATAAGCAATGTATAAATTGATTAGAGTGAAGGCTGGGCGCGCCCAGGGAAGCGCTCGGCCGGAACGGAAATCAACCCCACGTTATTGTGATGAAATCACTTTTTATATGGATACTTTGAAGATTTATCGGAACAAAATTTCATTTTATCGGAACAATTTCAGTTTTACGATAAACGGCCGCTATTAACTATAGAAAGAAGTGATTGTTTTGATTTCGAAGCGGCAAACAGTTGCCTGGCTTTCTCCTTTTCTAGTACTTGTCTTGTTATTTTTCTTAGTACCGTTACTGTATATGCTAATCACAAGCTTTCAAAATAGTGAAGGTTTTACATTTGCACAATATCAATCTGTATTAACAAATGATTACATTTTACAAGGCTTTAAAAATAGTATTACACTGTCCGTTATTTCGGCAGTCATTGCCTTAATCGTTACCTTATTTGCAGTTTATGCGATGATGAGATTTTCTGAGCCAGTGCGCGAGAAAATTTTAATACTAACAAATTTAACATCAAATTTTTCAGGTATTCCGTTATCGTTTGCGTTTATCGTATTACTTGGCAATAGTGGGCTCTTTACATTGCTATTCGATAAATGGGGGATCGACGCATTATCGTCATTTTCCCTTTATAGCTGGGGTGGCTTGTTACTAATTTATATTTACTTCCAGCTGCCATTAGCATTAATGCTTTTATACCCAATTTATGATGGAATTCAGCAACAATGGAAGGAAGCAGCAGCACTACTTGGCGCTTCTACTTGGCAGTTTTGGATGAAGATTGGGATTCCTGTTATGCTTCCAGGGATTGTTGGAACATTTAGCGTATTGTTTGCCAATGCAATGGGAGCATATGCCTCTGCCTATGCACTAACTAGTAGTAATTACAATTTAGTGGCCATTCGTATTGGCTCTCTTATTAAGGGCGATATTTTTGCCCAACCAGAGCTGGCAAGTGCTATTGCGGTAATACTAGCAGTTACGATGGTGACAGCGATGCTATTAAGTGAATGGAGCATTTCAAAAACAAGGAGGAAGTTATAGTGAAAAAAAGAGGCTTTGCTGATTTATTTTTCCTCCTGTTAGTGGTGTATTTAGTGTTGCCGGTTGTTGCAACAATGTTCTATGCCTTTGCGACGAATTGGAATAAGACCATTTTGCCAGAAGGTTTAACATTTAAATGGCTTGCTACATTATTTCAGGATGCAGAATTTATGCAGGCGTTTGGACGTTCTGTTTTATTGTCGAGTGGGGCTGTGATGATTGCATTGCTCGTTATCGTACCGGCCATATTTGTCATCGTGTTGTATTTTCCGAAATACGAAAAATGGATTCAGATGGCTGTTGTGATGGTGTATTCATTTCCTGGAATTATTTTAGCAGTTGGGCTCATCCGTGTTTACAGCCAATTTGGAGTGCCAATGATTTTAGTCGTTTTAGGGACATATGTTATCAGCATTTTACCGTACATTTACCAGGGGACGCGCAATAGTTTGCGGAATGTAGATGCACGGCAGCTTTTAGACGCAGCACAATTACTGGGGGCATCGAAATTACAGGCATTTACCAAAATATTGTTACCTACTGTATACCCAGGATTATTTGCAGGTGCATTATTATCGTTTTCCGTGCTTTTTGGAGAGTTTGTACTGATTAATCTCGTTGTCGGTTCTCGCTTTGAAACGGTGCAAATTTATTTAATGAAGAAGCTTAGTACAAGTGGACATATTGCTAGTGCAGTTGTCTTTATTTATATCGTTCTTATGGGCTTATTAACGTTCACTATTGCAACATTAACGAAACGATCGAAAGGTGCTACAAATCTATGAGTTATATTGTGATTGAAGGACTTCATAAAAAATATGGATTAACGACAGTTTTATCAAATATAGATATGAAGATTGAAAAAGGTGAATTTATAACTCTTTTAGGTCCGAGTGGCTGTGGTAAGAGTACCATTTTGCGTATTTTAGCAGGCTTAACAGATGCATCTGCAGGAAAGATTATCATTGAAGGCAAGGATATGATGGGTGTTCAACCAAAGGATCGTCAAGTTGGTATGGTGTTTCAATCATATGCGCTATTCCCAAATATGACGGTGAAAGAAAATGTAGCTTTTGGTTTACGTATGCAAAAAGTAAACACTGCAGAAGTGGATCAACGTGTTCAAGAAATGCTTGCGATCGTGCATTTAAGTGAAAAAGCGAACGCATATCCGAAAGAATTATCTGGCGGTCAGCAGCAGCGTGTTGCCCTTGCTCGAGCTTTAATTGTACGTCCAAAGGTATTGTTGTTAGATGAGCCGCTCAGTGCGCTAGATGCCCAAATTCGTCAGAAGCTTCAAGCAGACTTACGAGCTATCCAGCAAAAGCTTGGCATAACGATGATTTTAGTTACGCATGACCAAGAGGAAGCAATGGCTGTTTCTGACAGAATATTTGTTATGAATAATGGGATGATTGCACAAAGCGGAACACCTACTGCGATTTATACAAGCCCTGAAAGTGAGTTTATCGCTAATTTTATCGGACATTATAATGTCTTTTCACGCCAAGCGCTTGAGACAATGATTGGTGAGACATTGCCAAAAGAATACTTGAAATTTGCGATTCGGCCGGAAGCCATTCATCTCGATCAGAGACAGGGAGATGTTTGTATGACTGGGGAGGCGAAGCAATCATTAATGAGTGGCAATGTTATTCGGACAACATTCGAGGGAGAATGTCCCTTTACGATGGAGCATCTACACCAACGAGGGCAGTCGTTTGAACTGGGGAAGAAATATGTGTGCTATGTGGCGAGAGAAGATGTGATTGCATTATCATGACATATGCAAAAATAGAACGATTTGAGTTTATTTTACAGCAATTAGAGGTTGATGAGAAAATTATTGTTGCCAATATTGCGGAAGAATTACAAGTGGCACCTGAAACGATTCGTAGAGATTTTGATGAGCTAGAGCAACAGCGTTTATTAACGAGAGTACACGGAGGAGCTGTGAAGTATACACACGTTAGAAATGAACCGATATTTTTGCGAAAGCTTCAAATGCAAAAAGAGGCAAAACGCAATATCGCTCGATTAGCAGCTAGACGTATCTGTGATGGGGATACAATTGCCGTTGATACCGGTACAACAACGGTGCATATCGCAGATTTTTTACTGGCTGTCGATGATATAACGGTCGTAACCAATTCCATAGCTGCTGCTGTACAATTTAATTTGGCTATTGAAGAGCGACGAATGACGGGGAAGGTCATATTACTCGGAGGAACGACAAATCCAAGGCAATCCTCAGTAGCAGGAGCTGCGACTTTGGAAATGTTAGGTAATATGAATTTTGATAAAGCATTTATATCATGTGGTGGTATTAGCGAAAGTATTGTTTACGATTACGATTTGGATGAATCGTTAATTTCTAAAAAAATGATTGAGCAGAGTAAAATGAACTTTTTACTAGCGGATGCAACAAAAATAAATGGGAAGTCCTTTTATCAAATTTGTCACATAGAGGAGAGCTCCGAAATTTTTTGTGATATAGCTTGCCCAGTGGAGTGGCAAATATATGAGGAAAAGTGGACGGTATGTAATGGAGGGAATAGCGAATGATTGATTATCATGTACATTTAGAGGAAGGCCCATATTCATTTCGTTGGTTAGAGCGTACTTCTCAGGCGATTAGTTTTTTTAATGAAGATGAAGCGGCAGCAAAAGGTTCTAAAGCATTTATAGAGTTGCAAATGCAGCAGTTATCACAGCGATTACAAAAAGGCTGTTATAGTGAGGAATGGTTAGATTTATATTTACAGCAGGCAAAGCAGCTCGGTTTGCGCGAGGTAGGCATTGTCGACCATCTATATCGTTTCAAGGAGACGCAAGCATATTTTGAGCGTTATATGCAGTTAGATGACAATGAAGTTGGAAAAATACAGCGGTACTGGCTTGACCGTGTGATGACAGTAAGCATGGATGATTTTGTGTCAGCAATTAATCGAGCAAAGGAAAAGTGGAGTCGGCATGGTATTTCCTTAAAGCTAGGCATAGAGGCAGATTATTTTGTCGGCGGTGAGGAAGAATTAGCATCATTACTGGAAGGATATCCGTGGGATTACGTCATCGGATCAGTCCATTTTGTGGATGGTTGGGGCTTTGATAATCCTCAAACACAATACATATTTGAGGACATGGATGCTGCTACATTACAGCAGAACTATGAGCGATTTTTTGCTACAGTTGAAAAAATGATTCACTCAAACATATTTGATTTTGTAGCACACTTGGATAATTTTAAAGTGTTTAATTATCAAGTAGAGGACACTGTTTTTCTCGATTCTTGGTATGAACGTATTGCTAAAGCGCTCGTTACAACAAATACTGCCACTGAATTGAATGCTGGCCTGTATTATCGTTATCCAGTAAAAGAGATATGCCCTGGCCCTCGCTTCTTTCAAATATTAATGGAACAGGGAGTAGCCTTTACAGTTTCCTCAGATGCGCATTTCCCAGACGATTTAGGCAAATACACATTTGCTAATGCAGACATACTAAAAAGCAATGGCGTTCGATCCATTATTGGGTTTGATCAACGCAAAAAACAATATATAGAACTATAATAAATGTCGCCGTTGATGAATATCACCGGTGATTTTTTATTTTTGAAAGAGTGGCGGAAAGAAACGCCGAAGCGACGGATAGAACCATTGAAATGATGGATAGAACCGCCAAAGTCGTGGATAGAACAGCGAAAGTCGTGGATAGAACCGTCAAAGTCGTGGATAGAACCGCCAAAGTCGTGGATAGAACAGCGAAAGTCGTGGATAGAACCGTCAAAGTCGTGGATAGAACCGCCAAAGCCGTGGATAGAACCGCCAAAGCCGTGGATAGAACCGTCAAAGTGGCGGATAGAACCATCAAAGTCGTGGATAGAACCGCCAAAGTCGTGGATAGAATCGCCAAAGCGACGGAAAGAACGCGAAGCGACGGATAGAACAGTCAAAGCGACGGAAAGAATCGCCGAAGCGACGGATAGAACAGTCAAAGTGACGGAAAGAAACGCCAAAGTGACGGATAGAACAGCGAAAGTCGTGGATAGAACCGTCAAAGTCGTGGATAGAACCGTCAAAGTCGTGGATAGAACCGCGAAAGTCGTGGATAGAACCGTCAAAGTCGTGGATAGAACCGTTAAAGTGATGGATAGAGCAGCCAAAGTCGTGGATAGAAACGTCAAAGTGGCGGAAAGAATCGCCAAAGCGACGGATAAAACAGTCAAAGTGAGGGAAAGAATCGCCGAAGCGACGGATAGAACAGTCAAAGTGACGGAAAGAAACGCCAAAGTGACGGATAGAACAGCGAAAGTCGTGGATAGAACCGTCAAAGTCGTGGATAGAACCGCGAAAGTAGTGGATAGAACCGTTAAAGTGATGGATAGAGCAGCCAAAGTCGTGGATAGAAACGCCGAAGTGACGGATAGAACAACAAAAGTCTAGGATAGCCCCGCCGAAGCGAAGGATAGCCCCCGCAAAAACTGGCGGCCCCCCTCAACCTTACAAAAATATTCAACTTACGAAGCTTAATTAAGTCTAAACCGCGACATTTAGTACGCAAGTCTTGTAGGATGTTGCAATTATTCAGTATAATAGTAAAATGGGATTTCAAATGTATGGAATTCGTTTGAAAGGAGTTACCTGATTGCGATGAATGAAGAACAACGCTTAGCTAATCAACAAGTCAATCAACCAAAAAAAGAAGACAAGCCTGAAAAGGATTATAGTAAATATTTTGAAACGGTCTTTACGGCACCTTCATTAAAAGATGCTAAAAAACGTGGGAAAGAAGATGTTAAGTACCACAAGGACTTTAATATTGCAGAAGAGTTTGCAGGTATGGGAACAGGGCGTACTTTTTATATTCGTACGTATGGCTGTCAAATGAATGAGCACGATACAGAAGTTATGGCTGGGATTTTTATGCAGCTAGGTTATACGTCTACAGATATAATTGATGAAGCTGACGTCGTGCTATTGAATACGTGTGCTATTCGTGAAAATGCGGAGAATAAAGTATTTGGAGAACTTGGCTTCCTGTTAAAATATAAACGTAAAAATCCAGAAATGCTGATCGGGGTTTGTGGCTGTATGTCACAGGAAGAATCTGTGGTCAATAAAATTTTAAGAAGTTATCCGCATGTCGATATGGTGTTTGGTACACATAATATTCACCGTTTACCGAACATTTTAAAAGAAGCATATATGTCTAAGGAAATGGTCATTGAGGTTTGGTCTAAAGAAGGCGATGTAATTGAGAATCTGCCGAAAAAACGTCTTGGCTCCATCAAAGCTTGGGTAAATATTATGTACGGCTGTGATAAATTCTGTACGTATTGTATTGTACCTTATACGCGTGGTAAGGAGCGTAGTCGCCGTCCAGAGGAAATCATTGCTGAAGTTCGTGAACTAGCGGCTGCGGGTTATAAAGAAATTATGCTTTTAGGACAAAATGTCAACGCTTACGGCAAGGATTTTGAGGATATTGAATATCGACTTGGTGATTTGATGAATGAATTACGAAAAATTGATATCCCACGTATTCGTTTTACTACGAGTCATCCACGTGACTTCGATGATCAGTTAATCGAAGTTCTTGCAAAACGTGGTAACTTAGTGGAGCATATTCACTTACCAGTACAATCTGGTTCAAATGATGTGCTAAAAATTATGGCGCGTAAGTATACACGTGAGCATTTCCTTGGATTAGTAGCGAAAATTAAAGCGGCTATTCCGGAAGTAACACTAACGACAGATATTATCGTAGGTTATCCTAACGAAACAGAAGAACAATTTGAGGAGACCTTATCCTTGTACCGTGAAGTAGGCTTTGAAATGGCCTTTACTTATATTTATTCTCCTCGTGAAGGTACTCCTGCTGCCAAAATGGTGGATAATGTACCTGAAGAAGTGAAAAAAGAACGTCTTCACCGATTAAATGAGGTTGTAGGGGAATACTCTCGCAAAGCATTAGAAGGCTTGAAGGGTGAAATAGTGGAAGTATTAGTCGAAGGTACAAGTAAAAAACGCGATGATGTGTTAGCTGGCTATACTCGTAAAAACCGTCTTGTAAACTTTAAAGCCCCAGCAGATCTAATTGGTCAATTAGTGAATGTAAAAATAGTTGAAGCTACTTCATATTCACTGAGTGGTGAATTCGTAGAAGTAGTAAAAAATGAAAAGGTGGAAGCGTAAATGTCACAAGTATTATATACAAAAGATGATTTAATCAAGAAGTCACACGAAATTGCGCATATGATTGCCAATACGCCAGAAGTTGAATTCTTCAAAAAGGCAGAAGCACAAATTAATGAAAACCAACATGTACGTGAGCGTATTGCAAGTCTAAAAAGCCTACAAAAGCAAGCTGTTAACTTCCAACACTTAGGAAAAGAAAAAGCGCTTAAATTAATTGAAGACAAAATCGAAAAAATCGAAGAAGAAATCAACGCAATCCCAGTGGTCCAACAATTTAAAGAATCTCAAGGGGATGTAAATGATTTATTGCAATTAGTATCAAACACAATTGCAAACAATGTTACAAATGAGATTGTTCGTTCAACGGGTGGGGATTTACTTCGTGGAGAAACTGGCTCATACGTAGCAAATACAACACCGGGCAGCTGCTCATAAAAATAATAGAAGTAATAGCTCGAATGAATGATTTCATTCGGGCTTTTACTATTGATGAAAAACTATTGTGTCAATGAAATTAAAATGCCCTATTAAATATAGTATGGCTCTTCGGCAAAATGAGGGGTTGATTTCCGTTCCAGCTGGGCGCTTTCCTGGGGGCGTCCGATGAGCCGCTTCGCTTCGCTGCAGGGTCTCATCTGTGACGCTAATCCCCAAGGAGTCGCCTAGCCTCCACTCCAATCAACCATTTCACATTGTATGTTCTTCTGGCATGTCACTGTAATTTATAATTATAAAGCGAAACTTCAGCAATCTGTGCGAAAGCAAATCGGCAGCGGCAAATGTTTTCTGTGCGAAAGCGTAGCGACAGCAACAAATGTTTTCTGTGCGAAAGCGTAGCGACAGCAACAAATGTTTTCTGTGCGAAAGCGTAGCGACAGCAACAAATGTTTTCTGTGCGAAAGCGTAGCGACAGCAACAATTACGCCAAGGCTTCAATATTCATGGAAATTAGCGTGTTTCAGACAACATAATATGAAAAATGAATTTTATCTTCATTCAGTGGTTGTCCAAACACCACTGAATGAAGATAAAGCCTCCGGCGGATGTCACGGATTTTGAAAGGAATGAATTGTGCGGACACAATTCAAAATCCGGACGCAATTACGCCAAGGTGAAATTGATCAGTAGCAATTCGATTCTATAAAAATATATGTTCACCCAATAGGCGCTACCTGCATATGATGGAGTGAAAAGAGTCGAAGGAGGAATTGCGCTGAAACGTTTACGACAAATCGTGACGAGAGCAGTAGTTGCCAAAGGGAAGAAGAGAACAGAAGAACGTGTATCATTATGTCCATCAAATAAACCGACAAGTATTCTCGGTTGCTGGGTTATCAATCATACTTGCTCCGCGAAAAAAGTCGGTAAATTTGTAGAAGTATCAGGGAAATTTGATGTCAATGTATGGTATGCCTATAGTAGTCATTCGAAAACAGCAGTGTTTTCTGAAACGGTGCACTATAAAGACAAAGTGAAGCTTTCTTTTAGAGATGGCGAAGTGAGTGTTGGTGATGATGTTCGTGTTCGTGTCATTCAAGAGCCGAACTGCATAGAGGCAATCATCTCTCCATGCGGTACGAAATTTGAAATCTTAGTCGAACGCGAAGTCGTTGTAGAGGTAATGGGAGAAACGACAATTTGTATTAGTGTACATCCACTAGATTTCGAAGAGGAATGGAACTTTGATGAGAGCTCATCCTCGTCTTCATCTAGTTCAAGTTCAAGCTCAAGTTCAAGTTCAAGCTCTTCGTCTAGCTCTAGTGGAGAAAGCAGGTATGTTTTAGAGTCTTCATCGTTTCCTGATGAAAGACAAAGATAATAGTAAAGATCATATTTCTTTTATACATGCGAAGCGCTAGCATCTTAAAAAAAGGTGATTGAAGCGTTTCGCATGTATCTTTTGTTATAATAAAAATATCTATATGGTTAGAGCGAGGGAATTTTTAAAATGACAACATATACACCAATGATGCAACAGTATTTGCAGGTAAAGGAAGATTACAAGGATGCCTTTTTATTTTTTAGATTAGGCGACTTTTACGAGATGTTTTTTGAGGACGCTATTAATGCCTCACAACTTTTAGAAATTACGTTAACGAGCCGGGATGCTGGTGCTAAAGAGCGAATTCCAATGTGTGGTGTTCCACATCATTCGGCAAAAAATTATATTGAAACACTTGTGCAAAAGGGCTATAAGGTTGCAGTTTGTGAGCAAACAGAAGATCCGAAGCAAGCAAAGGGTGTAGTGAAGCGTGAAGTCGTACAGCTTATTACACCGGGTACGATCATGGAAGGTAAGTCGCTTGATGGTAAAACTAATCATTTTATTGGTGCTGCGGAGCAATTTGATGATACGACATTTGGCTACGCTTATTTAGACTTATCTACAGGTGAAGCGGTAGCCTCCTCGATTGAGGGCGACGGTAAAGCACTTTTAATGCAAATGCAGGCATACGGTATTCGTGAATTAATTGTAACGGAAAATTTGCAACTGCTATTAGCAGAGCATGCAGTCAATGTCGGTATCGTCCTTTCTATTGAAACAGATGAAATGACGTTGGATAAAGCTGCACATTATGTAGAAGCGGTGCCGAATGATTTACAAATTGCTTGCCTGCGTTTGCTTCATTATATCGATAAAACACAAATGCGTTCATTATCACATATTCAAGTATTTACGTACAATGAAATGAAAAATTATTTACGTATTGACTCTAGCTCTAAGCGTAATTTAGAGCTTATTCAATCTATTCGCGGAGGCGATCAAAAGGGCACACTTTTGTGGTTGTTGGATGACACCGTGACTGCAATGGGGGGACGAAAATTAAAGCAATGGTTACACCAACCTCTTGCTTCACGTTCTGCCATTGAAGCGAGACTAGCAAACGTCACTGATTTGTTAGAAGAGTATTTTGTAAGAACGGAGCTCCAAGCCTCTTTAAAACAAGTATACGATTTAGAGCGTTTAGCTGGGCGTGTAGCTTTTGGTAATGTAGGTGGACGTGATTTAGCGCAGCTACGTGATTCATTACGTCAAGTACCTGTAATTCAGCAACAATTACGTGGTGCTACTAAAGAAACATTGCAGAAGCTAAGCGCAGCACTTGATACGTGTGCGGATGTAGAGGCACTTTTAGCTCGTGCTATTACAGACAATCCACCAATTACGATTAAAGAGGGTGACGTCATTCGCGATGGCTATAATGAGCGATTAGACGAGCTACGCTATGCCTCACGAAATGGGAAAGACTGGATTGCGCAGCTGGAGCAAGAGGAGCGGGCGAAAACAGGCATTAAAAACTTAAAAATCGGTTACAATCGAATTTTCGGCTATTATATTGAAATTACGAAATCTAATATCCATTTAGCTGATTTAACACGCTATGAACGTAAGCAAACTTTGGCAAATGCTGAACGTTATATTACGCAAGAGCTTAAGGAAAAAGAAGCATTAATTTTAAATGCTGAGGAAGAAAGTTTAACGTTAGAATATAACTTATTTGTGGAAATACGTGATGAATTAAAGGTGTTTATTCCACGTGTACAAGCATTAGCAGCAAGTATTAGTGAGTTAGATGTGCTAGTAAGTTTTGCGAGTGTGTCAGAGAAGTATCGTTTTACGAAGCCTGAGTTTCATGAAGGACGTTCACTAGAAATTATTGAAGGGCGCCATCCAGTTGTTGAGAAAATGCTCAATAAGCAAATGTATGTACCAAACGATTGTGTTCTTGAGGAAAATAACAATATGATGCTAATTACAGGTCCGAATATGTCCGGTAAAAGTACGTATATGCGTCAAGTTGCACTAATTGTTGTGATGGCACAGATGGGCTGTTATGTGCCTGCTGAAAAAGCTAGATTACCAATTACAGATCAGATTTTTACACGCATCGGTGCAGCGGATGATTTAGCTGCGGGACAATCAACCTTTATGGTGGAAATGTTAGAATCTCAGCACGCCATTACGCATGCTACAAAAAATAGTTTAATGCTGTTTGATGAAATTGGTCGTGGGACATCGACTTATGATGGCATGAGTCTTGCTCAATCCATGATGGAGTACATCCATGATAAAATTGGAGCCAACACACTGTTTTCAACTCACTATCATGAGTTAACGGCACTTGAAAAGGAGCTTCCTCGACTGCAAAATGTACATGTATCTGCTACTGAAAAAAATGGCACAGTTGTCTTTTTGCATAAGGTGAAAAAGGGGGCTGCCGATAAATCTTACGGGATTCATGTAGCACAACTTGCACAATTGCCAGAGGAAATTTTAACAAGAGCACAAGTACTTCTTGAAAACTTCGAGTCTGGAAATGAAGTGACCGTGTCACAGGAGATTGATGAAAAGCCAGTGCAAATGTCCTTGTCACAGGAGATTGATGAAAAGCCAGTGCAAATGTCGCTGTCACAGGAGATTGATGAAAAGCCAATGCAAATGTCCCTGTTTACGGAGGAAGAACCAATCTCTTCAGCAGAATCTGAGGTACTTAAAAACCTAGAAAAAGTAAATATTCTAGGCACTTCACCAATGCAAGCGATGAATATTTTATATGAATTACAGCAGCAACTAGTAAACGCAAAAAAGTAAAGGAGTGATGCGCTATGGGTAAAATACAAATTATGGACGAGTGGCTGTCCAATAAAATCGCGGCAGGGGAAGTAGTTGAAAGACCAGCCTCTGTAGTTAAAGAGCTTGTTGAAAATGCCATTGATGCAGGAAGTACGTCCATTGATGTTTTTTTACTAGAAGCGGGCCTCACTTCAATTCAGGTCATTGATAATGGTAGTGGTATGGATGAAGAGGATGCATTAATATCATTCTCTCGCCATGCGACAAGTAAAATTCATCAGGAGCATGATTTATTTCGAATTCGTACACTTGGCTTCCGTGGTGAGGCATTAGCTTCCATTGCATCAGTGTCAAAAATGACACTTATTACATCGAATGGTGAATCAGGTACGTATTTAGAGCTTGAAGGTGGGCATATCGCCACACATAAACCTGGCCCTTTGCGCAAGGGAACAGATCTTACAATAGCACAGCTATTTTTTAATACACCTGCTCGATTAAAATATATGAAAACAATACAGACGGAGCTTGGGCATACAATAGATTTAATGAACCGCCTTGCCCTTGGAAATCCACAAATTGCGTTTAGATTACTGCATAACGGCCAGCAATTGTTACAAACAAATGGACGAGGTGACGTTCAGCAAGTATTAGCGGCCATTTACGGTGTGCATAATGCTAAGAAAATGGTGGCATTCAGTGGAGAGTCACAGGATTATAAAATTTCTGGATTTGTATCACTACCCGAGGTGACCCGCGCCTCGAAAAATTATATGTCGTTGTTTGTGAATGGTCGCTGGGTGAAGCATTATTTAATACAAAAAGCGATTGTAGATGCTTATCATACGTATTTGCCCATTGAACGTTTTCCGATTGTAGCACTCTTTATAGAGGGGGATCCTTATTTAACAGATGTCAATGTTCATCCTGCCAAGCATCAAATTCGTTTAAGTAAGGAGCCTGAGCTTCTTAAGCTAATTGAGGAAACGATACGAGAGACAATCCGCCATGTTATTCGAGTACCGCAAATGGAAAAGAAAGAGAAAGTGGTAAAGTCTGAGACGGAGCAGTTAAATATTTGGAAACCAGCACCGAAGCTTAATGTGGAGAAAATGAATGCTATTGTAGAGAAACTGTATGATGTACAAACTGTTCAGGAATCCAACACATTAGATCCTATAGTGCCACAATCTGAATCCGTTCCTACTGCCATTGAAGATAGTTGGCAACCGACACCAGTGATGGAAGTGAATCGTCCTGAAGAAGAAGTGACGCTAGAAGAGCCAATGGAAGTTTTAAAGGATGAGCCTACGAAAGAACCATTCCCTGCACTTGAAGTGGTAGGGCAAATTCACGGCACGTATATTGTTGCACAAATGGAGGATGGCTTTTATTTAATTGATCAGCACGCAGCTCAGGAGCGTATTAAATATGAATTTTTCCGAGAAAAGGTCGGTCAGGTGAACCCAAATGAGCGTCAGGCTTTATTGCTTCCATTGACTTTCCATTATGCTGCTGATGAGGCTCTTATATTAAGAGAAAATCGACAGGAGTTAGAAGCTGTAGGCGTATTTTTAGAGGAATTTGGACAGGCATCATTTGTCGTGAGAGAGCATCCAAGCTGGTTCCCTAAAGGGGAAGAACAGGAAGTTATTGAGGACTTAATTGAACAAGTGCTGACAACTAAAAAGGCAGACGTCAAAAAATTACGTGAGGCTGCAGCGATTATGATGAGCTGTAAAAAGTCGATAAAGGCCAATTATTATTTAACGAAAGAGCAAATGGAAGTGTTATTGCGAGATTTACGCAATGCCGACAATCCATTTACATGCCCGCACGGACGTCCAGTGCTTATTCATTTTACATCTTATGAAGTGGAAAAAATGTTTAAACGGGTAATGTAATTATAACGCCTAGAACAAAGGTTCAAGAGTAACATTAACAGTAAATGTGCATAAAAGGAATTTTGTAGGTAAAGCATATACAAATGACTCATCATCAAAAGTAGTGGATGGCATTTTGCTAGAATGTATGTCAGATATTAAGTTGATTGAAGTGGAGACTGGGTGACTCCTTGGGGATTAGCGATAGGGGAACGAAGGCTAAGAGCATCACATCCTGTGATAACGCCTTCGTGACCAACGTCGGTGCTGCTGCCGCTACGTTTGCACTACGCTTTCGCGCAGAAAACATCTGTTGGCCCGAGACCCTGCAGCGAAGCGGGAGGGGAACGAAGGCTAAAAGCATCACGTCCTGTGATAACGCCTTCGTGACCAACATCCTGTTGCCCCGACGCCCCCAGGAAGCTCTGCTCTGCGCGAAAGCGAAGCGTCAGCGGCAAAGCGCCCAGTCGGAACGGAAATCAACTACACGTTATGGTGATGAGCTGTACGAATGACATTGAAATTTCTATGCTTAAAGTTATAACTAGTTATACAAGCAGACATATACGGCAAAGGTTACATGTATTTTCAATTTATAGCAAATGGGGGAGAAAGGTATGTTTTCATTTGAGCATCGTCCTAAAATTATGCATTTTTTAGAGCAATATAGCTTTGACGTTTTAGTCATTGGTGGTGGCATTACCGGTGCTGGCATAGCACTTGATGCAGCATCGAGGGGGTTATCAGTCGCTTTGATTGAGAAGCAGGATTTTTCTGCTGGTACATCAAGCCGTTCAACAAAGCTTATTCATGGAGGACTTCGTTATTTAAAGCAACTTGATGTAGGTGTAGTAGCGGAGGTTGGGCGTGAGCGTGAAATTGTTTATGACAATGCTGTTCACGTTACTACGCCTGAAAAAATGCTACTACCATTATATAAAAAGGGCTCACTTGGACCATTGTCAACATCATTGGCATTGAAGGTCTATGATCGATTAGCAGGTGTTAAAAAGCATGAACGAAGAACTATGTTAAATGCTCAAGAAACGGCAGCACTAGAGCCTTTACTCAATCAAGATGAGCTTATTGGCGGTGGCTATTACGTTGAATATCGTACAGATGATGCCCGTCTAACAATTGAAGTGTTAAAAAAAGCTGTGGAATATGGGGCACTTTGTTTAAATTATGCGGAAATGACAGGATTTATATATGAGAAGAAAAAGCTTGTTGGGGCACAAGTGACGGATCATGTTACAGGGAAAACAATCGAAGTGCATGCTGCCCAAATCGTCAATGCGACTGGACCTTGGGTAGATGAGGTCCGCCAAAAGGATAAAGTAGTAGACAAAAAGCAATTACGTCTCACAAAAGGGGTCCATATTGTCCTTGATCAAAAGGATTTTCCATTACAGCAAGCCGTGTACTTTGATATTATGGATGGGCGTATGGCCTTTGCAATTCCACGTGATGGTAAAACGTATGTAGGGACAACAGATACAGTTTACGAGGGAGACCCTGTACATCCGGTCGCTACCCAAGAGGACGTCGATTATTTAATTGTAGCTGCAAAAACAGTCTTTCCAACTGCAAATATTTCAAGAGATACGATTGAATCGTCGTGGGCGGGTGTGCGTCCACTTATTTTTGAAAAAGGCAAAGATCCATCCGAAATTTCACGCAAAGATGAAATATGGACGGCTCCAAGTGGGCTAATAACAATTGCCGGAGGTAAACTAACAGGCTACCGTCAAATGGCAGAAACAATCGTTGATAAAATTGTGAAGATCCATAAATATAAGCACGCAAGTCCATGTGTGACACGTGAGTTATCCCTTTCTGGTGCAAAGGGCATTAATGCCATCAATTTCCCTGATTATAGTTCTTATAAAGCTAAAGAGGGTGTTCAGTATGGCCTTAATTATGATGAAGCAAAACAGCTTGTACAAAAATATGGGACAAATGTTGACGCATTATATAACCAGGTGAAATATTTACATGAGCATGGAAGTACGATGCCTTTGGTTTTACATGCCATGCTACTTTATGGCATAGAAGCGGAAATGGTGTACACACCAAGTGATTTCTTTATTCGTCGAACAGGCCTGTTATACTTTGATATTGATGCAGTAAAACGTTATAAACAGCAGGTTATTCAAGTTATGCAACAACATTTTCACTATACAGACTCACAAAGAAATACGTATGTAGCTCAACTAGAGCAAGCAATTTTAGATGCAACAAATTTTGCAGAGGAAGGAGTGTAAGCAATGGCGCGTTATATTGAGATGTCAGATGGCCATTTTTTGTTTACTCGAACATTAAAGCCAGCGAAGCCATGTATTGGTCATATTCATATATTGCACGGTATGGCGGAGCATAGTGGACGTTATGTTAAATTTGCAAATAGCCTAAACGAAGCGGGTTATGCGGTGACAATGCATGATCACCGAGGGCATGGAGAAACAGCAGCCTATAATGGCACATTAGGTTTTTTTGCTGAACAAAATGGGTTTGATCGTGTCGTAGAGGATGCGCATGAAGTAGTCACATTATTGCATGAACAATTTTCAGATGTACCATTAATTATATTTGGTCATAGTATGGGATCGTTCATTACTAGAAGATATATACAATTGTACAGCGATCAAGTGGATCATGTGATTCTTTGTGGAACAGGGAATGTTACAGCATTGCATACGATGGGGAATTTAGTTGCAAAAGTATTAGCCAAACAGCTTGGTAAAGAGACGGAGAGTAAGTTGCTAAATAAGCTAAGCTTTGGTAGCTTTAATAAACAGTTCCCGAATTCGAAGACTGCTTATGATTGGATTTGTTCAGTAGAGGACGAAGTGGGTAAATATATAGATGATCCGTATTGCGGCTTTATCCCAACAAATCAATTTTTTGTCGATTTAACAACAGGTTTTATGTCGTTAAATCGAAAAAGTGAGATAGCAAAAGTAAAGAAAGACTTACCTATATTATTGATAAGTGGTAGCAAGGATCCAGTCGGAGAACAAGGGCAAGGTGTATACGCTGTTGCAGAACAATTTACAAAAGCGGGCATACAGGACGTGACGGTTTACCTATTTGAGGATAAGCGCCATGAAATCCTAAACGAGGATAATCGAGAAGCAGTCTATCAAGTTTTATTACGGTGGTTAGAAAAATATGATACAAGATAACATACAACAGGCAGAGGTCGTAGCAATCGTAGGGCCTACTGCATCTGGGAAAACAGCACTAAGCATTGAGTTAGCAAAAAAATATAATGGCGAAATCATCAACGGTGACTCCATGCAAATCTATCGAGACTTAGATATTGGTACAGCGAAAATTACAGAGGAAGAGATGGAAGGTGTACCCCATCATTTACTGAGCTTCAAAGAGCCAACTGAGTCCTTTTCAGTAGCAGACTATCAAAAATTAGTGCGAGCTAAAATTGCGGAAATTCAAACGCGTGGCAAGCTACCGATTATTGTAGGGGGCTCAGGTTTATATGTGCAGGCAGTACTCTTTGATTTCCAATTTACTGAGGAGCAGGTAGATGAGGAGGCACGGAAAGCCTATTATGAAGAGCTGGAAAAATTAGGTCCAGAGGCGATGCATGCTAAGCTGAAAAAACTTGATCCACAAACAGCGGAGACAATTCATCCAAATAATACTCGCCGTGTCATACGTGCGTTAGAGATGATTGAGCTTAGTGGCGTTTCAAAGGCATCCGAAGCACACAATCGTGGAGAGGTTCCACTGTACAATCATGTGATATTAGGGCTTGGGCAAAATATGTCACGTGAAGTGCTCTATGATCGTATTAACCGTCGTGTTGATATAATGATGGAAAAAGGGCTTTTAGAAGAAGTAAAGGGCTTATGGCAGCAAAATATTCGTGGTGTGCAGTCAATCCAAGCAATCGGCTACAAAGAATTATACGATTACCTAGATGGAAAATGCTCTTTAGAAGAAGCCATTGACAGCTTAAAGCAAAATTCCCGCCGCTATGCGAAGAGACAGCTAACATACTTCCGAAACAAAATGGATGTATATTTTGTTAATACTGACGAAAAATTTTAATTAATTTCTAAAAATTACTAATTGATAAATTGGTAGAACATGCTACTATAGGAATGAAGAGGTAGGGAGAGAGTATAGGGAGGCATATTTGATGAAATCAATTAACTTGCAAGATACATTCTTAAACCATTTACGTAAAAATAATGTTTTTGTAACTGTGTTTTTGTTAAACGGATTTCAGCTAAAAGGTACTGTGAAATCCTATGATAACTTTACAGTATTGTTACTTGATGCTGATAGCAAACAACACCTTATTTACAAACACGCTATTTCTACATTTGTTCCAGTAAAGCAAGTGGATTTTTTAGAAACAGATGAATAGAGTAAAACAGTTAGTGTTCTTGACACTAGCTGTTTTTTTGCCTTCAGGCTATAATGTAAGAGGAAATTGACATATTGGAGGATTACACATATGAAATCTATGGATACAACAGAAATAGTAGAACTATTAGATACTAACGAAGACCTGTACATTATTGATGTTCGTGAAGAGGATGAAGTAGCACATGGGATGATTCCTGGTGCTCAGCACATTGCCCTTGGGACAATCCCTGAGCGCTTAGGTGATTTGGATGCTTCTAAGCCATACATTATTGTTTGTAAGGCAGGCGGTCGTTCAGCAAATGCTTGTGCATACCTAGAAGCTCAAGGCTTTGACGTAACAAACCTTGAAGGCGGCATGCTTGCTTATGATGGAGAGTTAGAATTTAAATAATGACATACTTAAAAAAGAAAGAGCCTTTCAATATTCGCTCTTTCTTTTTTTCTTGTGCTTATTGTTTTAGTGAGTCCATGATAAGGCTAAAATTTTTTTCGAAATTACTGTATGGATTTTCATTTTTTAGCTCACGGATCTTTAGATTATAACTGGCAAAGTTTAAACCGGCACCGTAAACTTGTAATGCGCCATTCGCAAGATCACCTTTCTGAAGAAGTTCTATACCTTTCTTTAAGAAGTTTTCGCTCTCATCGAAGTGACATTCAGTAATGTTTTTATCTCCACTGTGAAATAACTTTAGGTTTTCAATGATTTTATTCGCTGTATCTTCACTTATTGAAGCGTCTACATTAATTAATATTTGGTTTATCGGTTTTACTAGTTGAGCATATAGGCTATCATATTTTTTACATGTTTCAGCAATTGCGGTTCTTAGTTCTTTTGTATCCATCGTCTCTTCGCCTACCTTTTTAATTTTGTCCTACCTTAGATTTTATTAATTCCCAAACTTATCTAGCATGCCAGTTTTCGATAATTTTTATCGTTTCGGCACTTATCAAAAGATAGCATCTAGCATTAATATTCTTACGCATGAATATTCAGAAATATGTTACAATTAAATCCGTTAAGGAGGGATAAGTATGTATCGAACGATTGCACCCCCAACAATGTCTTTACAGTAGAATCTACTGTTTAGGCATTCATTAAAAGCTTGCTAATTCTCAATAGATTCTACTGTATATCGGAAACTATATACATGTAGAAAGTAGGAATTAGAAATGAGCGGAAAACTATCTTTTATTGTATCAATGATTATTTTTGGAGCTGTCGGTGTTTTTGCAAAATACATTAAGTTGCCTTCAAGTGAAATTGCCTTTTGGATGAGTCTAATTGGCTCTTGTTTTTTACTGTTGATTTTCCTTTGTAAAAAAGAAAGGTTTACGAAAACAACTATTTTGCAAAATAAATGGCCATTGCTACTTTCGAGTTTTGCCTTATGCGGGAATTGGATTTTTCTTTTCCAAGCGTACAAGGAAACAACCATCGCAAATGCAGCGCTAAGTTACTATTTGGCACCAGTACTAGTCATTTGTTTATCACCTATCGTTTTGAAAGAGAAAATAGTTGCAAGGAAAATTTTTTATGTTTGTGTGGCTCTAGTAGGACTGTATTTTATCGTCCAAAGTCAAACTACCGAAACGAGCTTACATTATATAGGTATTGTATATGGGCTTATTGCAGCTTGTTTCTATACAGTAGTAACATTTACGAATAAGTATATTCATGGATTAAAAGAGCCAGATAATACGATTATTCAGCTTGCTTTAGCAGCGTTATTCCTTGCACTTTATCTTTTGGGGACCAATGGGTTTCAAGTCATGCAAATCGATATAAAATCAATTAGTTTACTTATTGCATTGGGCATTGTCCATGCTGGGATCGGCTTCTATCTATTCTTTTTCGGAATGCGTCATCTAAAAGGCCAAAGCATAGCTATTTTAAGCTATATTGATCCACTGACATCATTAGTGATTTCAACGATGATTTTAGGAGAAAAAATGACGCCTCTACAAATAATCGGCGCTATTCTTTTGCTCGGTGCAACATGTCTGAGTGAAATCGATAAAACAAAACCAGTATCTCAGTAATAAACGAACAAGATGCTCCCAAAAGTCTTTTTTATTTGGCTATTAGGGAGCTTTTCTAGATTATAATGTCGGACACACTCCGAGTGTATTAACTTTATTTTAATGCTTTCTAAAAAAACAAAATATTGACACAAAAATCACTTTGTCGTAAATTTAAAATAATTGCATAAAAGCATTAGGTGCCCATTGCGGGAGAATAGGGAATAAAGTGAAAAGCTTTAGCGGTCCCACCACTGTAAAAGGGAGTTTCATAGAGAATGCCACTAGCATCGTTCTGGGAAGGTTCTATGAAATGTTGAAATTGAGCCAGGAGACCTGCCTATCTGCTTCGTATTATATAGACGATGGAAAAGTCTGTAGTTTATTTGTTATGGAATAAACTACAGGCTTTTTATTTTTTTCTCTAAATCATTCTTCGAGTAACAAGGGCAAAACAGAAAGGGGAAATTTTCATGCAATTATTACAACAAACGATTCAAAACATTCAAAGCGCTGACCACAAAATGATGGAGCAGGCAAGGGAACGCATAGATGCACTTTGCAAGCCACCTAGTAGCTTAGGGAAGTTGGAGGCTCTAGCTGTGCAACTATCCGGTATTACAGGTGAACTATTTCCTACGATAGATAAGAAAGCAATTATTGTCTGTGCAGCAGATCATGGTGTTTGTGAGGAAGGGGTAACATCAAATCCACAAAATGTGACGGTCTTTCAAACGTTAAATTTCCCTAGAGGAGGAACGGGTGTCTGTGCTATCGCAAAAATCACAGATGCAAAAGTTGTCACAGTAGACGTTGGCGTAAAAGAGGATATTCCACATGATGCTGGTGTCATTATTAAAAAAATTAAATACGGAACGGACAATATGGCAAAAGGTCCTGCTATGTCAAGGGAAGAAGCCATTCAATCCATTGAAGTAGGAATTGAAGTAGCTACGGAAGAAATCAAAAATGGGATAAATGTACTCGGGACAGGTGAAATGGGGATTGGTAATACAACACCGAGTGCTGCTATATTATCGGTTCTTCGCGATTGTCATCCGAATGAAGTGACAGGCTTCGGCGCAGGTGTTGGACCAGGGGGGATATTACATAAAGTAGAGGTCATTCACAATGCTATTGCATTAAACAAACCAAATCGTCATGATGCTATTGATATTCTTGCAAAAGTCGGAGGGTTAGAAATAGGTGCTATGGCTGGGGTGATACTTGCTGCTGCTGCACATCGCAAACCTGTTGTTATTGATGGATTTATTTCTACTATTGCTGCTCTTATTGCGTACGAACTCGAGCCAAACGTAAAAGACTATATCATTCCTTCTCATGCCTCTGAAGAACCAGGCGCAAAAATCGCCGCTGAAATGCTTGGAATTGAACCTATGCTACAGATGAATATGCGATTAGGAGAGGGATCTGGTGCAGCTTTAGCCTTTCCTATTTTGGATGCAGCAAGCTCTATGATGAAAAACATGGCTACATTAGAGGAAGCTATGCTGCTGTTGAAAAAGTAATTTTTAGATACAGCTCAATGTTTACATTCGGTGCCTATTATTGCTGTCATGGATGCACTCTGCAAAGTAGTAAAATTATGGTAAAAAATGGTTATTTATAATGAGTGAATAAGACATATAGGGATAGAAGAGTAACAACAGGTATAAAATTAAAAACAAGCTCAAATCAAGTTATTTGGGCTTGTTTTTATACAACGCTGTAAGGAAAGAAAGCTATGCTCGATTCAACTTCCGTAACGGTAAACGCCATTTTTTCATATATGAAAGTATTCTTAGTACGATAATCACACCAAATAATATATATAAAAAGATATCGCCTGAAAATAGTTGAAGTCCTATAATAAGCCCGGCTAGTGCTGCCCAAACACCATAGATTTCATCACGGAGGACTAATGGTTGTCGTCTAGCTAATAAATCGCGGACAATTCCACCACCTGAACCTGTTAAGACAGCAGCTACAATAACCGCGCTAATAGGCATGTCGAGCTTCACAGCATAAAGGGCACCTTGAATCGCAAATGCTGATAATCCAATAGCATCGGTGAAATTACCCCAGCGATGCCAATGCTGAATGAGTCGATGTGGAAATAAGAAAAATAGCGTAATCGCTGCAATGGCAATTTGGAACATCATATCTTGACCCCACAGTGTAGTTACAGGTAAACCTATTAGTAGATTTCGTATAGCCCCACCACCAAAAGCAGTTACGATACCGAGTATATAGACACCGAATAAATCGTATTCTTCCTCCATTGCAATTATTGCCCCGGAAATAGCGAAGGCAATTGTTCCAATGATACTAAAAACCTCCCAAGCCAACCCTTTCACCCCTTATATGAATAAATCATTTCATGTTGTTGTAGATTACATACTAGAAAGCATCGACTTACGATTTGGAATTATCAGATATCAAATATCTTATTATAGCAGAATTAAATAGAAGTAGTTTGTAATTTAACTTAGCGCCTAATGCAAGTAGAAATAAAAGCAAATTTTGCAGGCAAGCTCAGAAATTGTTAAGATAAGATTTGAACATATGTGAAATGGAGAAGAACAGAATGACTTTTACAACCAATTTATCAGAAGAAACACTAGCATTAGCTGCTAAAATAGAAGAAAAGGTACGCCCTTTTCATGCAAAGGTAGAAGAGATGGCGTTCTTCAATCAACAAAAAGTGCTTGCTGCGTTCCGTAAGCATCAAGTAAGTGATTATCATCTGCACCCGTCTAACGGTTATGGCTATGATGATGAGGGGCGTGACAATCTAGAACGTGTTTATGCAGAGGTCTTTGGAGCGGAGGCTGCTATTGTACGTCCGCAAATTATTTCTGGTACACATGCAATCACACTTAGCTTATTCGGAGTACTACGTCCTGGTGATGAATTACTTTATATTTCGGGGCAGCCGTATGATACATTGCAATCAATTGTCGATGGTGGCGATAAGGATACTGGTTCGTTAAAAGATTATAAAATCGGTTATAGCCATGTGGATTTATTGAATAATCAAGAAATCGATTGGGAAGGTGTTGCAGCTGCAATTACACCAAACACCAAAATGATTGCTATCCAACGTTCGAAGGGCTATGCAACACGCCCATCCTTTACCATTTCGCAAATTGCAGAAATGTGTGCAAAGATCCGTGAACTAGCACCAGATGCAGTTATTTTCGTTGATAATTGCTACGGAGAATTTGTTGAGGCACAGGAACCGACAGAGGTTGGGGCTGATTTAATAGCAGGATCGCTCATTAAAAATCCTGGTGGAGGCTTAGCAAAAATTGGTGGTTATATTGCGGGGCGTGCAGATTTAGTAGAAAAATGTGCTTATCGTATGACATCGCCAGGTATTGGTGCTGAAGCAGGGGCAACATTAAATACGCTCGGTGATTTCTATCAAGGATTTTTCCTTGCGCCACATGTTGTATCTCAAGCATTAAAAGGTGCCATTTTCACAGCTGCTATGCTGGGGGAAATAGGCATGAATACATCTCCAAGGTATGATGCGAATCGTACGGACTTAATTCAATCGGTTTCTTTCCAAACGGCGGAACAAATGATTGCTTTTTGCCGTGAAATTCAAGCGAACTCACCAATTAATGCGCATTATGCACCTGAGCCAGCGTATATGCCTGGCTATGAGGATGATGTCATCATGGCAGCTGGAACTTTCATTCAAGGTTCAAGCATTGAGCTTACAGCAGACGGTCCTATTCGTCCGCCATATACCGCATTTATTCAAGGTGGGTTAACATACGAACACGTAAAATTTGCTATTTGTAGTGCAGTTCAAAAAATCCAAAAATAAGTAACGAAAAACTATTCAAAACATCCATTTTGAATAGTTTTTTTATTTATGGACGAACAGTTGAAGATGAAATTTCTTAAAAGAATGCCATTTATATAAGTAGATCTTCGTTCCGACTGGGCGACTCCTTGGGGATTAGCAATAGAGGAACGAAGGCTACAAGTATCACATCCTATGATAACGCCTTCGTGACCAACATCGGGTTGGCCCAAGCGGCTCATCGGACGCCCCCAGGAAGCTTTGCTCTGCGCGAAAGCGAAGCGGCAGCGACAAAGCGCAAAGCCGAAACGGAAATCAACCCCACGTTAGGATATTAAGTTTAGTTTTTTACAATTTTTCATCATTTCAAAAAAATTATTTCAATCCATGTTAGGAAACCTTACATGAATGGTTGACACTGTGATTTTTTCGTTATATTATTAGCAGGTATTGGAGGGGACTTAAATGAGTCGTGAAATCAGACGAACTATGCCGTTATTATCTATGAATATCGTAATGCAATTGACAGAGCTTTCGGCACGCCAGATTCGTTATTATGAAGAACACCATTTAATTGAGCCGCACCGAACAGAAGGCAATCGTCGAATGTTTTCGTTAAATGACGTCGATACGCTGCTGGAAATTAAAGATTATTTGGATCAGGGTATGAACATGGCTAAAATTAAAAAGCTGTTCGCTAAAAAGAATGAACCTGTTTCAACAGATGAACGTGATTTAAGTGACTCAGAATTACGTAACATCATGCGTGAAGAAGTGCGTCAAGCGCAGCGCATGCAAAAATCATCCATCCGTCGTGGGGATTTATCTCGATTCTATTAATAAGAGGCAACATCATTCATTTCTTTTTTAATAGAGTAGGGTAATGATAAAAAGCTAGACAATTTATAGGAGTGTGGAAAACTGTGGGTAAATACACTAAAGAAGACATTAAACGTCTAATCGAAGAAAAAAACGTAAGCTTTATACGTCTACAATTTACAGATATTCTTGGCACAATCAAAAACGTTGAGATTCCTGTAAGCCAATTAGACAAAGCACTAGAAAACAAAATGATGTTTGATGGCTCTTCCATTGAAGGCTTCGTACGAATCGAAGAATCAGATATGTATTTATATCCTGATCTAGATTCTTTCGTAGTGTTCCCTTGGACTTCTGAAAAAGGGAAAGTAGCACGTTTCATCTGTGATGTATACACTGCTAAAGGCGAGCCATTTGCTGGTGACCCACGAAATAACTTAAAACGTATCCTTAAGAAAATGGAAGATATGGGATTCTCAAGCTTCAATTTAGGACCTGAGCCAGAATTCTTCTTATTTAAATTAGATGCAAAAGGTGAACCGACATTAGAAGTGAACGACCACGGTGGTTACTTCGACTTAGCACCAACTGATCTAGGCGAAAACTGCCGTCGTGATATTGTATTAGAGCTAGAAGAAATGGGCTTCGAAATTGAAGCGTCTCACCATGAGGTAGCTCCTGGACAACATGAAATCGACTTCAAATATGCAAACGCAATTACAGCTTGTGACAATATTCAAACGTTCAAATTAGTTGTTAAAACAATTGCACGTAAACATGGTCTACATGCTACATTTATGCCGAAACCATTATTCGGTGAAGCGGGTTCTGGTATGCACTTTAATGTTTCATTATTTAAAGGTAAAGAAAATGCATTCTACGATGAATCTACTGAACTAGGTCTTTCTGAAACAGCAATGCAATTTATGGCAGGTGTCCTTTCTCACGTTCAAGGCTTCACAGCTGTGACAAATCCAACAGTTAACTCTTATAAACGTCTTGTACCTGGTTATGAAGCGCCATGTTATGTAGCATGGTCAGCTCAAAACCGTTCACCACTTATCCGTATTCCATCAGCGCGCGGTCTTTCGACTCGTGTAGAAGTACGTTCTGTGGACCCATCTGCTAATCCATATTTAGCGATGGCTGTTATTTTAGAAGCTGGTCTTGAAGGGATCCGTCGAAACTTAACACCACCAGCTGCTATTAATCGAAATATCTACGTGATGTCTGATGAAGAGCGTAAAGCGAATGGTATCGCAAACTTACCACCAGCGCTTGATGATGCTTTAGCATTACTTGCTGAGGATGAAGTAGCTCAAGCAGCTTTAGGTCAGCATATCTATGCAAACTTTAAAGAAGCAAAAGAAATCGAGTTCGACATGTACCGTACAACAGTACACCAATGGGAACGCGACCAATATTTAAAAATGTATTAATTAAAAGCGTTGGAGCTGTGATGCTCCAACGCTTTTTTTTGTGCGCCTAGCATGGACGTATATCTCCAATAAAACATAGCATCGCTTTAGAGCACTAAGCGATGCTGGGACTACATTATCAGATATAGAGCAATGTAGAAAAAGATACACTAATAAAACCTCCACCAGATTTTCATGAGGAATACGACATATGTATCGTCTTTCTCGAAAACATTCTGTATTTCCATATTTTTCACTCTATATATATTTGTAGCAGTCATGTAAACTATGTCTATTGGTAGAAGTTTAATAGTAGAAAGTAGGGGCAAACCAATGAAAGCACTATATGTTTTTTTATCTTCCCTTGTATTGTTTGGACTTATTTCTGTTTCTCCAGCAGAAGCAGCAGAAAAATCCATCGATATGTATTTTTTGGAGGATGTTGATTACGACCATTGGGCATACAATGAATTGGAACGCTTCTTGTATTCGGATATCATAGACGGATATGTGGAAACAGAATCGTTTGAGGAAGATGGAGAAGAATATGAATTCACATCCGTCTCTATAAAACCAAAAAATTCGATTACTCGTGCCGAATTCACTAAAATTTTAGTGAATTCGATGAATTTACGTGCAGGTGAAACAGTTAAATCGTTCCCTGATGTAAAATCGGCGAATTGGTATTACGAGTATGTTAAGGTTGCTAGTAGCCAAGGCATTATCAATGGTAAACCAGACGGTACTTTCCGACCGAATGACAAGATTACTCGTAACGAAATGGCAGTCATGATTTACCGTGCATTCGAGTCAAAGCTTGATTTTTCAGCAACAGGAAAAGTATTCCCGGATGTACCACAGGGAAATTTCGCCTATGAAGCGGTTATGAAAACGGCAGCTGTAGGAATTATCAAAGGGTACGGAGATGTTTTCAAACCTTACAATAATGCAACTCGTGCTGAAGCTATCGTGATGATTGACCGTGCCTTGCATCTAGAGCCCGAAACAGATGGAGATCAACTTGCGATCATTCAAACAGTTGATCGTAACATTAAAGATGAGATGAAATTCACTGAACAACAAGATTTAAAAGCATTAGAAGCACTTTATCGTGAAACGACAATTGGTTACCAATTAGCTTATTCACTTGATAGTTTGGATATGGCAGGTATGTTTGAAGAATCAGATACTATATTCAAGAAGGAACAGATTGGTGAATATGCGATCAATGCTGTTTCTATAAATAATCATTTTGCTCAAGTCCGCATGGATAACTTAGTATATAAAGTATCTTTGACAGCGCCAGATATGTCTTTTAACATGAAAATTGACTTATCAGGAACTGCTCATCTTAAGAAAAGTGATGATGGTAAATGGAAAATTTATAACGTTGTTCTTGATGAAGATGACTCTGAACAAGATTGGAAAGAAACATTAGAAACTGAGATCAACTAAGAACAAAAAAGCGGAAGAGATTCTGAACTGCCCCGTAAATAAAAGTTAGACATCAATCTAACTTTTACGGGGTTTTTTTTTGGCAAAAGTAAGTGTTGAACAACGTATTCAAGCGGTTCAACGATACTTAAAGATGTATATTATTTTAAAGCTTTCATAGACTTATAAAAGGATTTTAACGCTGATAAAAACGGCTAATTGTATTAGGGCTTTTATTTGTTAAACTCACCAAAAGAAACGATTCTTTTTCACGAACCTTATATTTCATTTCCAACCTCAAATAATCTTCAACAGCTACTCGTATCTTTTCCTCTGAATCATTCAATTCCACTCGTTGCCCTAAATAATTACTTTCTTCCTCTAATTACTCGAAAAAGGGAAGTAAACATTTCAAAAATGACGTTGTGGAACTCTTATCGATTTTCCCTAAACAATCATCGTAATAATCTGACAAGGGAAGGAACGGTTGTTTTTCCCTAAATACCAACCTTTTAATAAATCCTAGTAGAAATGTTAAGCATAATAAAAAATGTACACTACTAAAATTGAATTCAGTAATGTACATTTTTATAATAAGTGCAACATTATAAACAAGTTATGATATAACAATTACTTGTCTTTAATATTACAGAGTATCCTCATCGCTTCTATTTTAATAGCCCATATGATGATGGTACGGCATATGCTGCTGATGGTGATGATGATGATGATGACCATGACCATGATCCATGTGATGGTGATGGTGCCCCATGTGGTGCTGGTGATGATGTGGCATATGGCAAGGCTCAGGTGGCATTTCGCAAAGTGTATGAGTTTCACAACATTCATTCACGACAGACTCAGTGCAAGGGAAATGATACTGATGATCAATTATATGTTTATTAACTGTTGTTACATGTGCTGGCTGTACATGTGGTACAACTGTATGGATGTAGTTAGTACGTACATATTCCTCTTGTGGACAACAAAGTGGTTGCTCAAATTGAGTTGGACATGTCTGTGGTGGACAGCAATGTGGACCTTGAGCATGATGATGGTGATGCATATGTTGCATGTGATGCATATGATGCATATGCTGCATGTGATGCATACGTCTATCCATGGTAAAACCTCCTGTTTTGATAAGTTGTGGTTCATAATTAACATATGAGATGAAAGACAGTGTGGTCTATTTGTATGCCTATTAAGGGCTGGTTAAATCTCTTAGGCAATCAAAATAGGTATGATTAATGGAGAGTTTCACCAAATTTCAACTTCTTTTAGACGTCAGCTACTGTAAAATTGAGCTTTGTTAAAAAGTAATGATACAAAGAAGAAATGCAGATAATATTAGCAGAGAATAATAATAATATTAAAATTTTAGATTGAATAAAAATGCATTTTGTTGTAGAATTAACCGATGTATTGTAGGTTTACGATATTTTTTAGCTCATAAAAATGAATAATCGTGATTATTCTGAAATATTTAATGCATAGAAATTTAGCATTGCAGATGTTAATTATAAAAAGTAGTGTTTGGGCATTCCTTTATTACTTTTTAAAGGAATGTTTTTTTATTTTATCCTTCATTAACTATTGGAAATGCCAGATCGATGAATGAAACAGTTTATACAGATATACATTTCTTGATGGTTTACAGTACCTAACAAGCTTGATGTATAAAACTTCGAAAAAACCTAAAGAAATGAGGCTTTAAATGATGAAAAAATATCCTACTTCTTCATACTTTTTCTTCATAATTCCGTCTATTATTGGAGTCCTATTATTTATGACACCAGTCTTAACGGAAGATGGATGGAAAGTTCCGATTGCTATTTTAGCAAGTTTATTAGCAGGTTTTATTGCACCTGTTATTAGTTACTTTACTATAATTATGTTTGCGATTTCGGCAATTGGTTCACTCATTGCCAAATTTATTCCGCGAAATCATACAAAAGAGCCAAGTATTTTAGATACGTTATTTAATGTAAATTGGTTTTGGACAATTATAAGAGTCATCGGTTTAGTATTTGCTTCAATGGTTGTCTTTGATTTTGGACCATCAACGATTAATAATGAAAATACAGGTGGATTATTAATGAATCCAGACGGTGGTTTAGTAACATTTTTATTTACGATTTTCTTATTTGCCGGAATACTATTACCATTTTTAACAAACTTCGGATTGCTTGAATTTTTCGGAACGATGATGGTAAAAATCATGCGTCCTCTCTTTAAAAGCCCTGGTCGATCATCGGTTGATGCACTTACATCGTGGGTTGGTGATGGCACAATTGGTGTTCTGATGACGAGTAAGCAATATGAAATGGGGAACTATACGAAAAAAGAGTCAGCCATTATTGCAACGAGCTTTTCTGTAGTATCCATCACATTCTGTATCGTAGTATTAGATACAGTGCATTTGTCACGCTATTTTATTCCGTATTACTTAACGGTTGTGCTTTGTGGGCTTGTGTTAGCGGTTGTTATGCCACGAATTTTCCCGCTTGCTAACAAAGAAGATACTTATATCGACGGTACACCAGTAGATTTATCACGTGAGGAATTACCTGAAGGCTATAATTCTGTGTCTCATGGCTTAGAAAATGCTTTAGCCGTTGCGCATGCCAATCGTGACCCACGCCAATTTTTGAAAGATGGGACTAGAAATGTCTTGGATTTATGGGTTGGTGTAGCACCGGTCGTTATGGCATTTGGTACAGTTGCTTTAATGCTTGCTGAATTCACTAATATTTTTGCATTTTTAGGAAAGCCATTTGAACCTATTTTAACAGTGCTTGGTTTACCAGAAGCAGCTGAGGCGGCACAAACGATGGTTGTTGGCTTTGCTGACATGTTTCTACCTTCAATTTTAGGAGCAGGAATTGAAGCTGAAACGACACGATTTGTAATTGCTGTCGTTTCTGTGACACAGCTTATCTATATGTCTGAAGTCGGTGGACTTATTTTAGGTACAAAAATTCCACTGAAATTTTTAGATCTAGTTGTTATTTTCTTAATCCGTACGCTTATTTCACTACCAATCGCAGCATTAGTTGCACATATACTCTTTTAGACTAAAAAGGCAATTGTTCGTTCTTAGTAACACGAACAATTGCTTTTTTCTATAGTAAAGTCCGCGCGAAAAAGGAGAATAGCTATAAAAAAATAAATAATAGTGAACAAAATATAACTTGCACATAAATTCATTGAGTTGGGAAAAACTACGTTTAAAGTGATGATACTGAGGTGATTAAATGGACAGAATTTTTTCTCTCTGCTTAAGTTCTTGTTATTTGTTATTTTCTCAACCTAGTGATGCCTATATAAAAGACTCGCCTAGTTCTTATGAAGAAGTCTATCCAGAAATGGGCTATAAATCGGTTGAAGCAGCTGCCTCTGATTTTGAACGGCACTTTCATCAAGGACTAAAGCTACCACTTCGAGTACCTCCTATTAGTTATACACATCATTTTGGTCGGTTTAATGATCTTGATGGTGACATGAATGATTTTTTTGAAGTGACATTTATTAATAATCAACTTCCTGAGCACCATTATAAAATAACGGTTCGACCTATTGAGTTTAAGTTACCATCTAAAAAGGAAAATATAATAAATACATTCAAGTTGAAAAACGGTACGACATCAATCTATATGGAAATTTCAGGTTTCAATGTACTTACTTTTGAAAGAGAAGAATGGCAATATATGCTGTGGATTGATAAAAGAGTTTCAAATAAGGTGACACCTGAAGTAATGGTTGATATTGCTAATTCCATTGACTATACAACGCAAGAGGATGAACGGGGTTAATTCAGCTAGAAATGCCAAGACCTATAGTTTGGTCTTGGCATCATTTTCTTTTTGAAAGTATTCCGAATAGCTTCTAGAATTATGCTGGATTGACAGAAGCATTTCGGATCGCCATTGTTATGATCGAGTAGAGGAATAGACTAAAAACTAATAAACCACTTAATAACGTAAAGGTAGATATATTTGATAGTAGGTCAAACAAAGGAGAATACCACTTGAAAATGATTGTAACAATCGGAATTAATCCGAGTAACCCTACAAAACTGTAACCACCAATAGTTCCTAAGCGATAAAAAACAACATTCAGCAAAAGGCCGGCTGTAAGGAAGAAGAGCAGTAAAACAGTATCCAATGCCATCGTTTGTAAAAATGATGGGGAGTTATTAAAAAATAAAATAGGATGAATAATGAATATGTTAGAAACGTAAGTAATTATTTTTTGTGTACAACCAATTATGAAGGCACCTACTAAGCTCCAACAGATGAAAAAGAGCCCCACGTTGAATATAAATTGCAAGCGACATAAACCAAGCCTTAAAAAATAGGACAAGGTTTTATTTAGTAACTTTGCTGCCATGATACTGGAAAAGATATAAACAGGTATAGAAATCGTAATGGAGAAAGAATAAATATGCAGTTCAAAAAAAGTATCTATGAAAAGCGACAATAGAACGATTGAAGATAAAATGCACCAAAAAGTTATAATTTGTTTTTTATAGCTTTGAAATAATACATACAAACTACCCTTTATTGTATTCATTTAATAGTCCTCGCTTTCTGCTGTTTACTTAAATACACTAACATATCCTGTAATGAAACACGTTCAAGCATAATATTCTGTGCTTCAATGGATTGACCATCAGTGAAGACAATTGCAGTTAGCTCCTGCATAAACGTATGCTTATAAATACTCTTTAGACCATAAATTGCCTGTTCAACATCAGAAGGAATACCTTTTACTGCAACAATATGCTCATGCCATTCCTCCGCAGTTTTCTGAAGCAGTAATTGTCCTTCGTGTAAAATAAGTATTTCCTCAAATAGCTCACTTGCTTCATCAATTAAATGTGTAGACAAAATAAAAAGTCTTGGATTCTCGGTCTGTTGTTCAATCAATAAGTCATAAAAGGTATTTCGAGCAGCTACATCAAGTCCGATATAAGGTTCATCAAAGATTGTAATTCCTGTGTTACTCGCAAAGCCTGTAATAATGCCTAATGCAGACACCATTCCTTTTGATAAATTGCGAATTTTATCCTTTGGATTTAGAGCAAAAACTTCTAGTAGCTCCATTGCAAGATTTCCATTCCATTTTGGATAAAAGAAGCTATTCGCCTTTAACGTTTGTGCAATTGTCATTTCCTCTTGAAAGTTTCCGCTCTCTGCAACAAAACAAATATCACGTAGAGTTAAAGGTACATTGAAAACATTCTCTCCATTAACAGATATGTTTCCTTTAGTTGTAGCAATAAGTCCTGATAATAAATTTAAGAATGTTGTTTTACCAGCGCCATTATGGCCCAAAAATCCAATAATTTTAGGTCCTTCAATTGTAAAAGAGATATTTTTTAAAGCTTCTTTATGTCTATATGATTTACTTACATTTTTCACTTCGATTTTCATACGTTAACCCCTTTGTAACATATTTTTTAACTCTTCATCTGAAATACCTAATCTAATTGCTTCTTTTTTTAATGGCTCTATATGTTGATTAAAGAATTTTTCCTTACGCTCCGCAATTAATATTTCACGAGCCTCAGTACTAACAAACATGCCGACGCCACGTTTTTTATAAATTACGCCTTTATCCACTAACTCGTTCACGCCCTTTCCAGCTGTTGCAGGATTAATTTGATATTCTTTTGCAAATTCATTTGTGGATGGGATGCGATCTTCGGGTTGTAGGTGTCCATCTAAAATTCCATCCTCTATTCGTTCGCGAATTTGTTGGAAAATGGGCTTTTCATTGTGTAAAGAGTGAATCACAATCCACCTCCTTGTGTTGATTGGTTAATTACTTGTGTAACTAACTGTATAACGTTAGGATATTTTTGTCAATGCCATATTGTGAAAAAATTGGTTGACTGAATGCGTTTATTAAGTTAATATAACTAGCGAATAAGAAAGAGGTTCATAGCGCATACCCTCTATAAAAAACTATGGATGACGTCATCTACGCCATATCCCAAAAATGCGGATATGGCGATTTTTTTTTATTTGGTTTCACGCAATGGACTTCTCACAATTTGAGGAGGCATTTTTATGGCAGGAAGAAATGAAGAACAAGGTTTACAGGAGTTAACACTCCTTGGCAACCAAAATACAAAGTATTTATTTGAATACTCACCGGAAATACTTGAAGCAGTTGATAATTTGCATACGAAAAACGATTTTTTTGTGAAATTTAATTGCCCAGAATTCACGAGTCTATGTCCAATGACAGGGCAGCCTGACTTTGCGACAATGTATATTTCTTTTATTCCCGATAAAAAGCTAGTGGAGAGTAAATCTCTAAAGCTCTATTTATTTAGCTTCCGTAATCACGGGGACTTTCATGAGGATTGTGTCAACATCATCATGAATGATTTAATTAAGCTGATTGAGCCGCGCTATATTGAAGTATGGGGTAAGTTTACGCCGCGTGGTGGCTTGTCCATTGATCCGTGGTGTAACTATGGTCGCCCAGGCACAAAATATGAAAAAATGGCGGAGCATCGTTTGATGAACCACGATATGTATCCTGAAAAGGTGGATAATCGTTGATGCTTTACTATTTAAATGGATTGTTTGTTGGCTTTTTAATTTTAGCTAATGTTTTAGCTGTTAAAGTGTTTAGTATAGGCGAATGGATGGTGCTTCCAGCTGCTGCGATTTTAATCATTTTTACGTATCCCCTTATTGATGTAATTTGCGAGGTATATGGTAAGGAAGCGGGTGGTCGTACGGTCAGAACAGGGCTTATGGCACAAGTGTTTGCAGTATGCTTCATAGCTATTGCCATTGAACTACCACCTGCACAAGCTTTTGTTCATCAGCAGGAGTTTGAGACAATTCTCGGCGGCAGTATGCGTGTCATTATTGCAAGTCTTGTAGCCTATTCGGTCAGTGTTAATTTGGATGTAGTCATATTTAACAAATTTAAAGAAAAGCATGGAAGCGAAAAGCTTTGGCTTCGAAACAATGCGTCTACGATGCTAAGCCAACTCATCGATACTGCATTATTTATTACGATAGCCTTTTTTGGAATAATGCCATTTAAGGTGTTACTGACATTATTTATCACACAGTATTTGTTTAAATTTTTGGCATCTATTGTAGCAACACCACTTGTTTATGTGCTAGTTTATGCTGCGCGAAAATTTGATAAACATAAAAGCTTCGAGCCATCTCATTACTGAGATGGCTTTTTATTAATCAGATAAGTAAAGCAGAAAATTGCCCTCAAAACATTCCGCTCATACACTATCTCAAACACCCCATGATAGATAGGTTTGAAAATTTTAATAACTCAATAGGAGCGATGCACATAATTTTACTACGAAAGTTAATGGCACTCGTGTAACGAAGAATCATCTTTAAAAGAATACCTCCTACTACACGTTTATAGCTCCATTTTTGCATATGTGTCACGTTACGGCCGAGCATATACTGTGGATGAGAAGAGGAGGTGAGCATTTATGAGAATTAACTGGAAGATCCGCTTTCAGCATAAACCATTTCTACTTGCGCTATTTTCGTTGATTTTAGTACTCGCACAGCAAGTAGCAGCTATTTTTGGCTATGATTTGACGAGTGCAATGAGTGAGCAGACAATGAACATCTTAAATATCGTTTTATCAATTTTTGTTTTATTAGGAGTTGTCGTAGATCCAACAACACGGGGAACCAGTGATAGTCAACGTGCCTTAATGTATCGAAGACCTAGATAAATAAAGGAGTAAAAATAAATCAAAAGTGTAATTTTACATTTTGGATAAATGTGTTATAATGATAAAAAATTGATAAAGTAGGGAGGACAATTGAATGTCGCTTGAAATGGAGCAGAGGATTGCCAAGCTTGAGCAGGAAATGATGGATTTACGGCATGAATTAGAAGGCTTAAAGCGTCAACAACCTGTTGAAAAATCAAGTGCCTTGAGTGCTCGGAAAACCATGGTTGATCAATTTGCACCAAAACCAGCGCAAAACGTAAAGCCAAATTCAAACTTGGAACCAAAGCCCGAAATAATGACAAATCCAGAAAAAAAGGTGCAGCCACAGCGAACATTGGAAGAGCGTATTATGTGGGCACTGCCAAAATTATTTATGGTCATTTTAGTGATGGGGGTGCTTTGGGGTCTTAAGCTCGTGAGTGAGTATGGCTATTTATCAGACGTGGTTAAAATTATCCTCGCCTACGCATTATCGGTAGCCTTAGCAGCGATAGCTTATGTGTTGGAGCGTAAAAAATTAGGATCATCAGCCATAACAATTTCTTTATACGGTGGGGCGTTTATTGTTGGTATATTAACAACTGCCGCAAGTGCGATATTGTATGAAATCATAGGTTTAACGATGGCGCTTGTCATTGCCATTGTTTATATCGGCTACGGTATTGTTATTAGCTATATAAAGAAAAACGAAGTACTAACAATATTTGTAGCGTTTACTTCATTGTTACTACCGTATTTACTAGAATATATGGATTTTAGTTCTGTTATTATCTTAATCTATGTGGTTGTACTATTTATGATGCTGCAATTTGTCATTCATCAACACAAGCAGAAATTGGCGCTCTATATAGCAACCTTTTTCTCTGTGTTAGCTGTCAGCATTATAGCGTTTATGAACCATGACAATCGAGTTGTTTTTGCAATAGGTTTCCTTGTTGTTCTAACTATTTTTTACACGAGTTGGTGCCGATTATATAATGCAGAGTCTAAACTGAAAAATATTCATGTCGGACTCCAATTCAGTCTAGGAATCTTTAGTTTAGTACTCCTGAACTTTATTATTAGACCAATTGAATATAGCGAAGCACCATTACTCATAGTAGTCGGCTTGTTTGCAGCTTTAGCGGGTTATGGCTATAAGCAAAAATGGCAGGAGGCATTTGATAGTGCCGTAACACTCGCATTTATTACACTATGTAATACGCTACTAGTTATGAATTTACCAGGGAATGTAGATCAATTACTGTTCCCGTTCATCACCTTTGCAGGCGTTATGATGAGTTTACGATTACGAGCAAGCATGATGAAGGTTGTCGGCTCATTAGTATTTACAATTACACTCGCTTTAAGCTTTATTATTCATGAGCCGACACCATTATTCAGCATCGATCATGTTAGCTTGATCATGCCGGGAATATATCTCCTAATTATTTATGTATATGCGAGACGTCCAAAAGAGACACTGACATCCTTTGAAAAGTTTATGAAGGAAATGTGTATGGTTGATATTGTAGCCGTTATTACGGCTGGTTATTTCTTAGCCTATGTTGGAAAGCTGGATGGAACGTACTTTGCAAGTGTTGGTAATATCCCGCATCTAACGAGTATGATCCTCGCTTTACTTTTCGCGGGATCACTTTTAGTACCAACAAAATACAAAGGGCGTGCATTAACGCCAGTCCTTAGTGGATTTTTCATTCTCTTCACCGTAATGCTTGGAATTATTCCGTACTATATGCAGGGTATCGAGTGGCTAAACATAGTAACAAGAATCGTGTATATTGCTGTGATCGTAGCAATTATGATTGATTTACTGATGAAGGGGCGCATTTATCAAATTTATCAAGAGAAAATAGAGAAACTTCTGGACCCAATTGTAAGTGCAGGCGTTGTGCTTACGATGATATCCGTTTGGGGGCTCATATACCAACTTTCCTATAATAGTTTGCTTGATTGGAAACTAAGCATTGCCTTTTCAACGATTACATTATTCCTGACAGCCAGTATTTCACTATGGCTTAGCACAGTGCGTAACTTACCAACATTACGCCTAACAGGTTTTGTTATTTTAGTGATTGCGTTTATTAAGCTTATATTCTTTGATTTGTCAGCTTTAGACTTATTAATACGAGCTGTCCTGTTTATTTCGATAGGTGGGATTGGGTTGTTGTTGTCCGGTAGGTTGTTGAAGAAATGAAAGAAAAGAGATTCCAAAGTTTTTTGGAATCTCTTTTAAAATCTTCAGACAAATAGGCTAGAACTCTTTCGGATTTCTTATATTCTTTTTTGCACATAGAAGTCTACGGAGTTTCTATTGGTGCATCAGGGTTAATAAAGTCACCATTTGTAGAATATTTTTGTTTTTCTGATGGAGGAAATAGATCTAAATTTAATTTAGATTTATCAAATTTATGGCGTGTGTTTGAGCCAACTGCATCAATCTTATTTCCTATGACAGTTCCAAAAATCTGTGAACTACCACTGAAATTTAAAGAAGCATTAGGAACTAATATAACACTATGGTGATCTTCATTGCCAAACATGGTATTTCCACTGACTTCCATAGTTTTATTACTAGCAATTAATAGATTTCCTGAAATATGACCATCAGAAGATATACTTACAGCACTATTTTTGACATATAAGTTACTTTCAAATTTTTTAGAAACATCTATAGCACTAAGTCCCTCATAGTAAACTGTTGTATCAAAAGGTCTTCTTTCTTTACTAGAATAAAGATTTACAATAGATAGATCATTTTTCACCAGTAGATTTAATTTACCAGTACCTTTAATTTGAATATGTCCATTGCTTGCATTTAAGTGATCGATAACAAGAGTCCTATTTTGATTACCAACATCAATCGTTAAAGTTAGATTGCTGTTAATCGAGACATTTTTTATATAACTATTATTAGTTAGAGTAATTGTTTTTGCTTTGCCTCCACTAAGTGATAAGTCAGGTATCGTTTCAAAATTTGAACTATCAACATTTAGAAATGGAGGAAGCTCAGGTATTTGTGCATTTACAAATGACTGACTTTCACATTTATTATTATTCTGGGTTTCTTGCCTACCACTTACTTTGTTTAAATAGTAGTTAAAATCTATATTTTCACTAGCTAAATATTGATTAAACTTTTCTTCGCTCTCAGCTTTAATATTAGTAGTATTATCGCCTTTATGATAAACAATATCACCCATCGAATATCTTTTTCTTCCTAAACCCGTAGCCCAGTCTGTCGTATCTTTAACACTTTCTTTCCCAAATATCACGCCGCTAATCTTGGAACCTTGTTCATTTAAAAAGTTTTTATGAGCATATACAAATCCATCTGCTTTTGTCGTAGTAATGCCTACCTTAAGGTTAATGTTACCCATAGAAAAAACATTACCGTAAATATGTGGAGATCCACCGTAAGCTATTATATTGCCTCTAGAAATTATATCTTTATTAAATGTTGCTCCATTTTTAATAGTTATATTATTTAATGATAATACATCACCGTTAATGGTGGATGTATTAGTAAATGTAATTGCTCCTTTTGCATAAATATTCTTTCCGAAAGTACCTGTATTGTTAATTGTTAAATCATTTAATGAAACAATGTCAGCATCAGTATTTAGTGTATTCGTTGTTGTAAATGAGTTTGTTAACATGCCATAGCAGAAATTATAGTTAGTGGAAGGTGGATTTTCTTCATCTTCTGATTTTTCCTTCGCAGGTTTTTTTATCGTAAAGGCTTGCGATAGAGTTCTAGAGGTTCCATCAATTTTTGCTACAGATTTTAAGGTATAAGTATTTGGTTGATCTTCTTTTATTAATGTTACCTGAGATGAAGGTTGAAGCCCTTTTTGTTTTTCGTAATTTGTAACTTCAGCCCATTTCCCATCTTCAAGTCCATTTATTTTGTGAGTCAAATATTCATCTGCTAGCTCGAGGTATTCTTTTTCAATTTTATCCCCATCTGTTTCTATATCAAAATTCGCATCATTATTATACTTGTTTAAAAATGGAATTAAGACAGACTCAAGTTCATTACTAATTTCTGCTCTCTTTACATTTAAATCAGCCTCGGCAATATAAAATACAGACTGGTCATTTCGTTCATGCTTCGTAATATTTAACGTGTTTGATGTTATGAACATTAATCCGAGCCCTAGTACTGAAATTAAAACAATAACGAAGAGGGCAATTAGAAAAGTATAACCATGTTCATTTTTTAGTAAATATTTGTGTCTCATTTTATTCCCGCCTTTCTTAAATATAATTCAGCAGAAAATTTTTTACCTTGTACATTTGTAATTATTATTGTAATGGCTTGCCCATTAAGACTAATTTTAAAATCCAGAACATCTGTAGAGAAAATAACACCATTTCTATTTATGCTTTGTTTCTCTTTATCTAAAACAAATTGTATTTCTCCTTCAATTCCTCTGTTAATAGTTAATTCTGTTGGGTAATTTGAGGAAACAGTGTTTGGATTTTTACGTATTTCTTTTGTAATGACCTTTAATGCATAGGCGGCATCATTAATGCTTTTATTTGTATCGGCTTGTTTGTGATAATTAGTCGAGCTTTGGGAAAGGGCGGAATAAATTATTAGGGCGATCAAGCTTGAAATGACGATAACGGCTAAAACTTCGACGAGTGTTAAGCCAGATTCTTTATGTATCTTCATTATCTAGCCTCCATTCATATATGCTCTCCATTTGAGCTTTTATAGCAGCGTTTTCGCATGCTTTACCTTTTTCACATGCATATATAGTAAAGCGAGTTAGATTTTTATCTAAATCCTCATATTTAATCTTAAGTCTATAGTTAAATACATCGCCTTCTTTCGTAAAGGACTCCAAGTCTTGTTTAAAACCAATACTTGTAACGGCTAGAATAATATCTTTTCTTTTTTTAATACTAGTATCATTTTTTTTGATTAATGTACTTTGAGTAATGTTATAAAGCTCTTCCATTTCCTTCTGAGCATAGTAAGTAGCATCAAAGATGGTGCTGGATGTCTTCGTTGTTTTCGCGGTACTAATAAAAAATGAGAAAAAGCTTAGTAAAATAATCGTGATGATTACGAGCGAAGCGAGAACTTCAACAAGTGTAAATCCTTGTTGCTTTTTTTTTATAAACATAAAATCACTTCCAATCTTAAATAAAATATAAACTTCTACATAACAATCGTGTTCAATAATTCAAATTTCCTATTATTTTAGTCAAAAAAATATGTATCTACAGTACAGGTGGAATTTTTAGGGTCTATTATACTTCGGACTAGTTTAATTAGTCTAAATCCCATCCTCTAAGGAAATGAGTGTTTGTTAAATATTTTAATGATGAAACTTAACAACTATTTGTGTTTTATAGGTCTGATAACCCAATTTCTTCTTTTGTTTTAAATTAAAATAAAAAGTAATAAGTACTTTACTAGTTTGTTATGGAAAAAGTAATGGATTTTATAACTAAATTATAGTATTTTTTATATATCAAAAGCAATAATTAATGAGGACATTTACTCATGTTGATTTTCGAGCGAAAGGTGAGTGTCGATGAATAGAATAATAAAAATAGTAGGAATAGTCGTTTTGTTATTTACATTAATTTGGGTAAGTCTATCTCTAGTACTAGAAAATAGTATTGTATTTGCAAAAGGTGATAGTAGTTTGTCGACAATCGGCGATATTGATATAGGTGATTTAGAGGAAAATGAGTTAGAAACTTTCCTTCAAGACGCCGTTCATGAGTGGTCCGAAACACCTATTACTGTAAGTGCGGGAGAGGTAAGTATTACTTTTCCTTCTAATAGTTTGTCGTTCGATATATCCTCAGCAGTTGCTCAGTACAAGTCATTGACAGGAAAACCTTGGTATGCATTTTGGCAAAAAGAAAAAGCAGTACATATTCCTATTCCAGTAACAGCCAACGAAACAGTAATGCAACAAATTGATGCAGTTGGTGTTTGGGATACAGAAAAAACAGTTCTACAAATAACTACACAGGCGGGCCTTTTAAAAGATCATAAAATGAAAGCGGCTGTCAATGAGGATTTTAGGCAGGCTGAGGAAAGAATCGCTTTTCAAGTTGCAGAGATACCAGAGGCAGTCCAAGGAATATCCGAAATTACACCATTATTAAATGAAGTGTTAATTGTTCCAGATCAACCGATGTCATTACTTGCTGTTCTAGGTAAACAATCAGAAATGGTAAATGAAGATAGCCTAAATTTTATTGCATCTGTCCTTTATAGTGTGGTACTTCAGACCGACTATGAAATTTTAGAGCGTCATTCTCTACAAATCGTACCTTCATACTTGCAACAAGGCATGGTAGCAGATGTAAATCCTTTTTTAGAAAAAGATCTCCAGTTTATTAATAAATCAAAAAAAACTGGGAGACTGAAAACAACGCTTGAAGGAAATAAATTGAAAATAGAAATCTTTGCGCCAACAAAGGACAAGGAGATTGAAGTTCATGTAAGCAAAGATAAAATTGTTAAACCACGTATTATTTATCGCTATACGGATGAATTAAAGGCCGGTCAAGAGCGTGTAGAGCAAGAAGGTCAAGAAGGTGTTCGTATTGAGGTTTACCGTTCGATTGTCGAAAATGGTGCAACGAAAGAACAATTAGTAAGCAAAGATTACTATGCCCCACAGAATTGGATAGTGACTCGTTCATCGAAAGAACCTGTCTCTGTAACTGCTCCAATACAAAATGAAGGGACATCAGATCCAGATTTACAAATGGATTTAAATGGCGATGGATTACCGGATACTGAGGAATCGGATGCAGTCAATTCTACACAAAAAGATGGACCTGAAATTGTCTCTGGCTACTATGACAAAGGTGGTAATTTCGTACAAACAAGTCCTTAATGATTGGGGGGATTGCATATGGCAGCAAAGGCAGGGCGTAAACGTTTAGGAGATTTACTTGTTGAATCAGGCGTAATTACAGTAGAGCAATTGGATTACGCATTAAAAACAAAATTGAGAAATGAAAAGTTAGGAGATTTTCTTATTAAAGAGAATTTCTTAACGGAGCAGCAACTTATTGAAGTATTAGAATTTCAGCTAGGCATTCCACATATTAATTTAAATCAATTTTCGATAAGTCCTGAATTATTGCAATTAATTCCAGCGGAGCTTGCGAAGCGGACAAATATTATGCCCATTCGTAAAGAGAGAAATAAATTATTTATCGCAATGGAAGATCCTATGGATTATTTTGCAATAGAGGAAGTACGAATGACAACTGGCTGTCAAATAGAGACGAGTATCGCAGCCAAAGATGATTTATATCGCACAATTACAAAATACTACGATTTACAGGAATCTATGGATGCGGCGCTATTAGACATTGGAGCGACGGTGTCTGATACGCAGGAAGAAATCGAAAATGAAGATTCTCCGATTGTTCGATTAGTGAATCAGGTCATAGCGAACGGGGTAGCACAGCGAGCAAGCGATATTCATTTTGATCCACATGAAACGGAACTACGTGTGCGTTATCGAGTAGATGGTGTTCTTCGTACGGAACGATCATTACCCAAGCATATGCAAAATGTTGTGCTAGCTCGTATAAAAATTATGGGTAACTTAAACATTACTGAAAACCGTATTCCACAGGACGGTCGTATTAAGACCAATGTTAATTTCAGACCTGTAGATATTCGATTATCAACATTGCCAACCGTTTATGGGGAAAAGGTCGTTATGCGAATTTTAGATTTAACAAATGCGGCAAATGATATTGAAAAACTAGGCTTTAGTGAGGGTAATGAGGCTCTTTTCCGCAAAATGATCGCTCATCCAAATGGCATTATGCTGATCACTGGACCAACAGGCTCAGGTAAGTCATCCACTTTATATGCGGCTCTTTCTCATTTAAATGAGGAGGGGGTAAATATTATTACGGTAGAGGACCCTGTCGAGTATCAATTAGATGGCATCAACCAGATCCAAGTAAAGGAAGAGGTTGGTTTAACATTTGCAGTCGGTTTACGTTCAATTTTACGACAGGACCCTGACATAGTGATGATTGGAGAAATTCGTGATCTTGAAACGGCGCAAATTGCCATTCGTGCTTCACTGACTGGGCATTTGGTATTAAGTACTTTACATACAAATAATGCAGTAGAATCCATTTCCCGCTTACACGATATGGGGATTGAACCGTTTCTTCTATCCTCATCACTTATCGGGATTATGGCACAACGATTAGTACGTAGAGTTTGTCGAGATTGTGCAGAACTTTATGTATTTACTACACGTGAACTTGAAATACTAGAGGAAAATGGTATAGAGGGTGTAACTCATGGTAAGAAGGGGCGCGGATGTCCCGCTTGTAATCATACAGGCTATCGTGGACGTATGGCTATTCATGAAATTTTACCAGTCGATCGACAAGTAAAGGACATGATTTTGAGCCGTATGGGGGATATGGTTTTACAAGATTATATGAAGCAAAAGGGTTATCACACATTATTAGTAGATGGTCTTTTAAAGGTCGTAGCTGGACAAACGACCACATCAGAAATTTTACGCGTGGCAAGCGCAGACTAGGATGTGATATAGATGACAGCATACTCAATTGTAGAATTGCTAACAAGAGCATTTGAAGAAAAAGCATCAGATTTGCATTTAACAAAAGGCATTCCACCTGTCTATCGTATTCATGGAAAGCTCGAACAATATGGATTGATGCCATTAGAAACAGAAGACCTGAAAGAAATGGTAAAAGATATTCTCCCAGCTTATAAAAAGCAAGAATTTGAAGAAAAAGGTGAGACTGATTTTAACTTTTCATTGCCCGGAAAATGTCGATTTCGTGTGAATGCCTATCATCAACGCAATGAAGTAACGGTTGCAGCTCGCTTAATTGAAGCCCAAATACCGTCAATAGAATCACTCAATATGCCAGAGGTTCTATACAGGCTTGCAGAAAAACCACAAGGCTTGATCTTAGTAACAGGCCCTACTGGTTCCGGCAAATCGACAACGTTAGCCGCAATGATTGATCATATAAATGAGACACGTTCGAAGCATATTATTACGTTAGAAGATCCAATTGAATATTTGCATACACATAAAAAATCAATGATTAACCAACGTGAAGTGGGCGTAGATACTATGAGCTTTGCGAATGGTCTCCGTGCTTCTTTGCGTCAGGATCCCGATATAATTTTAGTCGGTGAGATGCGAGACTATGAAACGATTTCAACAGCTATAACTGCTGCTGAAACGGGACATTTAGTGATGGCGACACTGCATACAAGCAGTGCAGCCACAACGATAGATCGTATTATTGATGTGTTTCCACCACATCAGCAAAGCCAAATTCGTGTGCAACTTGCAAATGTCCTTCAAGGGATTATTTCACAGCGATTATTTGTACGTAAAGATGTCAAAGGGCGAATCGCTGCAACAGAAATTTTAGTACAAGCCCCTTCTATTTCAAACTTGATTCGTAACGAAAAAATACATCAAATCCCAAGTGTTATGCAGACAAGTAAGGCGCTAGGTATGCACACATTAGAGTCATCGATGCAGCATTTAATCGCAACAGGCAAAATTGCTCTAGAGGATGCAAGACCTTATATGAACGCTGGTGATTATAGTTGACGGTTTTTCGTTACAGCGGTCGTACAAAAACAGGGGCTCCTAAAAAGGGCATAATTGATGCACCAAATAAAAAGGTCGCCGTTGAAAAACTACGTACACAGGGTATAAATGCACGAGAACTTCAGGAGTCCAAAAGTATTTTACATAAGGATATCTCTTTAGGCCAAAAGGTAAAACACCAAGATTTTGTTATTTACTGTCGACAATATGCGACTTTAATTCGTGCAGGCATATCCGTTGTAGAGGCGACGCATATTTTAGGTGAACAAACTAAAAGTAAGCCATTAAAACGGGCATTAAAGCAGGTGGAAGAAGATATACGTAACGGTACATCATTTTCAGATGCAGCAGGTAAGCATCCGAAAGTCTTCCCAGTGCTATTTGTGAACATGATGCGTGCGGGTGAGGCGACAGGAAGTATTGATGATACATTAGATCGTTTAGCAGGCACAATTGAAAAACAGTACAAAATCAAGAAGAAAATACAGTCCACTATGATGTATCCAGCGATATTATCGTTTTTAACGGTAGTTGTCGGCATGTTTTTAATGGTTTTCATTGTTCCAACATTTATGGAAGCTTTTAAAGATATGGATTTGGAAATGCCATTCATTACTGTTATCGTCGTAGGGATTAGTGATTGGCTTATCGAATTTTGGTACTTTGTTATATTAGCACTTATTGTGCTAGTAGTTGGGTTTCACTTTTTCTATAAAAATAATAAAGAGTTTCATTTTACAGTGAATGTGTTTCTGCTGCGAATGCCTGTATTTGGGAAACTTTTACAAAAAGATGTGATAGCCAGAATGACGCGAACATTATCCACACTTTTTAGTAGCTCGGTGCCAATTTTACAGGCACTGACCATCGCTGAAAAAGTTGCTGGTAATCCCGTTATTGGGAAAATTGTTCTAGAGGCACGTGATAATTTAGAAAAGGGTGGCACATTATCAGAGCCACTCGAAAAAAGCTGGCTCTTTCCACCACTTGTGACTCAAATGACCGCCATAGGTGAAAAAACAGGTTCACTAGATTATATGCTAGAAAAAATCGCTGAATTTTATGAGGAAGAAGTAGATCGTGCTGTCGATACACTGAAATCTTTAATCGAGCCCCTTATGATACTTGTGCTCGCTTTAGTTGTCGGTATTATCGTAGCGGCTATTTTCTTACCTATGTTCCAATTATATGAAAACATGTAAATTTTAAAATATTTATAGATTGATGAAAAATTTTAAGGAAGTTCGTGTATTTACACTTCAAATAAAAAATATAAGGGGGAAACCTACTATGTTTAAAAAATTAGTAAACAAAAAACGACTTAACAATGAGAAAGGTTTAACATTAATCGAGCTTTTAGCGGTAATTGTAATTCTTGCAATTATTGCGGCAATCGCTATTCCTGCGATTGGTAATATTATTGATAACTCACGTTATAAAGCTGTAAAAGCAGATGCAATCAATGTATTAAATGCTGCCAATATCTATTTTTCGGAGGAGCCGAAACAAGATAATGTAACTGTAAAAACTTTATTAGATGAAAAATATCTTGATGCAGCTGGTAAAATACCTGATGACACAACTACTAAAGTAACTAAAGATAGCCCTAATGTACTAACAACGTCTGTGATTAACTATACTAAATCAAAGTCTGTGCAATTCAATGATGCATCAATAGACGAAATTAACAAAGACGAGCAAAAAGGTAGCAAAGAAAATACTTTAGTTGTTCCAAAAAAACCTTAGTCCTCCCAACCCACTCAGAAACGTTAACTTTAACGTTTCTGGCTGGGAACTGGATGACTAATTAAGAAAAATTATTGAATCAGGATAAGGAGGTCTTTTCACATGTTCAGAAGAAAGAAAAAATCGCATGTTTCAATAGAATTAAAGGATTATGTGCTTCGTGCGATTGTGGCGAAAGGACCAGAGCCTAGTCAGTGGGAGGGATATGAATATCCTCTAGCTGCGGGCATCGTTGAAAATGCGACAATTATTGATGAGGTAGCACTTTTTGAAATTATAAAAGAACAGGTAGTGAAATGGACGGGGAAAAAACAGCCTGTACGTATGTTTGTACCTGATACGACGGTGCTTTTAAAAAGTTTTGAGCACCCGAAAGATATTGAAGTGGCTGAACTGCGTGGTTATGCAGAGATGGAGTTAGGGCATTCCATTCATTTACCTTTCCAGGAACCGCTTATTGATGTTTATGATGCCGATTCTGAGGATGGTAAGGCAATGTTATTTGCTGCACCGTCAGAAGAAATTACGAAAATGGTTGGCATGCTTCTAGATGTTTCTTTAGATCCTGAAGCTGTAGACATTCGGGCATTATGTAATATTCGATTATTGGAACATATGGCATTGTTAGCTCAAAACAAAACATATTTAATTGCCGACTGGTCAATAAATGAACTTTCCATCAGTATATTTTCGCTAGGTCAGATTGAATTTTTACGTTATCAATCAATTGAAACTAATTTATCGCAATGGCAGGGCAAACAAGAAGATGAATTTAGTTATCAATTTGAATATAGCGACAAAGCTGATGATTATCATATGGTTGTAATGGATCAAGTTTTAGAAATAGATCGGATGATGAATTTCTTTAAATTCTCTTTACATAAAGGTGAAAAATCGGTGGATGAAATCATTATTCTTGGAGATAATCCACAGTTAACATCGATTAGTAATTTATTAGCTTCTAATTTAGCGACTCCTTTGACAGTTGTTGATGGCGCAAAAATAGCGAAGTTTTTTCCATCTTTTAAAAAGGAATTTTCGACATTGCTCGGCTTAGCTTTAAAGGAGGTTAAATGATGGTACCAGATATTAACCTTTTACCGCAGCTTGAAAAAAGAGCAGACTCTCCAAAGCTGTTCTATAGTTTGCTAATACTAGTGGTAGGTATCGTCCTTACATATTTAGTGTTTTTATATTTTACGGCGAAAAGTGATCTCTCCATGCTACTTGAGGAAGAACAGTCTCTAACAACACAGGTTGAACAATTACAGCAAGAGCTGGACGCAAAACAAAGTGTCAATCAAGGGTCATTGGAAGAGTCGATGCATTTTGTGCAGAGTGTTTCGTATCCAGTTTCTCCATTAATGGATGAAGCACAAAAATTATTACCAGCCTATTCGAAATTACGTAGCTATGAATTTGGGCAAGATTCAATTAACATTACTGTTGACTTCGAATCAATGCCTGACATTTCTAAATATGTAGAGAGACTTTTAGGTAGTCTTTACTTTACTGATGCACAAATCAACTCCCTTTCTAACTTTTATGTGCAAGTTGGTGCAGAACAGGAGCTAACACCGGAACAAAAATTTAAAGAAATTCCTCGTTACTCCGTGTCCATTACAGCGACCGTTGATCAAATGTACTTAGCTGGAGGTCGAAGCTCGTGAATAAGCTAACAAGTAGTAAAAAATCATCTATTATGCTATTAATAGCCTTAATAGCCGCTGTTTTATTTGCATTATATTACTATTTACTTTTACCTAAAATGAATGAGGTTGAATCGAAAGAAAGCGATGTGGATCAACTTCAACAACAAATAACTAGTTTACAAGGACAACTTGCTAAGTTCGATGAAAAGCAAGGTGTACCTACCTCAAATCTTTTAGCGATGAGACAAAAACTTCCGGAATCTAGAGCGATTGAAAAGATAGTTTTAGATTTAGCTGAGATTGAAGAAGTAACAGGTGCACGTATTGAGTCAATGGAAATTAATAATGATGATACATCTGTAGCACAATCAGATGTATCTGAGCCGAATATGGTTGAAAAAGCGGATGCAGAAGTAAATGGAGAACAAGAAAAAAATGCAGAGGAGGAGCCGCCGATTTCTTCTATTGCTAAGGAATCTCTTCCTGCTAATTTAAAATTAATTACCTTTAATTTAGAGGTCGCTGCCTTAGATCTTAAATCTCAAGAAAGCTTTTTAAAGGAAATTGAACAACTAGAGCGTGTGATGAAAACTGATGCCATTAATATTACAATACCAGGGGAACAGGATCAGTTGGAGAAGGACGCTGATTTAACGATAAAATCTACCATACAAGTAACGACGTTCTATTATGAAGGACAACAATAATTTAGATGGCGCGCATACTTCAAATGTATGGGCGTCTATTAGTATAGGAGGATATAAAAAATGGAGATTGCTTATACAATTACAGTTTTCATATTTGGGCTCGTTTTAGGCTCATTTTTTAATGTAGTTGGCTTACGTGTGCCTTTGAAGGAGTCCATTGTGCGTCCACCCTCACATTGCACTTCTTGTAAGAGACAGTTGACGGCGTTTGATTTGGTACCTGTTTTGTCCTATGTATTTCTTGGGGGAAAATGCCGTAGCTGTGGTCAAAAAATTTCTTGGATTTATCCACTGATGGAACTTATAACAGGCGTGTTTTTTGCCTTTGCTTATTGGAAATTGGGCTTTAGTGCAGAATTTTTCGTAGCATTATTAATAATTTCATTATTAGTCATTATTGTCGTGTCGGATTTTGCTTATATGCTTATACCCGATAAAGTGCTATTATTCTTTTTACCATTGCTAGTTTTTGGACGCGTCATTTCTCCTTTGTCTCCGTGGTGGGACAGTATAGTTGGTGCTTTGGTAGGTTTTGGAATATTATATTGTATAGCTGTCCTATCAAGAGGTGGAATGGGTGGAGGCGATATTAAATTATTCTTTTTACTTGGTCTCGTACTTGGTACAATACATGCAATTCTTACGCTATTTATAGCTGCTGTCATTGGTATGATTGTTGGAATAGTAGTGTTAAAAGTACGCGGACAGGGAAGAAAAACGCCTATACCATTCGGACCATCTATTGCTCTAGCGGCGATTATTATCTATTTTTATGGGGATGTGTTGATGAATTGGTATCTTGGGTTTTGGTAATTAATCAGTGGGGGAGTCCTTCGATGATTAATAGTCTTCAAGCTTTTATATGTAGTTAATGCTAGATAAGATCATGGAGGGGATAACATGAAACCAATTATCGGAATAACAGCTTTTGCGGAGGATGATTTGTCCTCAAGATTAAATGTTGCTTATAGCAAAAGTATAATTGAAGCTGGGGGTGTACCACTTATAATTCCGCTTGGAGTGGAAGAGGATGTAGCACAAATTTTATCGTTGACGGACGGATTATTACTATCGGGCGGGCATGATGTACATCCATTTCTTTTTGGTGCAGAACCTACACCAAAGTTAGGGAAGATTCATCCGGAAAGGGATTCAGTAGAACTTTCCTTGATTGAAGCGGCCTCTATTCGGAAAATGCCGATTTTCGGCATTTGTCGAGGGATTCAAATGCTAAATGTTGCGTTTGGAGGCACTCTCTATCAGGATATTGATAGTGAATATCATAGTAAGAAATTAATAAAGCATACGCAACAAGCGGCACGGAGCGTTGCTACACATCATGTTCATCTAATACCTGATACATTATTAACAACGATTATCGAGGAAGAAAAAATTGCGGTGAATTCATTTCATCATCAGGCAATAAACGTAGCAGCAGAAAAATTGAAAGTGGTAGCCAAATCAAGTGATGGTATCGTTGAAGCGGTAGTACACGAAGATTTACCATTTTGTCTAGCAGTACAATGGCATCCTGAAGAGCTAGCCATTGTAGGAGATGAAGCATCAAAAAAATTATTCACTGCATTTGTAAAGGCGAGTTTGAAATTCAAGGTAGAGGCATAAAACTTGATAAGCATTACATGTCTTATGACGGAAATTAAGTAAAGACATTGCTAGAGCGAAGAATCCATATAAAGTGGGTTCTTTTTTGTGTGAAAAATGGCACTCGAAAAATAAGAAAAAGAGGTATATGCCCATCAGTGAACATAAAATCCTCTTTTTATACTTTACTATTGAGATACTTTTAATGTACACGACGATAAAGACCTACAACATGCCCCAAAATAGAAACTTGGTCTACGATAATTGGCTCCATTGTTGCGTTTTCAGGCTGTAAACGGAAATGACTTTTTTCCTTAAAGAAACGCTTTACAGTTGCTTCATTCTCTTCAGTCATTGCTACGACAATATCACCATTATCAGCTGTTGATTTTTGTTTAACAATAACTAAATCTCCGTCTAAAATGCCAGCTTCAATCATGGATTCACCCATAATTTCAAGCATAAATAACTGATCTTCACTTGTCCCATAAATATCTGGTAGTGGGAAATATTCATCGATATTTTCAACAGCAGTTATCGGAGAACCTGCAGTAACTTTCCCAACAAGTGGGACATGTATAACATGTTGCTTTTGAATAGAATCCTCTGGCTCTAGAATTTCAATGGCACGTGGTTTAGTTGGATCACGTCGAATCAAGCCTTTTTGTTCTAAACGAGCTAAATGTCCATGAACTGTAGAGCTTGAAGCAAGTCCAACTGCTTCACCAATCTCACGTACAGATGGTGGATACCCCTTTGCGCGTACCTCTTCTTTAATGAACTCTAATATGGCCTCTTGTCTTTTCGATACTTTTTTCATGATTGCTCACCTCTTTTTTCTAATCATTCTACTTATTAATAGTATAGCAGAATGCGAACACTTAAGCAAACATAGGTTCGAAAAGTGTTTGACAAAAACGTTTGTTCGCATTATTATAAGAACATATATTCCGAACAAACATTCTCGAAAAGGGGTTATAAACATGAACTGGTTTAAAAAAAATCCACATATTACAATTTTATTAGGAGCTTGTCTACTATTTACAGCATATCTTTTTATAACAGACCCAGGCGAGGTTACATACGCAGAAATTGAAATCGAACATGGTGATAGCTTATGGTCGTTAGCCGAACAATACCGTGGTAAAATGAAGTCGGATGAATGGATTAAGCTTGTTAAGACAGAAAATGAATTATCGAACGTACGAATTATTGCAGGTAAATCTCTAGTGATTCCAGTAGTGGGTGAGGACCAACCCAATCCTTTAAATTCAATTGAAATTGCGAGAAATGTAAAATGATAACTAAACAACAATCGGCTGTTGTCTATTGCCGTGTGAGTACAGAAAAAGAGACACAAAGCTCCTCGTTAGAGCGTCAGGAGGAGGAGTTAGTACGCTATGCTAAAGAACAGGGCTACGAAGTGAAGCATGTTTTTAAGGATAAGCATAGTGGCTATGATGTGGAACGAGAAGGTTTACTAGAAATGCTCGATTTCATAAAAGAAAAAGAAGTAACAGCATTATTTGTGCAGGATGAAACACGCTTAGGACGTGGAAATGCTCGAATGGCCGTATTGCATTTATTGCAGAAAACTGAAACTAATGTTTTCTCTATGCGAGATGCGGGACCTGTACAATTAAATGAAATGGATACGATGCTCCTAGAAATTTTAGCAATTGTAGAGGAGTACCAGCGTAGAATCCATAATGCAAAAATACGTCGAGGTATGCGTCGTGCGGTTGAAAATGGCTATCGCCCTGAAAACAATTTATCTAACCGAGGAAATCCAAACGGTCAAGAACGTAAAGATGTCCCTATAGAAGAAATCGTCAAGTTACGTAATCGAGGCTTCACATTTGAGGAAATCGCTGTAACTCTTAGGGGGCTAGACTTTGACGTAAGCAAAGCTACTGTCCATAGGAGATATCGGGAACATCTAGAGGGAAACGAAATAAAATAACGTTTTAATCAGTGGGAGTTTTCCTACTGATTTTTTTCTTTTTAAAGGCTCTAGATGAAGGTGAAGGAGACAAGTAGTCACGATAGAATGGCGAAGTGACGGTTAGGACAGCGAAAGACGTGGATAGAATCGCCAAAGTGATGGATAGAACAGCGAAAAACGTGGATAGAATCGCTGAAGTGACGGATAGAACAGAGAAAAACGTGGATAGAATCGCCGAGGTGACGGATAGAACAGAGAAAAACGTGGATAGAATCGCTGAAGTGACGGATAGGACAGCGAAAAACGTGGATAGAATCGCTGAAGTGACGGATAGGACAGCGAAAAACGTGGATAGAATTGCCGAAGTGATGGATAGAACAGCGAAAAATGTGGATAGAATCGCTGAAGTGACGGTTAGGACAGCGAAAGACGTGGATAGAATCGCCAAAGTGATGGATAGAACAGCGAAAAACGTGGATAGAATCGCTGAAGTGACGGATAGAACAGAGAAAAACGTGGATAGAATCGCTGAAGTGACGGATAGGACAGCGAAAAACGTGGATAGAATCGCTGAAGTGACGGATAGAACAGCGAAAGACGTGGATAGAATCACCAAAGTTATGGATAGAACAGGGAAAGAATTTTTTAAAATAAGAGAAGTAGCCATTTCTACTTCTCTTGCTCAATATTCTATATAATGTTTGAAAAGGAACTTGCCATCTTTTACTGTACTAATCTTTCCTATCAATTAGAGCTATTTCGTTATTCTCTGTACCAATTTTCATCAAAAGAGAGATGTAGGGCTTTACCGACAGTAATACCAAATTGTATAAAACCTCTACCTCTTGCAGTTATGATGTTACCATCTTGTACAACTAGGTCTTCAGAGAAATGATTAAGATCGAAGAAGTCTAATTTTCTTATGCCTTCTAGCGGCAACCCAACAGTATACTTTCTATTTTTTAATACTCCAGCTTTCGCTAAAAGAGATGGAGAGCTAGAGATACTTGCGATAATTGCTCCTGTGGCATTCACATTACTAATAAAATCAATTAATTCTTGCTCATTTATTAGGTAAGCTATATCCATACAGCCTGGTAGCAACAAGCTATCGATTTCGTCCAGATTAACTTCACTAATTTGTGTATCGGCTATACAAGATAACCCCGATTCCCCTTTAATTTTTTCATTGTTTAACCCAACAGTAATAATGGGTTTATCTCCTTGCATTAATATAGATAATGCTACACTCAATTCATATTCACTAAATTTGGGATACAATAATACAGCGGTTTTTTTCATATAATTCTCCCATCTATTTAACTACGAAGGTTTGCAGACTAGTGAAAGTATCTTATACCCATTCCTCATCTAAGACAGAATAATAGTATTCATCCCACCAATCATCATTGTGTGGTATACATTTTTTAAAATAACCCTCGCGTCTCATGCCGATTTTCTCCATCACTTTATAGGAAGGGATATTTTCTGGCTGGCATGTAGCAATAATTCTATGAAGTTTCATTTCTTTAAATCCATAGTCCAGTACAGCTTTGGCTGCTTCAGATGCGTATCCATTGTTGTAATAGCTCGGATTCAATACCCAGCCAATTTCGTACGTATGATCACCGAAATATCGATGGAAAACAATATGGCCAATAACTATGTTTTCTCTAAGTAAAATAACAGGGAAGTATTTTGCATTTTCACCGCTATTTTCTGAAACAAACTTTTTTGCTTGCTCCTCATTAAAAACGCCCTCTGGAATATACTTCATCACATTTGGGCTTGAAGTATATGCATAGACAGCTTGCCAATCTCGAACCTCAAATTCTCTTATTAATAGTCTGTTCGTTTTGATAAACATTTCATTTTCCCCCAAGCATAAATTAAATGTTATTTTGGAACCCTTTAAATTAGTTATACACTTGTAATTTCTCAAAGTCATGCAATTAATGGTATTTATTTCAAAAATATAAGAATGCTAGAAAGGTTGGTATTACTGCATTTTAAGGGAATACATGCTATACTTTGCATACCATATTCATTAAGATATGTACTGAAAGGTGTGTAATTATGTTATCAAAAGAAAAAATTAACCGAATCAATGAACTTTCTGCTAAGTCTAAAAATGGTACTTTAACAGAGGCAGAAGCTAAAGAACGAACAGCGCTTCGTAAGGAATATCTAGATACATTTAGAGCAACGATGCGTGATACAATTGAAAACGTAAAAGTGGTAGATGCTGAAGGAAATGATGTAACACCAGAAAAAGTTAAACAAGCGAAAAAAAATAAATTCCTAAATTAATGTGTCACATTTCTATAAAGTATGTAATAAAACGTTAATAGTATAACAAAAATATTGTTTTCTGAAGCAATGTTGACTAAACTGTATAAGAACAATATATAGGACGAGAAAGGATGTCACAAAATAATGACTCAACATGCGGATCAACTAGCGATTAATGCTATCCGAACTTTGTCAATCGATGCAATTGAAAAAGCAAACTCAGGTCACCCAGGTTTACCGATGGGGGCAGCGCCAATGGCTTATACGCTTTGGACAAAACAACTTCGCCATAATCCGGCTAATCCAAAATGGTATAACCGCGATCGTTTTGTACTTTCTGCAGGTCATGGCTCTATGCTTCTATACAGCCTACTTCACCTTGGGGGCTACGGCTTACCAATGGAAGAAATTCAAAACTTCCGTCAATGGGATTCATTAACTCCAGGACATCCTGAATATGGTCATACAGTTGGGGTAGAGGCAACAACAGGTCCTCTAGGTCAAGGAATTGCTATGACAGTTGGTATGGCAATGGCTGAACGTCATTTAGCAGCTACTTACAATAAACCAGGACATGACATCGTTGATCACTATACATTTGCACTTTGTGGCGATGGCGATTTAATGGAGGGTGTAGCAGCAGAAGCTATCTCTTTAGCAGGTCACTTAAAACTTGAAAAATTAATCGTTTTATACGATTCAAACGATATTTCTTTAGATGGTGATTTAGAAAAATCATTCTCAGAAAATGTCCAAAAGCGTTTTGAATCTTATGGCTGGAACTATTTAAAAGTTGCTGATGGTACAGATGTTGAAGCAATTAACGCAGCTATCGAAGAAGCTAAAAAATCAACTGGCAAGCCAACACTTATCGAAGTGAAAACTGTTATCGGTTTTGGTTCACCAAACAAATCAGGTAAAGCAGCTTCTCACGGTGCACCACTTGGTCAAGATGAGGTCGTTTTAACAAAAGCAGCTTATGAATGGGCACACGAGCCATTCCAAATTCCTGCTGAAGCATATGATGCATTCGCAGCAGCTGCTGAGGTTCAAGGGGCACAACCTGAAGAAGCTTGGAATGCTAAGTTTGAAGCATATAAGCAAGAGTTCCCAGAATTAGCAGCACAATTTGAAAACGCAATGAATGGGCAATTACCAGAGGATTTCGCTTCAGAATTACCAGTTTATGAAGCAGGTAAATCAGTAGCTACTCGTTCATCTTCTGGAGATGCAATCAATGCCATTGCGAAGAAAACTCCATCATTCTTCGGTGGTTCAGCTGACCTTGCTGGCTCAAACAAAACTACGATGAAAGACGCCGGAGATTTCTCTGCAGACAATTATGCTGGCCGTAATATTTGGTTCGGCGTACGTGAATTTGCTATGGGTGCTGCTATGAACGGTATGGCACTTCACGGTGGTGTTAACGTATTCGGTGGTACATTCTTCGTATTCTCTGATTATGTTCGTCCAGCTGTACGTCTTTCTGCATTAATGGGTCTTCCTGTTACTTATGTATTTACACATGACTCAATTGCTGTAGGGGAAGATGGTCCGACGCATGAACCAATCGAACACCTTTCATCTTTACGTGCAATGCCAAACTTATCTGTAGTCCGTCCAGCTGATGCAAATGAATCAGCAGTTGCATGGGAGCTAGCAGTAGCATCTGAAAAAACACCAACTGTTTTAGTATTATCTCGTCAAAACTTACCTGTTCTCGACGCATCTATTGATACAGTACGTGAAGGTGTTACAAAAGGTGCTTATACAGTATCTCCGGCTACAAAAGAAGTAGCAGATGCGATTTTAATTGCAACAGGCTCTGAGGTTTCACTTGCAGTTGAAGCACAAAAAGCACTAAAAGCTGAAGGCATGGATGTGGCAGTTGTTTCAATGCCATCTATGGATCGCTTCGAAAAACAAGACGCAGCTTACAAAGAATCTGTTCTTCCAAAAGCTGTAACAAAACGTCTTGCAATCGAAATGGGCGCATCATTCGGCTGGCATAAATACACTGGCTTTGAAGGAGACGTTCTTGCAATTGACAAGTTCGGCGCTTCTGCACCAGGTGAATTAGTAATGGAAAAATACGGATTCACAGTAGAAAATGTTGTAGCGAAGGTAAAAGCGCTATAATTTATTTAATACCGCAATGCTAGGTGGGGTTAAGTCTCCACTGAGTGTTGCGGTATTTTTTTGTGTTAAAAGGATTCCGATGAAGGGACATAAACTTTTATAGTATTATTTCCCATTTGATATACAATGATAGTATGAGTTTTAAAGTATTTTAGTGGTGTTCGTAAAAGGGGTATTTAGATGAAGCTACAAACTATACTTACACAAGTAAAGAAAACTTTCTCAGAATTAGATTGTACAGGTGGCGGAGTTATTATTAATAAACATGGTCATACCATACTAGAAGAATATTTTGGTGTGCAAGGACAACAACAAAACGCGAAGAAGGTAGATCCACATACTCTTTTTCATCTCGCTTCAGTTCGCAAAACCTATATAGGATTTGCTGTAGCATATGCGATTTATCATAACTATATTGCCTCAATAGATGATAGACTAAGTGATTATTTAGAAGATGAAAAAGTCTATGCAGATGTGTCGATTAGACATCTTCTCACACATACTCACGGTTTACGTCGGCAAAACGAAAAAGTAATAAAGGAATTCAAAGCAGGCTATAACTGGGCATATCGAGATATTAATGTAGAACTACTTGCCAAAATCATTTTTAAAGTCACAGGAAAAACGATTGCTGAAATTGTGGATGAGCAAGTATTTCAGACATTGTCTTTCACTGAAACAAATTGGTTTAGTGAAAAAAACGACCAACATATAGAGGTAATACATAATGATAGTCCATTTTGGTATGAAAGTGATAAATGTGATGGCAGCAAAATGAATATGTATAGCTCATTAAGAGAGTTAGCTAAGTGGGGGCAGGTGCATCTTGATAAAGGGAGGTTACATGGAAAACAAATGATACCAGAAGAAATCATACAGTTAGTAACGACAATGCAATCCCCGAATACTAAACCAAAGAAATTGCCAACTAACGGCTTTTTCTGGTTTGTTCAGCCACAACAGAGAGAAGGGATTACTGAGTTAAGCCCAATAGTACCAAAAGGAAGCTTTCAACTACTTGGTTACACAAATGTTGCTTTATTGGTAATTCCAAAAGAAAATATTGTGGCAGTTCGTGGATTTAACAGCTTTGGTTCACCTGAAGGATTTGATTACATCAAGGATATTCACGATTTTGGTTCAACAGTATATCAATCAATAGTTTAAAGGAGAGCTAGTTATGAAAAAGTATCATGTAGTTTTATTTGATTTAGATGGCACATTATCTGATCCTAAAATTGGCATAACGAAATCAGTTCAACATGCATTACAAAAGGCTGGTATCGAAGTAAATAATTTAGATGAGCTTGAAAGCTTTATAGGGCCACCATTACAAGTATCTTTTCAGGAAATTTACGGATTTGATGATATGCAAATTGATCAAGCTATTAACGATTACCGGGAACGATTTACTGAAAGAGGGATGTTTGAGAATAAACTGTATGAAAACATTCCAGCTTTGTTAACCAATTTAAAGCAACAGGGATACATATTAGCAATTGCGACATCTAAGCCAACTGTATTTGCGGAACAAATTTTACAATATTTCAACCTAGAACATTATTTTGACTTTGTCGCAGGTAGCAATTTAGATGGTACACGTTCAGCAAAAGGGGAAGTCATCACATTTGCACGTGAACATTTTAATGAAGCGAAAATCGATCAATTTATTATGATAGGAGATCGCAAATACGATATTGTTGGGGCGCATGAAAACCACATGGATTCTATCGGTGTTACTTATGGCTATGGCTCACTTGAAGAATTAACGGATGCACAAGCAACATACATAGTTAACAGTGTAAGCGAACTTCAAGAACTTTTTAATAGATTAAATTAAAAAAATACGAAACTGCATTGGTAGAAATGCAGTTTCGTATTTTTTTGGAATAACTTACTTTGCAAGCCCATTTTGAAAAGCGTAGACAACTGCTTGTGTTCGATCTTGAACATCGAGTTTCGCTAAAATATTGCTGACATGTGTTTTTACAGTTTTTAATGCAATATATAGGTCATCGGCGATTTCCTGATTTGCTTTGCCTTGAGCTATGAGCAATAATACTTCCATTTCACGATCGGTCAGCTGCTCATACAGTGGGGTACTAGAGCCGTGGCGCATGCGATGCATCATTTTGGATGTTACTTCTGGCTCTAAAACGGTTTCGCCGCCCATTGTTTTACGAATGGCATCTGCTATTTGCTTCGCATTTGATGTTTTTAAAATATAGCTGACTGCACCAGCCTCTAATGCTGGATAGACTTTGTCATCGTCTAAAAAACTTGTCACCATCATAATTTTTGCTTCTGGCCATGCAGCTAGAATTTCAGCTGTCGCCTCAGCTCCTGTCATGACGGGCATCACATTGTCCATTAAAATAATGTCTGGACGCAAAGCGAGAGCACGTTCCACTGCCACTTTACCATTTTCAGCTTCACCTACAACGGTGATATCTGGTTGTGCTGATAAATAGGCAGAAACACCGATACGCACCATTTCGTGGTCATCCACTATTAATACTTGAATCATTCACTTCAACCTCCTTTTGTAAAGGGGTTTTCACCTCTACAATTGTTCCTTCCCCAGGTACTGACACAATTTTATACATACAGCCAATCTCCACAGCGCGTTCAGCAATGTTTTGTAGACCATAAGAAGTAGATTTATCGGCTTCGACATCAAAGCCGAGGCCATTGTCCTGAATGCGTAATATCGCTAAATCATCGCGAGCAACGAGCAATAATTCAACTTCGCTCGCTTTGGCATGACGTAGTGTATTCGATAACGCCTCCTGTGCAATACGGAATAAATGATCTTCCTCCGCTTTGGATAATGACATTTCTTCAAGCTCATATTCAATATGAAAAAAGACTTTTTGTTGCAGCTCAATAATTAACTCCTCAAGACCTTGTGCAAGCGTTTTATTGTGCAGAGCTACTGGACGTAAATGTAATAATAATGCGCGCATTTCAAGCTGTGCCTGTTGCACAACTTTTTCAACCTGCTTTAAGCTTGTAGGATTTTCAGCAGTTTCGGTTAATGCGGAAAGCAACATCGAAGCTGCGAATAATTGCTGTGATACAGAATCATGAAGCTCACGAGCAAGGCGTTGACGTTCAGCAATAATTCGCTCTTGAATAATTTTATCATTAGCTTCTGCACGTTCATTGGATAAGCGCTGTAAGCTTTTTCGTTGGGTATCGATTAATTCACTAGTTTGAACTAAAGCTTTTTTCAACGGTTTTGGTAAAGGCTGTTTTTTAGGTAATACAAAATCCGGTTCAACTAACTGTTTCACGATGCGGGTTGCCTGTGCCTCTCTTGCACGGGCAGTCATACTAATCCAGCTTGCAATCAGTAAACTAAGTGCAAAAAGAATGACGACAATAAAACCACCGAGTGGGATATTATTATAATTCTGCTGCCATAATGGCTCCCACGTTTTCTCGTTTGGCTCGCCCCAAACAACGACAAGGAGACCGAATGCTGCACTCATCAAAATAAAAAGTAAGGTAAATGTTCTTGAGATAAAGGCAATCATTTACGTAGCACCTCCAAGTCCCCAAGCCATGTTGCAACATGTATAACTAGGGTACGCTTTGCATCCTCAGGGTTTCCATCTGAGAAACTTACACTTTCATTAAGTATACGTTGTGGACCAACATTTAGGCACTTTAATTCACCAAATAAGGTCGTATAGTGTAAGCGGAATGGAATTTCATAAGGAATATAAATTTGTACTTTACCAATCCCTTGTCGAATCGTAATAATACTTGTGCCGGTAGGTAAAATGGTTTGTGTTGTGTCAATCGTAATGTCGCCTGCGAGTCGCTGTATTTGGACATCTTGCCATTTATAAGCTTCTACTGGTGCCGGCAATGTACCGAATAATTCACTTTTCGTAGTGGGAAGCTTTTCGAAAAGTTCCACACCAACAACTTTGGCTACGTTTTCTCTTTGTAAGTATTGGTAGAGCATATATAAAAGAATGATGACGATAAATAAGCGTAAACTCCACATCGTAAAGAGTGCAATCGAAATAAAGAAAATTCCTGTCCATTTAAAGAAACGATTTTTTTTCGAGAAACTTAAATAAAGAAGTCCTACCCCAATCAATAGACAAAAGGCGCCACCGTTATTAAAAATTGTGAGCTCCACAAAAACGAGTAAAAAGAAGCATACTACCCAAAAAGTGAGCTTATTAGTTGTGAAATTTTGCAAGAGGGTCACCCTTCTTTCTACTAAGAGTATAAGAGAGGGAATAGGTCCCTCAATTTCAAAACGTGAAAGAATGCGCCTCTAAACATGGCGCATTTCTTTCATTATAACATGTTATTTATTTTCAATTAGCAGTGGTGCGTTATCTTCTGCGACATTTTTTTCTAACTGTGCAAGACGAGTCTCGAAAGATGTCACTTCATGATCTTTGTCGATTTGGTAAGCGAGCTTATCGATGTATGATTCTAAATCCTCAAAGTTGGTTTTATTGTTTTTAGCAATCATACTGTCCATTTGATGGTGAGCGCGAGTGACGTTTTCTTTGCCCATAAGCTGTAATTGACGCACTTTCATATCTTTAATTTTGTGTTTCATCGTTTCAAATTTGCGTTCCAGCTCGAAGTATTCACGTGTACTTGCCTCAATACTAGCTTGCAATGTATTGTTACGTGCTGTATAAGCAGCTACTTCATCAGAGGCAAAATCGATTAAATCTTGCTCTCCACTAGTGGTAGCTAATTTAAGTTGAGCCTCACGTTTAGCTAGTAAATCTGCATTTTGCTTAAATTCTTGCTCTAGTTTTTCCTTTAATTGACCTTGACGCTCTAATAATTTACCAGTCTGCTCTGTTTGTTTTTCTGCCTCACGAATGTATTGATTTAACATCGCAATTGGATTTTTTTGTTCTTTCTTATCAAATGCATGATGTAAATCAGCCTCAATTGTATATTTAAAACGTTTAAATAAGTTCATTTAAATTCGCTCCCTTTATTTTGTTAAGTTAGACCATTCTTTCTCAAAGTTTGTAAACGGATCTTCTTCTTTAGCTTCAATAGTTGGGATTTTTACATCTTCGCCATTCCATTTTTTATAGATAACATATATGACAGCGATTGCTGCTAAACCAACCATTGCTGGTATATTAGATATTGCTGATAGAACTCCAATCAGACCCACTGTAACCCATAAAATTTTGCCGAATGTCGATTTACTCGCAGTGTAGAAGTGCATACCGAGTGCTACAAACAATCCAGAAAATAGTAAACCTACAAGCGGTCCGGTTAAAGCAAGTGCAACACATCCTGCGATAAAGCCTCCGATTAGTAGAAAGAATTTTCTCATATGTTTTAGCTCCTTTCGTTGATACCTTTATATTACCTATTAGAAAGCGTTGCTAAAACGGACTGGGAATTGATTTTACTCTAGGTCTTGAGGCTGAGAGTATTCTAAGCACTATAAAAAAAGCAAAAATGCAATTATCCATAAAGTATTTGATAGAACTAAAAATAGAAGATGGATGCTTCCTTCGTTTAACAATAAGTTGAGATGACCTATACTTAAGAAAAAGAAATGAGCGATCGTTAATTTCTTATTAAAACTTTTTCCAGAACCTTTTTGATCATAATAAACTTCTACGCAATTCTCGGTTATTTCAGGCTGCAATGTTCGAGCACTCAAGCCGAAACAAGTAAAAGCCATTGTTGCGCAGTACGTGTCGCAAGAAGATTTGAAACATTGGTATAAAGTGGAGAAAAAGAAAAGCAGAAAATTAGAGAGGAAGGAAAAAGCTCTTTATTTGTTTGCAGCCTTTATATACTCTATAGTGGTAGTGTCCATCGAAATGGGTAAAGCAGTAGAATTGGACATCGTTTCGTCTATCGGCTGCGGCGTGTTATTGATAGGTGGCGTGTTAATGACGACAAAGTTTTACAAAGGGATGAAAAAAGAATCGGGTGATTTGAGAGAGATCAATAAACTGCCGATGATATTCCCTATTGGTATAATATTTTATGCCGTTGCTTCTTTTATATCTGTTCTTCTATATTAATTACTTCCTTCTTTTAGATAGAGACTTTGTGCTTCTTTAATTTACTTACTGCTCCATACATACACAAATCTCCACATTTCCTGAAACTGCATTATATTCAATCATAATCGATATTTTCAAGGGAGCAATAATCTATACGAAAACAGCCTTTCATTAAAATTATCAAAAGTTTTTTTCAAAGAAAAGGGATGCTTCAATAATTGAGGCATCCTTTATTTCTTATTTGTTTTCAATTAGCAGTGGCGCATTATCTTCTGCGACATTTTTTTCTAACTGTGCAAGACGAGTCTCGAAAGATGTTACTTCATGATCTTTGTCGATTTGGTAAGCAAGCTTATCGATATATGTTTCTAAATCTTCAAAGTTGGTTTTATTGTTTTTAGCAATCATACCGTCCATTTGATGGTGAGCGCGTGTGACGTTTTCTTTGCCCATAAGCTGTAATTGACGCACTTTCATATCTTTAATTTTATGTTTCATCGTTTCGAATTTACGCTCAAGCTCGAAGTATTCACGTGTGCTCGCTTCAATACTAGTTTGTAATGTATTGTTACGTGCTGTGTAAGCAGCTACTTCATCAGTAGCAAAATCGATTAAATCTTGCTCCCCACTAGTAGTAGCCAATTTAAGTTGAGCCTCACGTTTAGCTAGTAAATCTGCATTTTGTTTGAATTCCTGTTCTAGTTTTTCTTTTAATTGACCTTGGCGCTCTAATAATTTCCCAGTTTGCTCTGTTTGTTTTTCAGCTTCACGAATGTATTGGTTTAACATCGCAATTGGATTTTTTTGTTCCTTCTTATCAAATACATGATGTAAATCTGCCTCTATTGTATATTTAAAACGTTGAAATAAGTTCATGTAAATTCGCTCCTTTTATTTTGTTAAGTTTGACCATTCTTTTTCAAAGTTTGTAAACGGATCTTCTTCTTTAGCTTCAATCGTTGGAATTTTTACATCTTCGTTATTCCATTTTTTATAGATAACATAGATGATAGCGATTGCTGCTAAACCAACCATAGCTGGGATATTAGATATTGCTGATAGAACACCCATCAGACCAACTGTAAACCAAATGATTTTGCCGAATGTCGACTTGCTTGCAATGTAGAAGTGCATGCCAAGCGCTACAAATAAACCAGAAAATAGTAAGCCTGCTAGTGGTCCAACTAAGGCAAGTGCAACACATGCTGCGATGAAGCCTCCTGTAAATAAAAGAAATTTTCTCATATGTTTTAGCTCCTTTCGTTTGTACTTTTATATTACCTATTAACGCGCTTTGCTAAAACGGACTGGGAATTGATTTTACTCTAGGTCTTGAGGCTGAGAGTATTCTAAGCTCTATAAAAGAAGCTAAATTGGTAAAAATACAATTAGCCATAAAGTATTTGATAGAACTGAAAGTAGAAAGTTTTCGACAAAAATAGAAGATGAATTCCTCCTTCGTTTGACAAATTAAAGAGTTTGGATGAGCTATACTTATGAAAAAGAAATGAGCGAAGGAGGATTTCTAGTGAGAACCTATTCCATATATAAAATAAAAGAAGAGCATTTAACGTTTATTTTCGGCAGAGAGCGTAAGTTATTAGAAATGATGCAAGGCTGTGAAGACGCTAACGAGAAATCCTTAAAAGAACTTGCATATATATGTGAAACAGTTCGCTTCGATGAGATAGCTACGATGTTAGAGGCGCAACTAGATTCCAAGTATGCACATTTAGAGAGAGCTCGTAATGCATTATTTTTAGAACATCCTATAAAAGGAAAAATGGCTATTTATTTAGTAGAACGCAAAATTTGTGTCTATTGTGAGGGTTCACGGATGCTTGATTTGGATCTGTTCCAAATGCTTGCGAAAATGAGCGAGCGCTTTATTGCATTTAATAAACAAGATAATGAATGTGGGTGGCTAAAGCCAATGAAGTATACAATGCATTAGGAAAATTCACTACAATATATAGTAACACGCTAATATTTGGTGTATAATGGAGCGTGGAGAGTTTTTTTCTCGGTATATATTGTAGTGGAGGAGGTTGGTTGTATGCCTACATGGGGCTGGATTATTATTGTAATTATCGCATTAGCAGCGGGCGCGGCACTTGGGTTCTTTTTAGCTCGTCAAGCTATGATGAAATATTTAAAAGAAAACCCACCGATTAATGAGCAAATGATTCGTATGATGATGGCGCAAATGGGTCGTACGCCGTCTGAAAAGCAAGTACGCCAAATGATGTCACAAATGAATAAATTCCAAAAATAATTGGAATTTTTAAAAAGCAACTAGTCCAAGCCAGGGCTAGTTGCTTTTTTAACTTATTTTAGTGGATGTCTAAACATCGTGATGTGATTTTAAAAATCAAATTATTTTAACCACAACTTAAACGGGTTAAGCAGCCTGAGCCCTATATTGATAGGGACTCAGGTTAGTGATAAACTCAATCTTAATTGCAGAATCAGTGCAATCGCTTTAGCCATAGAGCCTAAATAAATCGGGGGTAAATGTATGTCAATTGATTTAAGTACGTTAAATTATCTTGCTATTCTTATTGGTGGAATCTTGTATATGATTTATGGGGCTATCTATTATTCCATATTAGTAGGGAAGGAAAATCAAAGCAAAGGTGCATTAAAATATGTGATTTCAGTAATCGTTGCCTTTATTAGTTCCATTTTTATTGCAATTCTCGTTCAAGCGACTAGTTCAAATAGTTTGTTAGAAGGTGCTGCTGTAGGAGGTATTATTGGCTTTCTTATTTCAATTGTTTATTTGAAAAATACATTATTTGGACTCGTAAATAAGAGAAATTTTTTAATTGCGATTGGTGACCATTTTATCATTTTTACCTTACTAGGAGCACTCCATGGTATTTTTGTCTAATCATATCGATTTTATAGGAAACGAGTAAAAAGAAGGATCTCTCATACATATGGAGATCCATTTTTTTATTCCTCATATAGAGGTGTTACGGTTGTGCAGGGTTAACTGAGTTGTGTGCAGACACAAGAAGGAGTAGAAGCTTACTTTAAACAGACATATCAAATACGGCAAGCTTGTCCACATTAAATAAGAGCATGTTTTGATCAATTTTTTTTTCAAAACATGCTCTTTAGATTTGTTCGCATATAAAAGTTAATATCACTAATTTAATCAACTGTATTACAAACCTAAACTAATCATTTTAATATTTCCAAACGTTTTACATCACGACTAAGTTGTACGTGGACACATAAGTCAAACCTTCGGACGAGATCTATTTTTGCGAATAGTTTAAATAATTTGTAAAAAACATATAATTCTATCGGAAAACTCGTTATAATGGAAATATTCTATATAAAGGGAGTTGTGTGCATTGCAGAGAGAAAAAACAAATGTTGAAAGCTTTGATTTAGACCATACGAAAGTAAAAGCGCCATATGTACGTTTAGCAGGTGTTAAAACAGGAAAAAATGGCGATGAAGTGTACAAATATGATATTCGTTTTAAACAGCCTAATAAAGAACATATGGAAATGCCTGCATTACATTCCTTAGAACATTTATCGGCAGATATTATCCGCAATTATTCTGATCACATTGTTGATTTCAGTCCAATGGGTTGCCAAACGGGCTTCTATGTATCGCTAATCAATCATAATGATTACGAAGACTTATTGAATATTTTAGAAAAAACATTTACAGATGTAACAAAGGCCACTGCAGTTCCTGCGTGCAATGAAGTGCAATGCGGCTGGGCAGCTAGCCATAGTCTAAAGGGTGCACAAGCGTTAGCTAAAGAATTTTTAGCAAAACGTGATGAATGGCATAACGTTTTTGCAGAATAAAATAATTTAAAAAACCTTGCGTGACGTCCAGCAAGGTTTTTCATTGTGTCGAAAAACACAAATGGTCAAGAAAATATTTTCGTACAGATATATTGTTGTTATTTTCCTTTATCGCTATAAAATAGAATAGCATGTCAGAAGGTACATGCTATGCGAATTGGGTGATTGAAGTGGAGGCCGGGCGACTCCTTAGGGATCAGCGTCACAGATGAGACCCTGCAGCGAAGCGAAGCGGCTCATCGGACGCCCCTAGGAAGCTTTGCTCTGTGCGAAAGCGTAGTGCTAACGTAGCGGCAGCAACAAAGCGCCCAGCCGGAACGGAAATCACCCCCTCGCTTTGCCGAAGAGCTATATTTTATTTAAAATGACACCTATTGACACAACTAAAAATGAAATGGAATGACATTGGACGAAGAAGAATCACGATTAATTTTTTGATAGATGAAGTTTTCTAAAAAATCATGGATTAAATCCTCATATTCAGCCATATTTTCATTAAAGGATTGTGCATGGGCACCTTTATCAAATAGCTTTAACTTTTTCGGATCACTTTTTTTATTGTATAAATCCAGTGACATGGAAGCTGGAATAAATGTGTCGGGAATACTATGGATAAAGAGCACTGGCTTTTCGATATTTGTCACAGCGTCAGAAGGTGTCACGCTTTTAAAAGAATAACCATCACGCAAACGGACGAAGAAATCAGCAAAACGAATGGGAATAATCGAGCCGTATTTAAATTCTGTCTTCGCAATTTGTTTCAACAGCATTGAAAAATCAGAGAACGCACAATCAGAAATATAGAAATCCGCACCGTCCTCTACAGTTCCTGCGTATAAGAGCATTGTAGCAGCACCCATCGATTCACCATGAATACCAAGAATAGCGTTTTCTCCAATCATTGCCTTGACAGTTTTGACAACTGCGTCAAGGTCATTTTTCTCATAATAGCCGTAGCTAGTCGTTTTCCCGCCTGTTTCCCCGTGCCTACGATGGTCAAAAATAACGGAATTGTAACCAAGCCGTTCAAAAAGTCGAGCATATTTGACGGAGTTGATTTTATTTTCTGTTACGCCATGGCAAATAATGATGGTATTATTTGTTTCCAATGGCTGAAACATTATACCGCGAATCGTATAGCCATTTGGAGAGTCGATATTTAATTCACATTTAAAATTTTTATTGTACCAAGCTTCATCAAAACGTTTAGCAGTAGTTTCACGTTCACGAACAAATTCAGGATCCTTTTGCTTTATGAACATTAATTTATTGGAGAGCGCGAAGCCAAATAGACCTGTTGCTGCTGCGGCAAGCGTCGTCGTTATACCTGAAAATAAAAGCATTTTCTTTTTCATTATTAACACCTCCACGTCCTGTTTCATTTGTTGTCTAGGCATACAAGCGACATCATTCGTATGTATGCACTTTGCTTAATTGTAATGTTCCCAACTGAGATTGTTTAAAACACGTCAACATTTTACAATATCTTTGGCAAAACTGCGATTATTTCTATTATCGAAAATCGTCAAAATATTTGTTAAAATAGATATATCTGCTAGTAGCATATGCATGCAGTGTTCATTTTTGAACGGGGAAAAGGGGAGAATGTTTATGACAAACGAGGTAGTAATAGTAAGTGCAGTACGTACAGCTATTGGTTCATTCCAAGGAACATTAAAGGACGTACCAGCCACAAAATTAGGGAGCATTGTTATTAAAGAAGCATTGGCACGTGCTGGTGTAGCAGGCGAAAAAGTTGACGAGGTCATTATGGGGAATGTCTTATCAGCTGGGCTTGGACAAAATCCAGCTCGTCAAGCAGCAATTGCAGCAGGGTTACCACATGAAGTATCTGCATTAACGATTAATAAAGTTTGTGGCTCAGGACTAAAAGCTGTTCACTTAGCGACACAAGCCATTTTAGCAGGGGATGCGGATATTATCGTTGCAGGTGGCTTTGAAAATATGAGCCAAGCACCATATGTATTAAAAAATGCCCGAGAAGGCTTCCGCATGGGAGATCAAAAAGTAGTCGATACGATGATTCATGACGGATTATGGTGTGCCTTTAATGACTATCATATGGGCGTTACAGCTGAAAATTTATGTGATGTCTATGAGATTTCTCGTGAGGAACAAGATGCCTTTGCAGCACGTTCACAGCAGCGTGCAGAAGCGGCCATTACAGCAGGAAAGTTTAACAATGAAATCGTAGCGGTGGAAATTCCTCAGCGCAAGGGTGATCCTATTATTTTTGATAAAGATGAATTCCCGCGTCAAGGCGTTACAGCGGAATCTCTATCAAAATTACGTCCTGCCTTTAAAAAGGATGGTTCTGTGACAGCTGCAAGTGCATCAGGCATTAACGATGGTGCAGCGGCAGTCGTTGTCATGTCGAAAGAAAAAGCGGAAGAGCTAGGCATTCGACCAATAGCATTAATTACAGCGAATGCAAGCGCAGGTGTTGACCCAGCTATCATGGGAACAGGCCCAGTAACGGCAGTAAAGAAAGCATTAGCAAAGGCTGATGTGACATTAGATAATATAGATTTAATTGAAGCGAATGAAGCTTTTGCAGCTCAATCTATTGCTGTAGATCGCGAACTAGGCTTTAATCATGATAAACTAAATGTGAACGGGGGAGCAATTGCCCTTGGTCATCCAATTGGTGCAAGTGGAGCACGTATTTTAGTAACGCTTTTATACGAGATGGAAAAGCGTGATGCAAAAACAGGTCTCGCAACACTATGTATCGGTGGTGGGCAAGGCGTAGCAACAATTGTCAAGCGCCCTTGAAGTGAATAAGAAGGTGAAAGTAATGGGAAAAAAACGAAAACAGCAGCAACGCGTAGATAGTAGCGTGACAGCTAGTCTACCAAAGCAGGAGGCAGTGACATTAGCCGATCAGCTAGGCGGTGACGTGCTAGCCAAATTAAAAGCTGCAAAGCAAGATTTAACAGCGAAAGAGCATGCCGCTGAAGAAGAGCGCCAAGCAAAGCTAGCCTTTGAGCGCAAGCAACGCGAAAAAAACAAATCGTTTGAAGAACTACTAAACGAATACGGCGATAAAGGCTCAAAATTTTAAAATTTAAAACAGTGAATCCGAATGTATGCGGGTTCACTGTTTTTGTGTTTTATCGGAACAATTATGTTCCTTGCTCAATTATATTGTACGATCTCGATTAGGAAAATTTATTACTTCTTAATAGATAAATTATAATTTCTCTATTATTGCTTTACTGATAAAATTAAGAATAATCACTAAAAGTTGGATATTTCGTTTTATAAGCAAATTGCCATGTAATATGTTGATTGTAGTGGAGGCTGGGCGACTCCTTGGGGATCAGCGATAGAGGAACGAAGGCTAAAACCATCACATCCTGTGATAACGCCTTCGTGACCAACATCGGTGCTGTTGCTGTCGCTGCGCTTTCGCACAAACAAAACCCTCTGCTGCCGCTACGTTAGCACTACGCTTTCGCACAGAGAACATCTGTTGGCCCGAGACCCTGCAGCGAAGCGAAGCGGCTCATCGGACGCCCCCAGGAAAGCGCCCAGCCGGAGCGGAAATCAACCCCACTTTATGGTGATTAAATTAAAATTTATTTGAAAAATAAAACACGGGAGACGCTGCCAATACATATATCTCTTAATAGTTTTAGTTAAATCTATGATAGGAGAGAAAAAAATGATTGAATTAAGCACTAAAAGATTAAGAATAATCCCATTAAACGCAAAGTATTTAGAATTACTAATTAATGAAGAAAAGACATTGGAAATAGAGTTGTCGGTAAGTGGTAATAAAGTTTTTCTTGATGAAGAACTAAGACAAGCTTTGAAGTTTAGACTATCAAAAGTATTAGAAGATGAAGAAAATTATATTTGGTACACGAATTGGGTAATCGTATCGAAAGAACAAAACTGTATCGTTGGTGGCATTATGCTAAAAGGTCTACCGAATGAGCAAGGTGAAGTCGTAATCGGATATTATACATTTCCACAATATCAGGGAAAAGGATACATGACGGAAACTGTTAGGATGTTGAAAGATTGGTTGCTACGTCAATCTAATGTTAAGTATGTGATTGCCGATACTGATAAAAATAATATTGCCTCCCATAAAGTATTACAAAAAGCAGGGGCAACGTTATATTCAGAATCTGAAGAACTATATTTTTGGAGATTCATCTGACATCAAAATAAAAGACAAAGGGCGCTTTAAAATTTATTAAAAGTCAAGTTCGTTCATCATAATTCAAAAGGTGCTTATATCAATTATTAAATGTACATTAAAGCCTATTTCTTGAACCTCTAAGTAATAAAAGAAATAGGTTGTTTTCTAAAAGATTGTTGCTATTCAACGAACGGAGCGGTTTAGTTGCATAAGGAATAATATAAAATTTGCTGTAATGGTAATTTTAGTTTAAATATATTTTTACATAAATAAGGGGGATTAAAATGGAAATTCGTTTAGTTAAAGGTTCAGACTACTATGTAATTTCACCTCTAATCAATGAGTGGTGGGGTGGCAGGAATATGTCTGATATGTTACCAAAATTATACTTCGACCATTTTACACAAACAAGTTTCATTGCAGAAAAGGATGGTAAACTTGTGGGTTTTCTAATAGGATTCCTTTCTCAAACTCATTCAAATGAAGCGTATATTCATTTCGTTGGAGTTCATCCTGAATACAGAAAGCATAATATTGGAAAACATTTATACAATAAATTTTTTAATGTGGTAAAGCAAAATGATCGAAATATTGTTCGTTGTGTAACGTCACCTGTCAATAAAGTTTCGATTGCCTATCATACCAAGATGGGTTTTGAAATTGAAGATGGAGATAGAATTGTTGATGGTCTATCAATAAAAACAGACTATGACGGACCGAATCAAGACAGAGTTTTATTTGTAAAAAAATTAGATTAAATTCTAGTTCCCTGTTGCAGAGGCAGCATCTTTTTTCTTGTTGTGCTAATGGAGAAGTTTAGTGGAATAAACAGTCAGTTATAGAGAACACTTAAATATGAGGTGTCCTCTTATGAAAAAGGTTCTTATATTAATTATTGCCATTTCACTTTTTACTGTTTTATCAAAAACTAAAGCAATGATAAATGAATATGAGGAAATTACAAAATCTGATAAAGCGGATGTTACCCTTTATGCTAAAAAGGTGAATGAAGTATATACAAATTTTAAAATTGTTGTTAAAGGTAGTGTCCTTACAAGACCTTATTGGATAAATACAACAAGTCCCACTTGGTCACCTCAAATTATCTATGAGGACATCAATAAAGATGGAAAAAATGAGTTAATCATAATTTTGACCAAGGGTACTGGTACCGGAATGTTAGAACGAGAAGTTCACGTTTTCCATATCCAAAATCAAAGAATAAATAAGGAGCTTGTTGAAGTACCAGTTGAAGTGCTTGTTGATGACCCAGTTGCAATAGTGTTAAAAAACGTAAAGACTGAGTTATTACCTAACAAAGCCGTTATTAGTATTGGAAAAAAGAAATTTACAATTAATATCAAACCTTTAAAAATTGAACCTGAACATTTATTTCTTGATATATACTTTGGCAATCTTATCAACTTTGAAATAATTGATAATCAACTTATTGCGAAAATCGGAGGTCAAATTTCTCCAGTAGGTGGGAGTATAGGGGATATTCAAATTACGTATATGTTTAAGGATAAAATGTATCAAGCAAAATCAATTGAATTTAATTCAATTGATTGTGCCCCCGGTTAATTAATCTATCGTTTAAAAGCCCTTTAAAACGCTGCCGTTCCTCTTTGTCCCTTAGCAATTTTCTAACCATCTTTCTCGATGATAAATATCCCCTAATTTCTTCATCTCCTTCTATCAATTTAAGTACAGAAGGTTCAGTAATCATTAGTTCTTGGAACCAGTATTTTTCTTTAACTAAACTTATATTAATTTTAGTCTTTTCTTCTTTTGAAAGGGTGAGGTATCTAACATAAGAAAAAATGTTTTTACTTATTCCCCAAATTGCTTCTTCATTCGTCTGCATTTAAATCCCTCATATATATTTTTTAGTTGAATAAGGTATTTACTGTATAAATTTAATGATCATAGTGAGAAATATAATTAACAATAAAACTATATGTATCCATACTATATATTTTACGATAAATGACGCCCAGACTTTCTTTCGTAAACCATAGTGAAGAACGATAGAAAAAACTAAGAGACTGACTAGCCCACGAAGGATGTTACCATCTACAAAGAATGAGACTACATTTATCAATGCAGATAAAATAAATAGAATAACATATATCTTATAAACCTTTTCTTTTCTTTGTACCTCGTGTTGGAATTGATACATTATTTTTTACCTCGTTTTTCCTAGTTGAAGTGCAACAATCTTTTCTATAGGCTGTTTTCGTATAGATCGTTGTTATTAAAACAAAAAAATAGAATTAATCTACAAAATATGTAGAATTAACTCTGTTAAAAAATTCTCAAATTAAATTTGATATACTTATTAAACCATACAGCATTAGTAGCAGACCTAAATAAAACAAACTTGATACTGTAGGATAAGACGCCCATCATTAAACCTACCTTTTTTATGCTTTGAAGCTTTATAATTTTAACTCACACCAATAAAGTTTACAATCGCTTCTTCAACTAAACTGCTCAGTTAGTTTGTTGTGGAAAAAAAGAGGATAGATAGAGCAAGTTATTTAAGCTCTTCTATCCTTTTAATTTCTATAATATAATGTGTGACATTCAATAAGAATTCACTATCTAAAAATAGTTGCAGCTTATAACTTGACCTTTAATAAAATTTAAAGCGCCCTTTGTCTTTTGAAAATCTTCCTCACCAACACTACAATCCCAACAAAAACAATTGCTCCAGCTGTATCCAACATAACATCCTGTCCGCTCATCGTCCGTCCGGGTGTGAAGCTTTGACGTAACTCATCCAGCACTGCAATAAGAGCTGTCCCGGCAATAGCGACACTTGCGGCGAATCGACGTTTTCCCCATACGAAGTAAATACCAAGTGCGAAGCAGCCGAATCCAGCAAAATGCGTGAATTTGCGAATTAAAAATTCTACAAACTTAAAGTAACCACGCTCCTCAACGGAAACAACTGTATCCCAATAAGGAATTTTTAACACAGACAATTGCTTTTCAAACGGCTTATTTGCTAATATTTGCTCCAATTCAGGAATAATAGACTGTTGTTCATAGGTCATACTGGAGGAAATCGCAAGTACTACTAAAAATACTATTAAGATAAGCCATTTTTTCATCGGTGATCCATATATTGTTCGGCTTTCGTAAGCTCTTTGACTGCTTTAAAATCTGTTATCGAATTAATTTTTTCATAGGCAGTAAGTGTTTGCGCCAGCTGTTCCTGTGAGCTTGCACCAATCACTGTAGAGGCGATAGTAGATTCCGCCAGATTAAAGGCGATTGCTAGTGCATGTAAATCGTCATAATGTGAAGATAAGCCTGTCAATACTGTAGTTAATTCGTCCGTTGTGTAAGTGTTAAAGCCATTGACAAGCTGTAAACGTTCTTTCCAGCTATTTGTTAGTAAACCTTTTGCAACTGTTCCCCGTGTTACAACGGAAGCCCCTTCACTTGCTATAAAGTCGAACCATTCCTCTGGACGGCGATCTAAAGCACTATATTGCATCATGACACTTTTTGCAGAGCTTGCTGGTAAAAAACGCTTTAGTACATTTGGTCGAATAGAGGAAATACCATATTCTCGGATTAAGCCATCCTTTTTCAACCCTTTAAAAGTGTCGATAATTCCATCCCAATCGTCCTCTATAGTACCACCGTGTAACTGATAAACATCAATATAGTCCGTACCTAGTCGTTTCAAGCTAGCGTGTAGAGCCTCCTTTAAATAAGAAGGGGATGCATCCCAATGCCAACCTTCTACGCCTTCTGTCCATCGATTACCAACTTTCGTAGCGACTATAACATCTTGACGACGCTTTCCTAAAATAGCCCCGATAATTTCTTCATTTGCCCCAAAATCATATAAATCGGCGGTATCGATGTAATTAATGCCAGCATCTAGCGCCATATCGACGATATCAGCAGCCTTTTTCTTATCTGTCGAAAGAGACATGCCCCCTAAACTAATTTCTGAAATTAACAATTCACTTGAGCCAAGCTGTCTTTTTTTCATGCCAATGCCCTCCTTCGATTTCTCTACTTGTAATGGTACAATGAACATATCTGAAGAACAAGCGAGGTAATAGTCAATGAAAAAGTTTGAAGAAAAAACGACAAAGACTACACCCATTTATGACGGGAAAATTGTGAAACTACAAGTTGATGATGTCACTTTACCGAATGGTAATGTTGCAAAAAGAGAAATTATTAAGCATCCTGGTGCAGTGGCAGTGATTGCTGTTACCGATGAAGGAAAGTTAGTATTAGTGGAGCAATATCGCAAAGCTTTAGAACGTTCAATTGTTGAAATTCCAGCTGGTAAGCTTGAACCTGGTGAGGAGCCGATTGTGACGGCGCGACGTGAACTAGAGGAAGAAACAGGTTACGGTGCAGAAAGCTTAACTTATTTACAAGCGTTTGCAACATCCCCGGGCTTCGCGGATGAGATCATCCATCTATTTGTGGCAAAAGGTTTATATACAATTGAAAACAAAGCAGATTTAGATGAGGATGAATTTGTCGAATTAGTAGAAGTTTCGTTGGAAGAGGCGGGGCAAATGGTTGCAGATGAGCGTATATACGACGCTAAGACGGCGTTTGCAGTACTTTGGCTTGCTGCACAATAAGATAATAATCTTTTGCATAATAGAAGCGGACGAGCATAAGCTGTACAAACCTTGATAGAAAAGGAGCATGTTTATGTCCCGTACGGTGTCTATATTTTATCACGCATCCATTATTGCGATGAGTTTCGTTTGTGGCGTTATCTTATTTCATGTTATTGGTGGGCCGAAAGCAGAGCCTTTTATTTCATTTATAGAGCCTCGTTTAATAAATGGGGACAGGCATTCTCTATTTCGTTTAGTGTTACCTGTTGCTGTTTCAATCGCTCTTGTACTATTGCTTGCAACACATAGTGTTCTGAAGGTTTTAGTACGTGTAACAGTGGCGATGCGTGCTACCTTTTTTGGCTTTAGCTCGGTTTTTTTATTACAAAAACTTGAAGCTTTCTGGGTTTATACGATTTGGTGGTTTCCATTTCAGCTCATCTATTGTATATTGTTGCTAGTCCTGTGTAATTTACTTGTACCAGCTTGGTCAAAGAGAAAAATCGGGAAAATGATACATGGTCGGACAATTTTGTTGAATTTTATCGCATTTTTCATCATAATAGTGGCTGAGTTTATTGTTATTTCTTATGTATTAAATTGATAGAAACAATTCATGGAAATTTAATGTCAGATAAAAACATACAAATGCGTATTTGAAATCTATTCACTATCTTGTAATAGGATTTACTCCTTTGGTATAATGGGAAGAGTTTAGGGGGGCGTCACATGGAGAGCCGAATTGATCGTATAAAAAAACAGTTGCATAGTGCTAGTTATAAGCTGACGCCGCAGCGAGAAGCAACAGTTGCTGTTCTGCTTGAGCACGAGGAAGACCACCTAAGTGCAGAAGATGTTTACCTTTTAGTAAAAGAAAAGGCACCAGAAATTGGTCTAGCAACTGTCTATAGAACGTTAGAATTACTAACTGAGCTCAAAATTGTCGACAAAATCAACTTTGGCGATGGCGTTTCGCGCTATGATCTACGCCAAGAGGGAGCTGCGCATTTCCACCATCATCTTGTTTGTATCGAATGTGGTGCGGTTGATGAAATTCAGGAAGATTTACTTGAAGATGTGGAAGCCGTTGTTGAAAGACGTTGGAATTTTATTATAAAGGATCACCGACTAACTTTCCACGGCATTTGCTGGCGCTGTCATGATAAAAACGACGAATCGAATGAAGAAAAATAACGGGAAGCTGTCTATTTTAATCTTAAGTTATAGATTGAAATTGGGCAGTTTTTTGTTTTATTCGAAATTAGAATTTCAATTTATTTCAGCGGGTGTCCAAACACCCGCTGAAATAGAGGAACTCAGTCTAAGAACGCCACCTCCTGTGGCAACGACTGAGTGACCAACATCACGTTGGCCTAAAGCCTCCGGTGGATGTAACGGAATCGGAAAAGAGTTCACATAGGATGTTAGCTTAAAATCACCGCATCCATGCGATAACGGCTAACTGACCTGCATCGGTAAAAACGCCACGTCCTGTGGCATTACCGAAATGACCGACATCGTGTCGGCCTTCGTGCAGGCCTAAGCATAAAGCCGATTACGGACGCAATTATGCCGAGGCATAATTAATTGTTATAGCTTGAACTAATAGGGGGACGTTTTAGCACATTTCCAATTGCCGTGATAAAATAGAGAATAATTGACAGTAAGGGGGCGCTGTGATGAATGAATTTCAATATGCAATAGAGGATTATATCCATTTTATCCAAGTAGAACGACAATTATCAGATAATACATTAGCATCCTATCGCCGAGACTTAGAAAATTACGTGAATTTTTTGCGAGAAGTAGAGGGCATGTCTGATTTTCGTAGAGTGGAAAGGACAACCATTTTGCGTCATTTAGAGCAGTTGCGTATGCAAGGAAAGACAAGTCGTACTGTTGCCCGCCATATCTCCTCCATTCGTAGTTTTCACCAATTTTTACTTCGTGAAAAGCGAGCTGAAACAGATCCGACAGTTCATTTAGAAATGCCAATCATTGAGCAAAAGCTACCCAATGTCCTCTCGATTGAAGAAATTGAAGCTTTATTAGCAGCACCAAATCGCAGCAAGCCACAGGGCATTCGGGATGTGGCAATGCTAGAACTATTATATGGGTCAGGAATGCGTATTAGTGAGCTAATTGCATTGGATTTAACTGATATTCACCTAACGATGGGCTTTGTGCGTGTTTTTGGTAAGGGAGGGAAGGAGCGTATCATTCCTCTTGGGAAAAACGCCCTTTCATCATTAAGTACCTATTTAGATGGCGCGCGTAGTCAATTACAAGGTAAATATCCAAAAACAGATGCTTTTTTTATCAATCAAAGAGGAAAACGTTTAACAAGGCAAGGTTGTTGGAAATTAATGAAGGAGCATGCCTTAAAAGCAGGCATCAAACATGAATTAACGCCACATACATTACGTCATTCTTTTGCAACACATTTAGTGGAGAACGGTGCGGATTTACGAGCAGTCCAGGAGATGTTAGGACATGCGGATATTTCCACAACGCAAATTTATACCCATATTAGTAAATCCCGACTATCAGAGGTTTATAAGCAATTTCATCCACGCGCATGAAAATTATTGGTTAGTCGGAGGTCTGACCTTTATTTTTCGCTGTTTTTTGGTAAAATAGAGACATGAGAGTAGGAGGCAAAATTATGAATAAACCATTTAAAAAAATCCATGTAGTTGTATTGGACTCAGTTGGAATTGGTGAAGCTCCAGACGCAGCGAATTTTGGAGATGTAGGTTCACATACTCTTGGACATATCGCTGAAAAAATGAATGGGCTTACAATGCCACATATGGAGTCTTTCGGCTTAGCAAATATTGAACCATTACAAGGTATACAAGCAACTGACAAACCAAAAGCATTCTACGGAAAAATGCAAGAAGCATCTGTTGGTAAAGATACGATGACAGGGCATTGGGAAATCATGGGGTTAAATATCGATAAACCGTTTAAGGTGTATCCAGAGGGATTCCCTGCTGAGCTTATTGCAGAGCTTGAAAAACGTACTGGCCGCAAAGTTCTTTGCAATAAACCTGCAAGCGGAACACAAGTAATCGAGGACTTTGGCAAGGAGCATATGGAAACAGGAGCGATTATTGTTTATACATCTGCTGACCCTGTTTTGCAAATTGCTGCACATGAGGAAATTATTCCATTAGAAGAATTATATAAAATCTGTGAAATTGCTCGTGAGCTAACATTACAACCAGAATACTTAGTTGGTCGTGTTATTGCGCGTCCATTTATCGGCACACCTGGAGACTTCGCACGTACTTCTAATCGTCACGACTATGCGTTAAAGCCATTTGGTCATACAACGATGAATGTCTTACAGGATGCAGGTTTAGATGTTATCGCAATCGGTAAAATTTCTGATATTTTCAACGGTGAAGGCGTCACTGATGCAGTACGTACGAAAAATAATACGGATGGTATGGATAAGTTTGCAGAGGTAGTACGTCGTGATTTCCATGGTATAAGCTTCTTAAACTTAGTGGACTTTGATGCAAATTTTGGGCATCGTCGTGACCCAATAGGCTATGGTAACGCACTACAAGAATTTGATGCACGTTTACCAGAAATTACTGAGGCAATGACAGAAGATGATCTACTAATCATTACAGCGGACCACGGGAATGATCCAACATTCCCTGGGACAGACCATACACGTGAATATGTACCGTTAATTGTTTATTCACCACGCTTTAATGGTGGTAGTGAGCTAGCACTTCGAGAAACTTTTGCAGACATTGCAGCAACAGTTGCAGAAAACTTCAAAGTAGAAGCACCAAAGTTTGGTAAAAGCTTCTTAACTGATCTGAAGTAAGGGGGATTATAGATATGAATATGGCACAGCTGTTTGAAAAGAAGAAGCAAGGCAAGGAGCTATCGCAGGCTGAAATTCAGTATTTTGTAGAGGGTTACACTACTGGTGCAATTCCTGATTATCAAGCAAGTTCCCTACTAATGGCGATCCGTTTATTGGGCATGACATATGATGAAACATTTTATTTAACAAAGGCAATGATAGAATCTGGAGATGTTATTGATTTATCATCTATTGAAGGTTTTAAAATTGATAAACACTCAACAGGCGGTGTAGGCGATAAAGTGACACTAATTGTCACTCCGATCATTGCTGCATTAGATATTCCTGTGGCGAAATTCAGTGGTAAGGGTCTAGGCATCACAGGTGGTACAATTGATAAATTAGAATCGATTCGTGGCTTAAAAACAGAGCTTTCATCACAAGAATTTATCGACAATGTCAATAAACATAAAATTGCTGTTGCTGGTCAAACGGGCAATCTTGTACCAGCTGACAAAAAATTGTACGCGTTGCGAGATGTGACAGGTACTGTCGATTCCACTCCACTTATTGCCGCGTCTATCATGAGTAAGAAAATAGCAAGTGGTGCAGACGGCATTGTACTAGATGTTAAATGTGGCTCAGGTGCATTTATGAAAACAGAAGAAGAAGCACAAGTTTTAGCTGAAACGATGACTGCAATCGGTGAAAAGCTAGGACGTAAAGTAGTAGCGCATATTAGTGATATGGATAATCCACTAGGTAAAATGATTGGCAATAAGCTTGAAGTAGTAGAAGCAGTTGCTTTATTAAGTGGACGTATGGACGAAACGCATGAGGATCTGCTGGATGAATGTATTATTATCTCTTCGCTAATGTACCAAGTTGCAGCTGGAGTGACTGAGGCTGAAGCAACAGCAGCTGTTAAACGAGTATTAGAGGATGGTTCAGCCGCTGCGAAATTCGAGGAATTTATCGTAGCACAGGGCGGCGATTTAACAGATATCGTACAAAAAGACACAGCAAATAAAGTAGCTGTTAAAGCATCTGCTGAAGGTACTGTAGGGACGATTAATGCACTATTAATCGGAGAAGCTAGCGTTGGTCTTGGCGCAGGTCGATTAACGAAGGAATCAGCGCTTGATTATGATGCTGGTATTCAATTGATTGCCAAAAAAGGCGACCAAGTTCGTGCTGGCGAGACGATTGCTTATTTATATTCAAATAGTCAAATAGATGAAGAAACAATCGACAAAGTACAGAAAGCTTATACAATTGCATAATTAATATGTAGCGAGAATTCTCTTTTTAATAAAGGGGATTCTCGCTTTTTTTTTGTTCTGAAAAGCGAAGAGATAGAGCGACGGAGAGAAAAGTCAGAGCGGCGGAAGGAAGTCAGAGCGACGGAAAGACAAGCCAAAGTCGTGGATAGAACAGCCAAAGTCGTGGATAGAACAGCCAAAGTCGTGGATAGAACAGCCAAAGTGATGGATAGAACGGCCAAAGTGATGGATAGAACAGCCAAAGTGATGGATAGAACCGTCAAAGCGACGGAAAGAAGAGTCCGTGCGACAGAAAGAAGGGTAGAGCGACGGAAAGAAGAGCTAAGGTGACGGAACTAAGCCAGAGCGACGGAAAGAAAGGCCGAAGCGACGGAAAGAAGGGCCGAAGCGACGGAATGAAGCCAGAGCGACGGAAAGAAGAGTCAAAGCGACGGAAAGAAGTGTCGAAGCGACGGAAAGAAAGGCCGAAGCGACGGAATGAAGGGCCGAAGCGACGGAATGAAGCCAGAGCGACGGAAAGAAGAGTCAAAGCGACGGAAAGAAGTGTCAGAGTGACGGAAAGAAAGGCCGAAGCGACGGAATGAAGCCAGAGCGACGGAAAGAAGAGTCAAAGTGACGGATAGAAGGGCCGAAGCGATGGGAAGAAGAGTCAGAGTGACGGAAAGAAAGGACGAAGCGACAAAATGATGGATAGAATAGATAAAGTCGTGGATAAAACCGACAAAATGATGGATAGAACCACCAAAATCGTGGAAAGAACCGACAAAATGATGGATAGAATAGCTAAAGACGTGGATAGAATAGCCAAAGTCATGGATAGAACCGCCAAAGTCGTGGATAGAACAGCCAAAGTGATGGATAGCCCCGCCAAAATCGTGGATAGAACAGCCAAAGTCGTGGATAGCCCCACCAAAGTCATGGATAGAACCGACAAAATGACCGATAGCTCCGCCAAACCCAAGGATACCCCCGCAAAAGTCATAAATAGCCCCGCCAAAGCTCTGCTCACCTCTAACATAATAATAATTCTTATGAAAAGTGTCAGCTATGTTTAGAAAATGTTGATTTATCCCATACTGCAATTAACCTAAAAAGCTATAAGTATGTCGATTTGCCACTATTTCGGAAGACTTTGCACTAGTTCTGTCAGCCGCAAGGAATCACCACATTGAATGTGGAATTGCACGAGGAGGAGGCGATGTTCATGCATTTTCAGTTAGAAATGGTAACAAGAGAGACAGTGGTTATACGTTTATTTGGGGAGCTCGATCATCATGCAGTAGAGCAAATTCGAGCTAAAATTTCTACAGCAATTTTTCAAGGTACTGTAACGACTATTATTTGGAATTTAGAGGGGCTCTCCTTTATGGATAGCTCAGGTGTAGGTTTAGTGCTTGGGCGGATGCGTGAATTAGAGGCGGTCGCTGGACGGACAATATTATTGAATCCATCGCCGACAATGCGAAAAGTATTTCAATTTTCAGGTTTAGGGCCGTGGATGATGGATGCAACAGAAGAAGAAGCGATTGATCGAGTTAGGGGGATTGTAAATGGATAACGAAATGACATTAACTTTTTTAGCAATTAGTGAAAATGAAGCCTTAGCGCGTGTAGCTGTGACAGGCTTTATCGCACAATTAGATCCAACCATTGATGAGCTATCCGAATTTAAAACGGTTGTTTCAGAGGCTGTTTCTAATGCCATTATTCACGGTTATGAAGAGGATGGTAAGGGCGTTGTTACAGTTCATGCGAAACGTGAGGATGATATTGTAACGGTGTCTGTTATGGATAAAGGGTTGGGTATAGAGGATGTAAGTCGGGCAATGGAGCCGTTATTTACGACGAAAAGTGCGATGGAACGTTCAGGTATGGGCTTTACTATTATGGATAGTTTTTCAGATCAGTTGACAGTAATGTCCAAGTGGCAAGAAGGTACAACTGTTACATTTACGAAGAAATTTTACTCGGTTCGCACACCGGTAATGTGAGGCTGCCACTGTGAAGCCGCCAGAACAGTCGTCCGATAAGCTATTGTCACAGGGAGAAATGCGAGATTTAATTGCACGTGCACAACAGGGCGATCATGAGGCTCGTAAACGAATGATTGAAGGGAATACGAGGCTTGTGTGGTCTATCGTCCAACGCTTTACAAGCAGGGGCGTGGAGCTCGAGGATTTATTTCAAATTGGCTGCATCGGGCTTATGAAGTCTGTAGATAAATTCGATCTAACGTATGATGTTAAATTTTCGACATATGCTGTACCAATGATCATTGGGGAAATTCAGCGCTTTCTAAGGGATGATGGAATGGTGAAGGTTAGCCGATCTATTCGTGAGCTTAATTTTAAAATTCGTCATGCAACTGATGAATTCATTAAAAATAATGAGCATCCACCAACCATTCATGAATTAGCGCAGGTTCTTGGTGTTACAACTGAGGAAATTGTAACAGCTTCAGATGCATTAAGAGATCCAGCTTCCTTGCATGAACAATTGTATGAGAGTGAAGGGGATTCTATTACATTAATGGATCAGATGAAGGACGAAAAATCTGAGCAGCCATTTGACTATATTCCACTAAAAGAGGTGCTCACAAGGCTTGAGCCTAGAGAGCAATCAATTATTTATTTGCGATATTTCTCAGATTGTACCCAAACTGAAATTGCCAACAGGCTTGGCATATCGCAAGTTCAAGTATCACGGTTAGAGAAAAAAATTCTTGCCCAATTGAAAACTTGGATGGCCACAAGCGCCACAGTTGAAGAGGACGAAGTAAAAAAAGACATTTAAGAAAAATGGTGACAGCATGACAGATAAAGATAAACTATTTAACAGCTTAGAAGAAGCCGAAGATTTTCTTAAAGAACAGTTTGGAGACGGCGAATCATTTGACATTAGTATAAAGCATCTATTTGTCAAAGATTTGCCGGTTCTTTGCGCATATGTAACTGGACTTGTGGATGGAGTTGTGTTAACACAACTACTCTCTAATATGTTACCTGATGAGGACGTTGATATTGAGGATGAAAAGGAGTATTTTGAAGCCTATTTCAATTACCAAGGTCGTTCAGAGGAAACCAAACGTGAAGCCATTTTATTAGCCATATTAAGTGGACAGGTAGTCTTTATAACTAAAAGTGGTTACGGCTATGTTGCAGAGATACGAAGCTATCCAGGTCGTTCCCCTGAGGAGCCTGACAATGAAAAGGTTATTCGTGGATCTAGGGATGGCTTTGTTGAAGGTATTTCTCAAAATACTGCTTTGATTCGTCGACGAATTCGCAATAGTAATTTACGTTTCGAGCTACATAAAATATCCGAAATCGGTCAAACCGATGTCGCTCTAGCGTTTATAAAAGGTATTGCGAATGATGAAACGCTCGATAAATTGCGACAGCGCATTACACAAATTCATCATGATGGTTTGACTATGACGGATAAATCACTAGAAGAATGGCTGTTTAAACAGAAGTTTCATCCAGTTCCTTTTGTACGTTATACGGAACGACCAGATATTACAGCAGCCCATTTACTTGAAGGCCATATAGCCATTATTGTCGATACGTCTCCTTCTGTCATTCTTGTGCCTGCAACGGTTTTTCACTTACTGCAGCATGCTGAGGAGTATAGACAAGCACCATCAGTCGGAACCTTTGTCCGTTTTATGCGCTATTTCGGAGCGATTATGGGATTTTTATTATTGCCTGTGTGGTATTTATTTGCAACACACGGGATACATTTACCAGATGAGCTATCATTTTTAGGTGCTAAGGAAAAATCACATATCCCACTTTTGCTACAAGTACTTATTGGCGATATTGGGATAGAATTTTTGAGGATGGCCGCCATTCATACCCCATCACCATTATCCACTGCGATGGGGTTGGTTGCGGGTATAACTATTGGTCAAATTGCTATAGATGTTGGGGTATTCTCGCCGGAAGTTGTGTTATATACAGCGGTTTCAGCTATTCTGACATTTATTATTCCGTCTTATGAGCTGGGTATCTCCATTAAACTCTTTAGAATATTGCTGTTAATAATGACTGGAATTTGGGGAGTTAATGGTTTATTTATTGGGATATTTATATTGTTTACGTATTTATGTTCATTACGTCCGATGCAAGCGCCTTATTTATGGCCACTTATTCCGTTCTTCCCAAATGCGATGCTTCGCGTCCTTGTTCGTTTCCCGATGACAGCAGACGCATTGAGGCCATATGTTGTCGATTCCCAACAGCGAAAAAGATCATAGAAGCCGTTGCACTCGTTTTTTTCATGTGATAAAGTTCACATATAGTATTTTGTGATTTTTGCGAAAATTAGCTTCATTCACCAAATGGTTTACCACATGTTGAAATACATGTGATATTTATCTTTATGGACTATCCAACTTGTTGAATGAAGCACTATAATTTCCCTCTAAATTAGGATTTTAGGCTAAATTGTCCGAAATCTTTCTAAAATGAGGGGCAATTTATCACAAGACGGAACGATGTGAAAAGGGAGAGATGCACATGCATTTATATGGAACACAAGCGATTTCTGAAGATGGTCATTTAACGATTGGACAGGTAGATACATTAGAGCTTGCAAAAGAGTATAGTACACCTTTATTTGTGTATGATACAGCGCTTATTCGTAAGCGTGCACGCGGCTTTATAGATACGTTTAAAAAACTAGGTGTAAAAGCTGAAGTGGCTTATGCTTCAAAAGCATTTGCATGTGTAGCTGTGTACCAATTAGCGGCAGAAGAAAATCTATCTTTAGATGTTGTCTCTGGTGGAGAATTATTTACAGCTTTAAAAGCTGGATTCCCTGCAGAGCGCATTCATTTCCACGGTAATAACAAAAGCATTGCTGAACTAGAATTAGCCTTTGACTCGAAAATCGGTTGTATTGTCGTGGATAACTTCTATGAAATTCAACTTTTGCAAGAAATATCAGAGCGCCGTCAGCAAAAAATGCGTATTTTACTACGTGTCACACCGGGTGTTGAGGCACATACGCATGATTTCATTACGACAGGTCAAGCGGATTCTAAATTTGGCTTCGACTTAAATAATGGTCAAGCAGATGAAGCTTTCCAACAAACTTTTAAGCATGAATATCTAGAGCTTCTAGGATTACACTGCCATATCGGCTCTCAAATTTTTGACACAGCGGGCTTTGGCTTAGCGGGAGAAAAACTAATTGATAAAATTTCGGATTGGAACAAGACTCACGATTTTACATGTACTGTGTTAAACTTAGGAGGGGGCTTCGGAATTCGTTATACTGAGGAAGATGCACCGCTTGAACCACAAGTGTATGTAGAGGATATGATTACAGTTGTAAAGACTAAAGCGACTGTACTTGGTCTAACGATGCCGGAAATTTGGATTGAACCAGGGCGATCACTTGTAGGGGATGCAGGAACATCTCTTTATACAATTGGTTCACAAAAAACAGTACCTAATGTTCGTAAATATATTGCTGTCGATGGTGGAATGAGTGATAATATCCGTCCGGCATTATATGATGCGAAGTACGAGGCGGTCATTGCGAGTAAAGCAGATGAATCGAAAAGTGAAACTTATACAGTGGCTGGTAAACTTTGTGAATCAGGTGATAAATTAATTATTGATGCTAAGCTTCAGGAAGCAGCTTCTGGTGATGTGCTTGCAATCTTCTGTACTGGTGCGTATGGATATTCTATGGCGAGTAACTACAATCGTGTGCCCAGACCAGCAGTTGTATTTGTAGAAGATGGTAAGCATCAATTAGCAATCCGACGCGAAAGTTATGAAGATATTGTACAAAACGATCTCCCGCTAACGTTAAAAAAGGGTGAGTAAATATGAGAAAAAACAAATGGGTATTACTAGCGTCCATTTCAACTTTTATTTTGTTGTGGGGCGTTGTCTATTGGCTATTGGCGTCTAAAGGTATTCTCGGACCTGGTTCGTAAGACAGAAATTGACTTGCGGTAAAAGTACAAATCGTGTAGGATAGTCAAAGATTATGTACAGCTAGAAAAAGAGGGAATAGACAAATATGTTAATTCGATATAAGAAAGCTTTCGAGAAAATAGCAATGGGGCTTCTCTCGTTTATGCCTAACGAAAAAGACATAAAAAAGCTCAAAGAGACAATCCACTCCTATGAAAATGATAATGATTGGGTTTTATATTTATGGAAAAAGAACGATGAGTATGTTGGTATTGTTGGACTTGTAACACACAGTGATCATATAGCTACGATTCAACATGTTTCCGTTGTCCCTTCTTACAGAGGTGAAGGTGTTGCGAAGGAAATGCTACAGGAAGTGGCAGAACTTGGTCAGTACGAAAGTGTACGTGCAACGGAGGAAACACGTAAATTTGTTCAAAAATGTATAAATTGTATCGATGAAGAAGCAGACGATCATTGACGTCTGCTTTTTCTTTGTTTGCTTTCTTGACGCTCTGCAAGAATATGTGAGCGATCTCGAAGCATATGTTTATGAAGAAGATAGTTAGAGCTACTGGATGGTAAAAGCTGAATGCGAGCAAATACTAATTCCTCCAATGTAGGTGAAAGAGGAAGCTGAAATGCTTGAAAGGACTTGCCCATCTGGATAGCAGAAAGTGCATCTGTTAGTTGGGTTAGTAGTATTTCGTAGTCGATTTCATCAAAAAATAGATGTCCCATATTATATTGGAAATTTTTGAGTGCTTTTTCTAAGATTCGCGCAGCGCCAATATAATTGTCACGTCGCCAATGATATAAACCTGTTGCGAGCTGTACGTATCCAACGAGAGGGTGCTTTTTATCACCTGGAGCAATATCTTTCCAGTATTCCTCAAGGACTTCATGGCATTCAAAAAAATCGTGATTACCATTGAAAAAAGAACAGTAGTCGATAAATAAAGTATGGTGCTGTGGATGCATTTTGAACTCCTTTCTACTATACTAAAAGAACATATAATCTCAGGGTGGTAAAACAATGTCTTATGAAGTGAAATTAGAAGCCTTTTCAGGGCCTCTTGATTTATTATTACATTTAATTAACAGATTGGAAATTGATATTTATGATATTCCAATGGCTGAAATTACTCAACAATATATTGACCATATACATGCTATGCAGGTACTGGAGTTAAATGAGGCTAGTGAATATTTAGTGATGGCAGCAACATTATTGGCTATTAAAAGTCGTATGCTTTTGCCAATCCATGAAGGTGAGCTTGATGAAGCTGAATTAGAAGTCGACGGCCCGGACCCTCGTGAAGAACTGGTGCATCGTTTAATAGAGTATAAGAAATATAAAGAAGCGGCGGGTAGCCTGCAAGAGCTTGAAACAGATCGGGCACAGGTATTTACACGGCCACCAGCAGATTTATCTGGGTTAGCATCAGATGAGCAAATGGCGTTATTTGATTTGAACGTCAACATCTATGACATGCTTGGAGCCTTTCAAAAACTAATGCGTCGAAAAAAATTAAAAAAACCTTTAAAAACAACTGTAGCGAGACAGGAACGCTCCGTAAAAGATCAAATGCGTTCGGTTGTCGATTCATTACGATTTACAGGTGGACGTGCATCATTTTTTGAGCTTTTTCCTTATGAAGATAAGCCAACGCTTATTTTGACGTTTTTATCCATTCTTGAACTGATGAAACGTCAGGTCATCATCGTAGAGCAAAATGGTAACTTTGAAGAATTAACGGTTACATTACAGAAGGAGGAATGGGATGATGAAGAAAACAATGATGCTACAGAGTAGAATAGAATCCTTATTATTTGTTGTTGGAGACGATGGCTTAACCATTAAACAATTGTCACAACTTTTAAGCGAACCGGAAGAGTTAGTCGTAGAGACAATGGAAGTGTTGAAAACGACATATGAAGAAGATTTAGCTAGAGGCATTACGGTAAAAGAAATAGCTGGAGTTTATCAGCTTATAACAAAACCTGAACTAGCAGATACGATACAAAGATTAGTAGAAAATCCAACTGCCCAATCATTATCTCAAGCTTCACTTGAGGTATTGGCGATCGTGGCATACAAACAGCCAATTACACGTGTTACCATTGAAGATTTGCGTGGTGTGAAATGTGAAAGACCTATACAGACTCTCGCTTCTAGAGGGTTAATTAAAGAAGTTGGTCGCTCAGAAGGGACAGGACGTGCAATCTTATATGGTACAACTAAAGAATTTTTAAACTACTTTGGTTTAAATAGTATAGAAGAAATGCCGTCTTTACCTGAAGATGAGCTAGTTGAAGCAGAGCAAGAAACAGATTTATTTATGACTAAATTCCAAGAAACCTTTAGTGGAGTAAAGTAAATAAACACGGAGTGAGTTAAAGGTATAATGCTTTGCTAGAAACATAAATATAATCTATATTTTCCTATTACATTTAATAAGGAGTGGCTCGTTGCATCGGTTAGTACGTTTAATATTGTTCATGATAGTCGTGGTAATGTTAATGCTCCCACAAACTAGTTTGGCTCGAGGTGGTAGCGGATATGCTGTTTTAGATGGCGATACGGGTCGTGTTTTATTTGAATCAAATAGTGATGCACGGTTACCAATTGCTAGCTTAACAAAAATGTGGACAGCACTCGTTGCTATTGAAAATAGCAATCTACAAGATGAAGTGGTTATTTCACCGAGGGCTGCAATGGCTGAGGGTTCGTCCATTTACTTGCAGGCTGGGGAAAAAGTAACGGTAGAAACGCTGTTATATGGTTTGATGCTACGTTCTGGAAATGACGCTGCAACAGCTTTAGCAGAGCATGTTGGAGGATCGGTAGAAGGGTTTGTAAAGTTAATGAATGAACGGGCTGTTGTTTCTGGCCTTTCAAATACAGTATTTATGAACCCGTCTGGCTTGCACCATGATGAGCATTTATCGTCAGCGAGAGATACTGCTGAAATGTTGAGAATTGCTCTTCAAAATAAAACTTTCAAGAAAATTGCCTCCACAGTGCTATATCGTGCCAATACTGAAAACGGGATGTTATGGGAAAATAAGCACCGTTTAATACGAGAAGGGTCTGGGGTTGCCATCGATATAGACGATGAGACACAACAGCCTGTTAGTGCATTAAAAACAGCAAAAGGTTCAGCATTTGCCGGAAAAACAGGCTTTACAAAAGTAGCTGGTCGGACCCTTGCAACCGCCTTCCAAAAGGACGGGCGAACGTGTATTGTTGTCACTTTGAACGAATCCGATGACTGGAATGTGCATCGGAGTTTAGCCAACAAGGTTTGGGGAGATTACAGCCTTGAGACAGTAGTGAAAAAAGGTAAATATAAAGTCAATAAAAACCTATCTATTCGCTTAGAGCAACCAATTCGTTTGCAGTTAAATAAAGAAGAAAAAGAAAGTGTAAGGCAAGTATTACATGTTTCTAGAAAGCGTATGGAAGGTGTACTATCCATCTTTATCGATGAAGAGCGTATTTATGCAGTGCCAGTAAAAGTTGAATCAGCGGATCGTTAAAAGCGATACGCTGATTTTTTTTTTTTTTGACACACATTCAGGATGGGTGAAGCCAGTACCTTTCGAGCATATTATGATAGTGTGTAAATGAATTTAGAATTAGTTAACAAGTGATGTATAATTTGGTAAAATTAATTAGAGTGATATTTGATTGAATTTTCTAATATTTTTTAGAGGGGGTAGTATTTATGACCACTGAATCAAAGAGTAAGCAATATCAAATAGGGATAATAATAATTTTATTCTTGTCAAGCTTTATCGCACCCATTATTTTCTTATATCCTGTTCAAGAGTTGCTCTATCGACCTAACGATTCCTACTTTTTTGATCCTTTTTTTACAGCCTATATAATATTGATGCTAGTATTCATCATGTTAGCAGTTACGTTATTAGTCAATTTTTTAGTGAATCCTAAAACAAAAAAAAGGAAGAATATTCAATGGGGCCTCGTGGGAACATCGTTTGTAATTGCTTTCGCATTGATATTTTTATGCATTAATAACTATCAATATATTGATACAAAAGGACTTCATATGAATCATTTTTTTAGTTTGCGAGAAGAGTATACAAGCTGGGAAGAAATCGTGAAAGTTGAACAGACTATTGTAGAAAAGAATGGTGTGAGTGTACCAGATCAATTGATTTTTACATTACAAGATGGTTCAACAATCGAACAATCTTTATCAGGAAAGCTAGGAAGCGCGAAGCAATATATTAATCAAGAATTAAGTAACTATGGGCTTGAAATTGAAAATAAATATAGTGAAACAAAGTAATGATGAAAAGCTGCCCAAATTGGGTGGCTTTTATGTTTTATAAAGAATTTCAAAACCGATAGCAAATTGAATGAGAACGTTTGATAAAAATTAGAATACGCCAAAAGTTAGGAATGACATTTGTTAAAACGTATTGCCATTTATTTCATTCAGTAGAATACTTCCACCTATGAAGGTAGTGAGCTGTAAGTGGATATGTTTTCCTTTTAATGGGTGTTCAGACATCTACAGAAATAGAGGAACTCAGTCTAAGAACACCGTGTCCTGTGGTATTACAAAAATGACCGACATCGTGTCGGACGTCATGTAGGACTGGGCACAATTCGAAATCTGGAAGTATCCCAGTAAGCGCCCAGTCGGAACGGAAATCAACCCACGTTATGGTGAGGACCCTTAAAATTAAAGTGCAAATTATCCAGAAACTAGTTGATGAAAATTATTTCAAATAATCTGATTACTTACACATAATTAGTTTTTCTTTAATAATGTATAAAAGTATGACATAATTTTCACAGATTAGCGGGAAAAATAACCTTATTCATAATGTCGAATGAGGTTTGTATTTTGGTGTCTAAAACCAAGGTGAATGAAAATTAGAGGTGAAAGAATGGAAAGATTACAGAAGGTTATTGCGTATGCTGGTGTGGCGTCTAGGCGCAAGGCAGAACAATTAATTGTAGAAGGTAAAGTAAAGGTGAACGGAGTCGTAGTACGTGAGTTAGGTACAAAGGTTTCCAACTCAGATACGATAGAAGTAGAAGGCGTGAAGCTTGAGAAAGAGGATAAGGTTTATTACTTGCTATATAAACCACGTGGAACGATATCAGCTGTAACAGACGACAAAGGACGTAAAACTGTCACAGACTTATTTAAGCATATCCCACAACGAATTTTCCCAGTTGGCCGTCTCGATTATGATACATCTGGCTTATTGTTATTGACAAATGATGGTGAATTTTCTTATATGCTGACACATCCGAAGTTTAAAATCGACAAAACATATATTGCTCGTGTTAAAGGTGTTCCGACGATTGAAGGTTTAAAAAAGCTTCAACGAGGAATTAAGCTAGAAGATGGTAAAACAGCCCCAGCAATGGTTAGTATGACTTCATTTGATGAGAATGCAGGTAAAGCAATCTGTGAAATTACGATCCACGAAGGGCGAAATCGTCAAGTACGTCGCATGTTCGAGGCGATCGGTACTCCTGTTGTTAAACTAAAACGTGAACGCTTTGCGTTTTTAGATTTATTCGGACTAACTCCAGGGGAATATCGTGAACTATCAAAGCATGAAGTGAAGCAATTGCGAGTGTTAGCGGAGACAGGAAAGATCGGATAAATGAGTAATTACTAAGAGAAAGTGAAATACTTCTATGTGTAATAGTAACGTATTCACTTTCTTATTAGTGAAATCGTTCATAAATCATTCATAATTATTAGCTAAGCGTTTGTGTTTCCTTTTGCTATAATAGGTGAGAATAGTTCACCTAATTAGTTTTCATCCAGATGAAATCGGTTCCACAAATTAATCAGGTGTTGTTTGACGCACAAGTGATTGACAAATATTAAATTTGACAAACATAAATGGTGTAAATTAGACGGTAAAATCTATACATATGAATGTTTGTATGAAAAGCTTAGCGTCTTGCTCTAAGCCGTAATTGATAGGAGGTTTATTAACTTGGAGAAAAAGAAAAAACGTCTCGTCATTCGTACCATTATTTTGGCAGTTTTAGTCTTAGCAATTGGTTACACGGTATACGGAACAGCAACAAAGGATAAAGTAGAGTTATTAGCAGTGGGCTCTAAAGCACCAGACTTCACGTTAGTAGATTTAAACGGTGAGAAACATAAGCTGTCTGATTATAAGGGACAGGGCGTATTTTTGAACTTCTGGGGAACTTGGTGTAAGCCTTGTGAAAAGGAAATGCCTGCAATGGATCGTCAGTATAAAGTTTTTAAAGATCAGGGTGTACAAACATTGGCGGTCAATATTGCGCAAACAGATTTTGAAGTACAGAGTTTTGTTGATAGATATGAGTTAACGTTCCCTGTGGTAATTGACAAAACGAAAAGCGTTCAGACTACCTACAATGTAGGTAATTTACCTGCAACTCTACTTATTGATCCAGATGGCAAAGTAGCCAAAATTATTACTGGTGAAATGACGGAGGAAAAAATTGCTGCGTACATGGAATTAGTGAAGCCTAAATAAGGAGTAAATGACTATGGAAAACATCATTTGTGCTTGTGGTCATAGTAACCCATATGGCACGAAGCTTTGTGAGAAATGTGGTCGTCCTTTAACTGAGGAAGGTAAACAGACAAAAGTTGTTGATATGCGCTACGATGGAACGGCAATTCGTTCCAAAACGTATAACACAACAATTGTAGACAAAATTTGGAATTTTTTCTCGAATGTAAAAGTGGGGATTGCCCTCATTATTATTACGTTGGTCGCAGCATCAATCGGAACAATACTACCGCAAGCGATATATGTTAATGCCCCAGAGCCTAGCAAAGCAGAGTATTATGAGAAAGTATATGGTGTTTTGGGCAAACTTTATAATAATTTAGGACTTTCAAATTTGTACAACACTTGGTGGTTCCAAATTTTGGTGGGCATGCTTGCGATATCTATAATTGTTGCGAGTTTAGACCGTGGTTTACCGTTGCATAAGTCTCTAAAAAATCAACGCGTTAAACGTCATGAAAGTTTCATGAAGCGTCAACGTATCGTTGCAGAAGGGCAAGCGTCAAACCCTGATGAAACGCTAGATAAAGTTGAGCAAAAAATGACTGAATTAAAATATCATGTTCGTCGTGATGGAAGTGCACTGCTAGCAGAGCGCGGCCGTTTTGCTCGATATGGCCCATACATAAATCATGTCGGTCTCATTATCTTTTTAGCAGGTGTTATGTTGCGCTTAGTACCTGGTTTTTATGTGGATGAGACGATTTGGATACGCGAAGGTGAGACACGAGCTATACCAGGTATGGACGGCTATTTTATTAAAAATAATAAATTTATTTTGGAAACCCATGGTAATAAGCCGCAGGACGAGCAAATGAACCAAGGTGTAAATGCGATGGCAAAGAACTATCAAACAGACATCACATTATACAAACAACCTGACGGAGCTCTCCCAGGAGATATAGACAATCTTGAAAAATTGAGAGATTACTCTATTCGTGTCAATCATCCGTTAAAAGAAAACAGTTTTGCACTGTATCAAATGAATTATCGTCTAAACGAATTAAGACAGATGAATTTTAATTTAGTGAATAAAGCAACAGAAGAAGATTCACTAGGTCAAATTGAAATTGATTTAACGAATCCTAAAAAAGAATATGATTTAGGTAATGGTTCTTCGGTACAAATTCTTATTTATACACCGGATTTTGATGGTTTTAAAGATGGTGAACCACAGACAAAAACATCAATACCAAATAATCCAGCATTTTTATTTAGAATGACAACACCAGAAACTCCAAAAGGTGAAGTAAGCTTTGTAGAAATCAGGAAGCCACCACTTGAACCGCTTGGTGAAAACAAATATAGAATGAAATTCGCAGGAGCAGAGATGCGTAATTCATCAAACTTTACAATTCGTAAGGATAGTACAATACCAATTTTATTTGTCGGCGGTATTATTTTTATGATTGGTGTCGTAATTGGCTCGTATTGGAACCACCGCCGTTTATGGTTACAGGTGGAGCCGGATGGTCGAGTGTTGATGGCTGCCCATGTGAATAAAAATATGTTCAGTATGAAAAAGGATTTAGATACAGTCACTACATTTGCTGGTCTACCGCCATATGAAGATCAGTTAGAAAAGTCAGAAGATGTCAAGAAATCCGCAAAGGAAAAGGAAGGTGACAACACCTTATGAGTTTGATTGACATAAGTGGAAACCTATTATTTGTAGCATTCATTTCCTACCTAGTTGCAACTCTATTGTTTGGTGGTTCAATAAAGCAATCGAATGCAACAGGAAAAAATACCGAGAAATGGGGCAAGGTAGCAATTGTTGTAACAATTATAGGTCTACTTTCGCAGCTTGGTTATTTTGTCACTCGTTGGATTTATGCAGGGCATGCACCTGTTAGTAATATGTTTGAATTTACGACTGCGTTCGGAATGTTCATTGTTGGGGCATTCGTTTTAATTTATTTTATTTATCGTGTGACGGCTCTAGGCTTAGTGGCATTACCTGTGGCGCTATTAATAATTGCCTATGCGGCGATGTTCCCGACCGAGGTTACTCCTTTAATGCCGTCTTTACAAAGTTATTGGCTAACAATTCATGTTATTACAGCGGCTTTAGGTCAATCAATTTTAGCAATTAGTGCGGTAGCAGGACTAATTTATTTATTAAAAGTAGTTGATTTAACGAAGCCTTCTAAACAACGTTTCTGGTTAGAAGCGGTAATGTTCTTCCTTGTGGTAGTCGTTGGTTTCGTAGTTGCTACATCAGTATTTAATATGATGGACTACGATTCAACATATTCTTATTTAGATAAAGAAGGAAATGAACGTGATATTACCTACAACATGCCACCACTATTTGGTATGAATGAATATAAGGTAGTGGAAGAACATGGTATGTCTCCATTGGTAGAAATGCCAGCACTCATTAATGCAAAGAAATTAACATCAGTTGTGTGGTCATTATTAGTAGGATCTGTTTTATACTTATTAATTCGATTAATTGCACGACGTCGAATTAGTGCGATTTTCCAACCTTTTGTCAAACGAGTAAATCTACAATTAGTTGATGAAATTGGTTATCGTTCAGTAATAATTGGCTTCCCAGTATTTACGTTAGGTGCTTTAATCTTTGCAATGATTTGGGCACAACTTTCGTGGAGTCGTTTCTGGGGATGGGATCCGAAGGAAGTGTGGGCACTTATTACGTGGCTATTCTATGCAGCGTTCCTACACTTACGTTTATCAAAAGGCTGGGAAGGTGAAAAATCTGCATGGTTAGCATTAATTGGTTTTGGAATAATATTATTTAACTTAATTGCTGTTAACTTGATTCTTGCAGGTTTACACTCATACGCTTCATCTTAAACTGATTAACTTCTTTCAGCAAATGTCTTTTGTAGCGAAAGCGCAACGTCAGCTACAGAAGTCTCCCACCTCTATAGGTGGTGAGATGAATGCGAATTTAAGTTACTTTTCAGTGGGTATCCAAACACCCGCTGAAATAGTGGAACTCAGTCTAAGAACGCCACGACCTGTGGCAACGACTGAGTGACCAACGTCGTGTTGGCCCAAAGCCTCCGGCGGATGTCACAGAATCGGAAAGGAATTCTTAGGGGATGTTAGCCTAAAATCATCGCATCCGTGCGATAACGGCTAACTGACCTGCATCATGCAGGCCTAAGCACAAAGCCGATACCGGACGCAATTATGCCGAGGCATAATTGATTTTGAGCACATATGAGATTTCTTACGTCGCTAGTATTAGAAAGAAGAGCCTTCTTGCTGTGGCAAGAAGGCTTTCTTTTCTTTTCAATAAGTGCTATACCATGTACAATAGAAGGTAGAGAAAGATTAGAAGAGAGGGATCGTGAAAGTGTCAGAAAATATTTCAGTATTAGTAGTAGATGACGAGGACCGTATTCGTCGCTTATTAAAAATGTATTTAGAGCGAGAAGGATACCTTGTTGACGAAGCAGAAAATGGTGAACAAGCGATCGAAAAATCTTTAGAAAAAGAGTATCACTGTATTTTACTTGATATTATGATGCCTGAAAAAGACGGGCTTGAAGTTTGTGCGGAAATCCGTGAACGAGCAGCAACACCAATTATTTTATTAACTGCAAAAGGCGAGGAAGCAAACCGTGTACAAGGCTTTGAGCTTGGAGCAGATGATTATATTGTAAAACCGTTTAGTCCTCGTGAAGTTGTGTTACGTGTGAAGGCTATATTACGTCGTTCACAAGCATTCTCACCTTCGACAAGTGCTTCTTCTTCAAAAGATTTAGTTGTGTTTCAACACTTAATGATTGATCATGATGCACACCGCGTAACAGCAGAGGGAATTGAAGTAAATTTAACACCTAAAGAATATGAACTACTTTATTTTTTAGCAAAATCACCAGACAAAGTATTTGACCGTGAACAATTACTAAAAGAAGTTTGGCATTATGATTTCTTTGGCGACTTACGTACAGTTGACACACATGTAAAACGTTTACGCGAAAAGCTTAACCGTGTCTCTGAAAACGCTGCAAAGATGATTGTTACTGTATGGGGCGTTGGCTACAAATTTGAGGTTGTTAATGAATAGAATATGGAATAGTGTTGTCGGGAAGCTATGGGTAACCATATTGCTTCTCGTTTCATTTGTATTATTTGTTTTCACGGTTTTAATGCTTGAGTTTCTTCAAAATTACCATATGCAACAAGCAGAAAGCTCCTTGCGTCAAACTGCTGCAACGGTTGCAAGTATAGTAGATGATAATGAAACAGCGGAGTCGACTTCTGAATTATTAAAAGATATTTTACCTGAAAGTACGAATGCACTTATTGCTATAAACCATGATAGAGTCTCTTTTGCAATGCAGGAAGGTGTCAATAAAATAGAAATTCAGGATATGATTTTAGCCAATAAATCGTTCCAAGAAGTTTTTCAATCAGATAAACCGATTATTAAGGAAATGATGATGCCGTCTTCTACAGATGCAGAAAAAATGGAATCGTATGTTGTGCTAGGTTTCCCGCTAAATGTGGAAAATACAGTGCACGGAGCGGTCTTTATTTATCAAAGTCCAGATGCATTGCATAAAACATCGAGAGAGACGACGAAAATTGTCTTTTTATCTGCTTTCATTGCCTTTGTGTTGACGACATTTTTTGCGTTTTTCCTTTCGTCACGTATTACGTCACCATTACGTAAAATGCGTGAGTTGGCGTTTGAAATTTCTAGAGGGAATTTTGAAGCGAAGATGCCGACTACACAAAATGATGAAATCGGCCAGCTTGCAGTTGCCTTTAATCAAATGGGTCGTCAATTGAAACACAATCTAGAAGTGATCAATCAAGAAAATGAACAGCTTTCCAATATTTTAACATCGATGACAGATGCAGTTATTACGTTTAATCGTGATCGTACAATATTATTAAGTAATCCGCCAGCGGACCGTTTAATGCAAAAATGGTTCGTCAATAAAGGCTCACAAAGTGCGAAGCCAATTCCGCCAGAGCTTTATCATATGCTTGATCATGTACTGATGTTTGAAGATAAGCTTGAAGAAGAAATTGAAATGGATGGAAATTACTATACGTTTACGATTAGCCCACTTTATAGTGAGGAATCAATCCGTGGAGCGGTTGCAGTTATTCGTGATATGACTGAGCAGCATCGCTTAGAAAAACTGCGTTCAGACTTTATTGCCAATGTGTCTCATGAGCTACGGACACCGATTTCGATGCTCCAAGGTTATTCAGAGGCATTAATGGATGATGATTTTATTCAAGATCAAGAAGAACGTAATGAGATTACTAAAATTATTTATGATGAATCGAAGCGTATGGGACGCCTAGTAACAGATTTATTAGACCTTGCCCGTATGGAATCGGGGCATATGACGCTTTACAAGGATGAACTTCCGATAAATTCAACATTTGAACGTATTACGCAAAAATTTGCACAGGTTGCAAAAGAGAAGCATGTTCGTTTGATATTTGACAGTGAGTTTAATGATGAAGCTATGATTAGTATAGATGAGGATCGGATTGAACAAGTACTAACGAATTTAGTTGATAATGCTCTTCGTCATACTACTGAAGGATCAGTAACAGTGAAGGTTGAGCAAGAGCCGACCTTTGCCAAAATATCTGTCCAGGATACAGGACATGGTATTCCACAAGAGGACCTGCCATATGTCTTTGAACGTTTCTATAAAGCAGATAAAGCACGTACGCGTTCTAAAGGCGGAACTGGCCTAGGTTTAGCTATTGCTAGAAATATTGTCAAGGCACATTCGGGCAATATTATGGTGGATAGTGTGCTGAAAGAGGGAACTACCTTCACGTTTTATTTACCATTCGAATAAAAGTGCCAACATCACGTTGGCCCAAAGCCTCCGGCGGATAAAGTGGTGTTAATTGGATGTAACTTCTGTGATCATTTAGACGACAAATATAAATAGAACGGGGGTGGAGTGCTTTGAATGACTCCGTGTTCCATCGATTATACGATGCATATCATCAAGACGTGTTCCAGTTTCTTATTTATTTAGTAAAAAACCGTATACTTGCTGAGGATTTAGCGCATGAGGTTTATGTTCGCGTATTGCGCTCATATGATAAATTCGCAGGTAATAGCAGCGAAAAGACATGGCTTTTTGCTATTGCTAAAAATGTCGCTATTGATCATTTTAGAAAGCAGGCTGTACGCCAAAAACATTCACTTGATTATTTTGATTGGGAAACGGAACAGCTACATTCAACCACACCATTACCCGAAGACGTGCTGCAGGCAAATGATGAATTTATGCAGGTTCAATCAGTGCTTGAACAGTGTACAGGTGACCAAAAAATGGTCATTATTATGCGTTACTTTCAAGATTTATCGATTGCAGAAACAGCACAAATACTAGATTGGACAGAAGCGAAGGTGAAAACTACTCAGCATCGTGCCATTAAATTTTTAAGGCAACAGCTACAACAGGTTAGAGAACAGGAGGCGAAATGGCAATGACGCATAATCAATTCGATGATGACCAACTGGAACATATATTGAATAATGCCCCTAAGCTTTCTGACCGCCGTTCGAAAGAAGAAATATTAAATCGATTATTGGCAGATGCTCGTTTGCAGGATCATGTCCATCTTCAAGCTTTACAACAACCAAATGATGATGAAATAACATCGCAAGAACAACACGGTATTCATACGCAACAAAAAGGTGCTGAGGGTGCGACAATAAAGAAGGAAGGCCGTAAATGGCCAATCTTTATGAGTGTTGCAGCTGTCTTCGCTTTAACAGTACTTACAGGCTCAATGTTTATGAATAATAATGATGTAAAAATGGATCAGGCTAATGCTCCTGAAACTTCTCAATATTCAACAATGCAGGATAATCGTGCGGCAAATAACTCTATCCATGACCATATTATGGAGTCTAACATAGTAGCAGAACATTCACGGATCCTGTCTCTACGATCATCTGTTTATGAAGATGATTTAACTGATGCAGTAGCATTCCATATTGGTTTAGCAAATCGTGATAAGGAAAGCGTACCGATGACGTATATTATTCCAAATGAACGAGTAGCTACTGATTTTGGAAAAAAAGATCCTACAACATTACAAATGTATGAAAAGTATGCGCCGCAAATTGATGAGGAAGCAAATGGTTTTACTGATTATCATCCATATAAAGGAGAATTGAAGGAGAAGGGCGATCAACTGGTTCATGTATTGCCGGAGAAAAATGAATATGATGTCGCTTCTAAAGATGCTGGAGAATATGTAGGGACTTTACAAGATACATTCTCAGACTCAGAGTATAAAAGTATTGAATTTGAAAAACCTGACGGTACAGCAAACGCGCTTTCCAAAGAAGAAGAGACAAGTAAGCAAATGGCATTAACAAGCTCAAATCATTTTAATTATTATTTATATAAAGATGAAAATGGCGCTGAATATTTATCACCTGATTCTCGTAAAACCTTTTCCACTGTAACAGAAGCTCTTACCGATATGCGAGTTAAAAATGATGATGCATATGTTCCAGTCATACCGGAAAATATAACATACACTGTGAAAGAGGTAGCGGAAGGTGTTATTGTTACATTTGACGAACCGCTCGATTTAACGACAATGGACGTGACTCGTGCAACCCAATTAATTGAAGCAATGATGCTTACTGCTGCGAGCTTTGATCAACAAGTACGGCTAGACAATATTGTGCAGGAGAGTTGGGAAGGATTTGATTTGAAAAATTTCTTGCCAAAGCCTGTAGGAGCCAATAAACGATATATGCCATAAATAGCATAACAACAAATAAATGAACGTCATTTTATAAGTTAATTTTTTGGAGCATTCTCGCCACTGCATGTGCGTGAATGCTCTTGTTAGTTTATCTTACTTTAACGGGCAGTAAGACAACGTTAGGTGGGAGATAAATGGCCGGTAAAAGCTCAATTGGTGTAGATTGCTGATCAAAGAGGATGAAAGAAAACCCTTGCCGATTAAAGTTTTACTTTATGAGGCTATTAGCGAGTGTCTGTAAAACATACAAGTTTAATCGGATTTTTTTAAGCAAAGCTATTTACTTTTCCTTCATAATTCATTATAGTAAGGCTATGAAACAAAAAAATATTGATTCATCTTCGGGGCAGGGTGAAAATCCCGACCGGCGGTAATAGAGTTGTAAATCGCTAATGTCTTTCATTAGCTCGAATGATTTACTAAAAACTCTTCAGCCCGCGACCTGTGCAAATAACTTTTTGCATGGCTGACTTGGTGCGATTCCAAGGCCGACAGTTAAAGTCTGGATGGGAGAAGATGGAGGTACGATCGTCATTTATTGTTATGAATTTAGCTATGTACGAGCGTTTTTTCGTTGTGGATTTCCACAGTGGAAGCTCGAAAAATAGTTGATTAGTGGCGTTCTTTAATCATGCCTATTCTCCCTTATGCTCTTTTTGCATAAGGGTTTTTTCATAATAATAATTGTTGAGGTCGTAACCTTTCTTCTTGCGGGATTGAATCAGCAAAGAGGAGAGAGTTTTCTATGAAGAAAAATGTTAAACTTCAATCGTTTATTACGATTGGCATGCTGAGCAGTATTTCGTTTTTGTTAATGCTTTTTAATTTCCCTATTCCGCCATTTCCGGCGTTTTTGGAAGTGGACTTCAGTGATATGCCAGCATTACTTGCAGCGATCACAATGGGACCTGTAGCCGGTATTTTAGTAGAATTCTTTAAAAATGTGTTGGACTGGATTTTCTCAGGTACGCCAACGGGAGTACCGGTAGGACATATCGCGAACTTTGTAACAGGTATTTTATTTATTTTACCAGTTAGCTTTGTTTTTAATCGCGTCAAAACAGTTAAAGGTCTTGTCGGAGGTTTAGCTGCTGGAACAATCATCATGGCAGTAGGAATGAGCATTCTAAACTATGCAGTATTTTTACCTATGTACACTTACTTTTTAGGTATGGAACCTGTTGTAGGTGACTCACTATATAAAATGATCATAGCTGGTATCTTGCCGTTTAACATTGTGAAGGGTATTTTAATAACGATCATCATGGCATTACTATTCACAACAATGCGTAAATGGATTCATCATCAGCGTTCGATGTATATAACAAAATAATTTAGATGAAACCTCGAGCTGTTAAAAGCTCGAGGTTTTTTATATAAGATGCATTGAATGATGGGAAAATTGGATATTATTGTGCAAAAGTAACAGCTAGAATTAATCTAGTCTAGTTTATTATTTTCATGTAGAATAAGGAAGAGTTTAGAATGTTAGAGGAGTTTGAAGAGATGAGCGAAAAAAAGAGTCAGTGGTCTAGTAAACTAGGCTTTGTTTTAGCATCGGCAGGAGCTGCAATCGGGCTAGGGGCAATATGGAAGCTGCCATATGTTACTGGACAAAGTGGTGGGGGAGCGTTCTTCCTAATTTTTGTTCTATTTACATTGTTGATTGGTTTACCGATGTTATTATCAGAATATATTTTAGGTCGTGGTACTCAGTCCGAGGCTGTGACTGCATATAAAAAAATTGCACCGACGAAAACAGGCTGGGCTTGGGTTGGTCGTATGGGTGTGCTCGGCTGTTTTTTATTATTAACTTTTTACAGTGTTGTGGGAGGTTGGATTTTTATATATAGTGGCCTTGGTGTGACTGGGGCTGTTATTGATCCTGCCAATGACCCTAGTGAACTATTTGGTAAAATTGTAGGGACACCTTGGATTACATTACTAGGTTTAGGATTGTTTACGCTAGTAAATGTTCTAGTCATTTCACTTGGCGTGCAAAATGGTATTGAGAAGGCCAATAAGTGGATGATGCCTCTATTATTTATTATGTTTATTGTGCTTGTTGTGCGGGCTTTAACATTAGATGGAGCAATGGAGGGGGTTAAATTCTTCTTGTTTCCTGACTTTTCCAATATAACTGGTAAGGCTATATTAGAAGCGTTAGGGCAGTCCTTCTTTGGCTTAGCGGTAGGGTTTTCTTGTCTTGTGACGTACAGCTCATATTTAAAGAAGGATGTAAGCTTACCGAATTCTGCGGGCTCTGTTGTTCTTCTCACTGTGCTTGTATCGTTTTTAGCAGGATTAGCTATTTTCCCTGTTGTATTTGCTTTTGATTTGGAACCAGCATCTGGACCAGGCTTATTATTTATGGTTCTGCCAACAGCGTTTAGTCAAATGCCATTTGGTGAAATATTCTTGGCGATGTTTTTATTATTATTTTTATTCGCAACGCTAACTTCTTCCTTCAGTTTATATGAAATTATCGTAGCGGCATTTATTGAGAAAGGGCGTATGTCTCGTTCTGCATTGACAATGCTACTAGGCGTAGTAGTCTTTATTGCGGCTATTCCTGCAGCTCTTTCATCAAGTACATTAGCGGACGTATCAATCTTTGGAAAAACAATTTTTGATGCAACTGACTTTTTAGTGTCTAACTTAATGCTTCCCTTGGGTAATTTATTGATTGCTATCTTTATTGCGTATGTAGTTGATAAAGAATTTGTGAAGAAGGAATTGTTAATAGGAAGTAACATGGGGCAGGGGTTCTATTCAACGTATCGTCTTTTGATGTTAATAGTAGTACCCACGGTAATTATCGTTGTGTTTGTAAATATGCTATTGCAATACTAAAGGTAGTAGGTTGCGTTCCATTTAAGGAATGCAACCTACTTTTTTTATGGGGCAACAGGTAAACGTTTGATGCTGTCAGGTGTAGCTATAGAATAAAGATTGATTAAAAAATTCCCATCAACCTTTATTTATCAGCGAATGCAAAAGCTCCATTTTGAAAAAAGATTGCTCAACATGTAGTTAATCTTTCTAACTAAGTATGGGATTTTTATAAAAAAGTTTGATCAATTAAATGAGCCTTCTTCAACTAAAGCACCCCGTTAGTTGAACTAGAAAATCGTTAAATTGCCCAACAGTATTTTTTCCATAACTCACCTCATAGATTTTAATATTGGCTGTGTAAATTTTAATGTTGATTTTTGATTATATTAAAAGGAAACACCTATACAGGGTTCCCTTTATTTTAGAACTTACTATTTATTTTCTAAATTGAGCATCATAGTACGCCTCTTTTAACAATGGTATTACTGTTCCAAAATTGAATATTAAATCATCCATTGTTTTTATTGGTTTAACAAAGCCTACATTGTAAACTCCCCATCTATCTTCTTCTGGTTCAAAAATAACTGATACAGAGGGCTCATTATTTAACTCCCATACAATTCCTGCTCTACTCCCATCAGGAGCTTGAACAAACCCGTCCCCTGATATGCAACCATCGGCTTCCTCAGTGTCAAAATAAAAATGGTCAGTAATATCACCATAAATAAAACCATCAGCTTCCGTTTCTGGAATAACTGAAAAACCTCTGTAAACAAGTGGCTCCATATATTTATCACTCCTATGAATAATTACATAAACAATACTAACAAAAAGCATATAATCAATTCATTGGATAAAAATGGTTTTAATTAAAGACATACTTTACAGAAGAAGGAAAACCAAAGTTCTTATTCAACTAATCTGCCCCGTTAGTTCAATAAAGTTAATACTCTTATCCGCCAAAATCATCATAAGGATTAGCATACAAATCTACATCAAATTCAGCTTCAATACTTGAAGCAAATTTTATGATGTCTTTATCCAGATATAAAGCAGGGGTATTTCCCTTTTCTATTTTAATTACAATAAAGAATTTACACTCCAAGGAATAAGCCTCTTTTATTTCGTTAATTATTGATGACTTATTTTGTAGCATACCTATAATTTGTTTTAGTTGGTCATTTACATCAAGTGAAAATTGGTAGCCTGTTCCTAAATCCCAACTTGTCTCTTTTCTAATAATAGTCGAACGGTTTGGAATTAAATCGCCTTTTTTATAGGTGTCGGTTGGTGTAACTTCTAACTTTTCTGTTACATCATCTATTGGAAAGTCATCTCCAAACAAACTGAAATAAATCTTTACTTGTGTCTTATTCAAGTGTAATTTCGCCTCCCATTAAGCCTCTTTTTAATAATTATAATATCCTTCCTTCTTCAACTAACCTGCTTCGTTAGTTCAATAAAGAAAAAAGAGCTGCATATGCAACTCAATGATCTTAAGTAAAGCCCCTCTATAGTTAAATAAGAGGTTTTACGATTTTAACAATTTGTTTGAACGCCAATAATCAAAATCTTTTCGACTTGCTTTTAGAATTCATCAGTTTATGTATCTATTTGTTGCTTCTTTTTGTAAAATCAGAACATCTATTAGTGACCAAGTGAAGAATAGTAATGGTAAACCAGTAATGAATAAAAACCCTAAAATAAATCCAAAATTCGAATCTGGGCTATCTGTTGCCATAACGCCGATAAAAAACCCTAATGGACAAGTCGCACAAAAAATCAAGAAATTGGTTACACAAGTAAATTTATAATGCTTTAAAGAAGATTCTTTAGGTTCTTTTTTTCTGAAAAAGAGAAAAAAGATAATTTGATAAAGATAAAAAATTGGTATACATATTTCTGCAAACGTTACGACCATTGACATTTAATTCACCTCTTTTTCAAAAAAAATAATAATGCACGAAGTCAAGTGTGTGTAGGCTAACTTAAATAATGAATTCGCATTTTGTATAGTTTTTAATATAACACTTCATTTTTATCCTTCCTAAATAAAATATTTAAACAGAATCTCTTTGTTATGGAAATTCTCACATAGAATGTTTGATCTATAAAATCTTAACAATATATTGCCTTATTTCATATATGTAACTTTTTCCACTAAACTGCCCCGTTAGTATAATAAGAAAAAAGAGCTGTCTAAAACAGCTCTTTGATCTTCGAGGAAAGCACCCGTTACTTTAAGTACATTTTTTCACAATCTTAAAGGTTGTTTGTATCCTTTAAGAACTTCTCCGTTAGTATTTCTCAATTTTTATTGTTATATTTTCTTCACTAATTGTTACGTTTTCTGTTTCGGAAATTTTCTTTATAGAATCTTCAACTATTTGTTTAATCAACGTATCATCAACTTTCACATTCTTCGGGAAACCTACTGATACATCAATAATTCCTTTAACAGGATTACCACCTATCATTATTGCTATTGACTCACTATCAAATTCCGTTTGTTCTGTAATAGATTCTATTATTTCATTATGTAATTCTGATAATAAATTTGATTCTGACTCTGGAAATAAATTTGCATCATTCGGAGCATCTATTACTTTCACTTCGGGCTCTCCATTACACCCAACTAACAAAATTGAACTAAATACAATTCCTGAAATTATAGCTTTTTTAAACACTTCTACTTCCCCTTTCAAAAAAATGCAGATTCAGCAACAATTCGCCATTCGTAAGTTTGGCGTAAAAAAATAACAAATGTCCGAAATAATACTTCTTCTTATTCGACTATACTGTCCTGTTAGCTTAAGTAAAATTTTTTACAAGCTAAACTTCGAAAAATACTGAAAAGGTGATCTTTATCAACCTTTATTATAAATAATCAACCTTTTTTACAAAGCAATATCAGGGTGAGTCTAAAGACTTTATGCAGAAAGATAGGATAACTCTATTTATCTGATAAAAAGATGAGTATATTCGATAAAATGTATGTAAGAAAACCTTACATAGATATTGTGTTTTTCATCCTTGTGATGTATTTTAAAAGCAGTTGTAAAAGAATTGTGTAAACTAAAATTACATTGGAGTGGTGGGAAATGAAACATTATACAAAAGAAGATATTAAATGTCGTGTTAAGGAAGAAAATGTGAAATTCATTCGCCTACAATTTACTGATATATTAGGAACAATAAAAAACGTTGAAGTACCAGTTAGTCAATTAGACAAAGCGTTGGACAATAAAATTATGTTTGATGGCTCATCGATTGAAGGATTTGTACGCATTGAAGAATCAGATATGTACTTGTGTCCTGACCGTGATACATTCGTCATTTTCCCATGGACTGCGGAGAAAGGCAAAGTGGCCCGTTTTATTTGTGATATTGTTAGACCAGATAGTACACCGTTTGAAGGCGACCCCCGTTCCAATCTGAAGAGGGTTTTAGAGGAGATGGAGGAGTTAGGTTTTAGCTCATTTAATTTAGGGCCAGAGCCAGAGTTTTTCTTATTTAAGCTAGATGAAAAAGGGCATCCAACGCTCGAGTTAAATGATAGTGGTGGATACTTCGACTTAGCCCCAACTGACTTAGGGGAGAACTGTCGACGTGATATTGTATTAGAGCTAGAAGAAATGGGCTTTGAAATTGAGGCATCTCATCATGAGGTTGCACCTGGTCAACATGAAATCGACTTTAAATATGCCAATGCTATCGAAGCATGTGATAATATTCAAACGTTTAAGCTTGTTGTAAAAACGATAGCTGCACAGCATGGACTGCACGCAACGTTTATGCCAAAGCCGCTATTTGGTGTTAACGGTTCTGGAATGCACTTCAACTTATCGTTATTTGAAGGGGATAAAAATGCATTTTATGATGAAAATGCAGAATTGCAATTAAGCGAAACGGCGCGTAGCTTTATGGCAGGAATACTAGAACATGTACATGGTTTTACAGCTGTCACAAACCCACTTGTTAATTCCTATAAACGATTAGTGCCGGGCTATGAGGCTCCTTGCTATGTAGCATGGTCTGCACAAAACCGTTCACCACTTATTCGAATTCCAGCTGCGCGAGGATTATCAACACGTATCGAGCTTCGTTCTGTCGATCCGGCAGCAAATCCTTATTTAGCAATGGCTGTTATTTTAGCAGCTGGGCTCGATGGAATTCGCAAAAATCTCACACCACCGGATGCCGTAAATCGAAATATTTATAAAATGTCACGAGCTGAACGTGAATTGGATGGTATCGATAGTCTCCCGTCGTCATTGGAATACGCACTCCTTGAACTCGAAATGGATCATATCATACGTGAAGCACTTGGAGACCATATCTTTGAAAAATTCACTGCTGCTAAAGAAATAGAATGGAATAAATACCGCACACGTGTCCATAACTGGGAGCGGGAAGAATATTTAAGAATGTATTAGACGAGGAGTGTTGGAGCTTTGGGGCTCCGACACTTCTTTTTTTGATCCTAAAGCTCAATAACTTGTCCTGTTTTAAAGGATTGTAATTTTTCTTTTAAAACGGTTTTGAGAATATTAAATCCTTTTGTTCCAGTACAATGGCAAGAATAAATACAGTCAATCTCCATTTCGTTTAATGTATTACCAATTGAGATTACTTCTTCTCTTGACTTTCCTAAAGTGTTAACTATGGGGAGATCAATTAAATGGAATCCCCCAATAATAGCGTTGATATTCTTATTTGGAAATTTTTTAGTTATCGTTTTAGTTATGTTTACAATTCCATGATGACTACAACCGCTAAATAATACTAACTCGTTTTCGTTTTCAATCACTAACACGATTTCGTGATTAAAATCATCTAATTCCTTCTTATCCCCTTTATAAAGATTGTTCGTATATTCATTTGTGGGCTCTAAATGAATAATATGAATTCCCTTTGTAAGTTCTATATCATCGTAAATAAACTTCAAACGATGATCGAAATTTTTTATTGTATCCTTTGCACCTACATTATGATAATAAGGTCCAATTTTTAACCAATGTGATTCTAATGCATTCGAAGACAAATAAATGGGAGCATGTTTATTTACTTCATCCAAATAACTTAATCCTCCAATATGATCAGAATGCCCGTGTGAAATAATTACTGCATTCGCTTTGTTTAAATCGATACCTAATGCTTGTGCATTTTTTATATAAGAGTGATCGGGACCTAAGTCAAAAATAATGTTCAGTTGTTCGGTCTCTATATACAATGATAAACCATGCTTTGCTGTTAATTTTTTATCGAACTTCGTATTTTCGAGGATAACAGTAATTTTCAAAAAAAAACCTACTTTCTAATGAAGATTAATCATGAATGCTAGACATATTAATTTAGTATATTGTTGTAACTCTTTAATTTAATGTTTGTATTCTAAATAGGGAATATCCCAAACTCTTACATTCTATTTTACCATATAAATGGTTATTTGCTTTTCTTATCAATGGGAAAAGGGAGGGAATATAGCCTTGTGAATTATTATCTCTAGGGTTATTTGATTTCTTATTAACTAGAGAAAGAGATGAACTACTTTAATTTAAAGGGGACTAAGGTGTTTTACAACGAAAACATTTTGTTGTGACAATTACTTCCTTTTGACCTATGATTAGAAGAAACGGGGGAAAATGTATGACGCAAGCTACTCAAGTTGTAACGATCCAAAACAATGATATTGTGCAATTTGAACATGATATTAATAACGCATTACTGGATTTGAGCGATTATTTAATAGTGGATATTAAATATAATACGTTATATATAGGGGAGCATACAGTTATACATTCAGCTTTAATTATTTATAAATAATTGATTAAAAGGGGGACACACCTTGTCAAAAATATATTGGGTAACCATTGCTAAAAGAACAGATGAATTTGAAGTGAAGCAGAATGTCATTGAAAAAATATTTGCTAAGAAATCTGAGCTAAAGGATTTTCTAGAAAAAGAAGGCTATTGTAAGGAAGCGAAAAATCAATATATTAAAATCGATGATGGATCGATATACGAAGCGGTCGTTGAAAAAGTAAAAATTAAATAATCGATATAAGTAAGTGGTTACCCGTGGGTGAAAGGGAAATACCCTTGAGAGGTAATGCCAAACACTAAGTATACTTTTCTAATCTTTGTTGTCCATAGGTATCTCCCTGCTACTATTGATCATAATGCATGACGATTCAATTATTGAAATAATGATAAAAGAAATTGCCTATCTTCAGGGAAGGATAATGTTAAATCGAGTAATTCATCTTTTGATTTCCATGCAATTTCATAAATTAATTCATCGGGATCATGTATCATCATTTGTCCACCAGTAATGATCGTCTCAAAATATCGAACTTCCACTGCATCATTATTTTTATGTAACACTTCTCGGATGATGTCTACTACATATCCTGTTTCTTCATACAGTTCACGAATACAACACCTCTCAAAACTTTCAGCAGTTTCTTTTCCTCCCGATGGTACTGCCCATGTTTTTACTTCTTCTTTAGTCCCCTGTAAAACCATCAATATTTGATTGTCCTCATTGAAGCATATTCCTGCAGCCCCTTGCCATTTAACCAATATCAAAACCTCCAATCCGATTCCACCTTTTACTTCTATTTTTATCAAATGATACCGATTTTGTAAATTAAATGGCTCATCATAACGTGGGGTTGATTTCCGTTCCGACTGGGCGCTTTGTAGCTGCCGCTTTGCTTTCGCTACAGAAAACATTTGTTGCTGTCGCTACGTTAGCACTACGCTTTCGCACAGAGCAAAGCTTCCTGGGGGCGTCGGGGCAACAGGATGTTGGTCACGAAGGCGTTATCACAGGACGTGATGCTTTTAGCCTTCGTTCCCCTCCCGCTTCGCTGCAGGGTCTCGGGCCAACACGATGTTGGTCACGAAGGCGTTATCACAGGATGTGATGGTTTTAGCCTTCGTTCCTCTATCGCTGATCCCCGAGGAGTCGCCCAGTCTACACTCCAATAAACCTATTTGCATGGCATACGTATTAACAAATGTCATCCCTGACTTTGGGAGATGAGCCAATAAAAATAAAGCTTTCATTTTTACCAGTCCAAAGTTAGCATAAAAAGACAGGAATAACTAATTCTGATGTTTTAAGCTATAAGCAAGGAGTGAGAGCAATGAGTTGGATTGAGTCGATTCAAAAAGCAATTAATTACATCGAGGAACATTTATTAGATGACATCACAATGGAGCAAATCGCACGAGAGGTAAATTCTTCGGTCTTTCATTTTCAACGGACATTCTCGATTTTAACGGATATGTCTATTGCAGATTATATAAGACGGAGAAGGTTAACATTAGCTGCACAGGAATTAATAAATACAGAGCAAAAAGTAATCGATCTCGCCTACAAATATGGCTACGACTCTCCTGAAGCTTTCACAAAGGCATTTCGTAAGCAGCATCACATAACGCCTAGTGAAGCAAGAAAGAAGCAAGGACAACTACAATCATACAATCGCCTGGTTATCCAGGTAAGCCTGAAGGGAGCAGAACCAATGAAGTATAAAATCGTAGAAAAAGAAAAGTTTCAAGTGGTAGGGGTAAAAAGAACGTATAATCATCAAAATGGTGAGAATACGATAGAAATCCCTAAATTTTGGGATGAAATTAACGGTGAAGGGATGGATCAACAATTATTTTCATTAAATAATGGAGATATTAAAGGGGTACTTGGTGTCTGTGTACCAAATGCTAGTGAACAAAAAAATGGTTTTATGGATTATTGGATTGCAACGGATCATATCGGGAATGTCCCAGAAAATCTGATGGCTATGGAAGTACCAGCATCAAAATGGGTTGTGTTTGAAGTACATGGTCCTATGCCGGATGCTATGCAAAAAACGTGGAAACAAATTTACTCTGAATGGTTCCCATCTAATCCGTATGAGCCTACTGGCACAGCTGAGCTGGAAGTGTACTCGGACGAAGATCCATTTAGTCCTGACCTTTATTCAGAAATTTGGATTCCGATTAAGTAACAGAAATGCAAGCAGCCAAGAATGTTCATAGATAACATTCTTGGCTTTTATTTTTTACATTTATCTATTTACAGAAAGAATAAACATTTACGTCATAAAAAGATTCTTTTGATTCATCATATTCTTGAAATGTTCCTTCAAAAGTAAAATTCAATTTCTCTACTACTTTTATAGAATTACTATTACCAGGCTCTACTTTTGCTTCAATTCTATTTATGTTTAAAGTGGTGAAAGCAAATTCAATCAGGGCCGAAATGCTTTCTGGTGCATAGCCCTTTCCCCAATAAGCTTTAGCAAGGTCATAGCCTATTTCTGCAGTAGCTCTTTCTACGTCAAATGAATTGAATCCACAAGAGCCGATAATCTCATTTGATTCCTTCTCAATAATGGTTAAGCGAATAGCTTTATGCTCCTCAGCCAATTGATCAAAAAGCTCAATCATTTCCTTCGTCTGTTCTTCGTGAGTAAAATTGGTGATATTCATAAATTTTGTAACTTCTGGGTCTGACCAAATTTTAAATAAACTATGTGTATCCGCCATCTTCATTTTTCGTAAATATAATCTTTTTGTGTGAATTTGTTCTATCAATACTTTTACCTCCAATTGTTTAACTTCTTTCAGCAGAAGTCTCCCACCTCTATAGGTGTGAGATGTATGCGGATTAAAGCTACTTTTCAGAGGGTGTCCAAACACCCGCTGAAATAGAGGAACTCAGTCTAAGATCGCCACGTCCTGTGGCAACGACTGAGTGACCAACATCATGTTGGCCCAAAGCCTCCGGACGCAATTATGCCGAGGCATAATTGATTTAAGATTGGATGAAAAATATTGCTATCTGCGCATAATTCAGTCCCTTCAAATTTCGTGTATTTATTATACAATAAAACTAGTAATTGCTAAAATGTTATGCTTTATGAAGAGATACAAAAGAATAGGGGAATGATAATGTTCAAGGTAACGACCGAGAATTATTCGATTATCAAAGAAACAATAGAAAGGGCACCAACATTTGTCTACAGTATTCTAGGTCAAGTAATAGAAGGTGCTGTCTATGCCGACGATGAAAGCTTTCACTCACTACTATTTCAAACCAAATCAGGAATATACTATGTATATGGTGATTCATCCAGCGAGCAAGTTATAAGTAAACTCGCGGCTTTACTACAAGAATCTATTGAGGAAAGTAAACGTTTCACATTATTCTCTTATTCAGATGAATGGAGCGTTAAAATTGAGCAACGATTAAACGATTATGTGAATAAATTAGAAAGATACACTTTTAGCTTTGATAGAAGTACTTATAACAATAGAGAGAAACGCGAGTCGCTAGACTACGAATGCATTAAAATCAAGCAACAACAAATTGATCATTGTTTAGAATTTGACGATCAATATTATGAGGAATACTGGGGTTCTACTAGTAATTTCCTTGAAAATGGTTTTGGTTTCTGCTTGCAGCATGGAGGCAAGACTATTAGTGAAGCCGTCTCTATTTTTATATCACATGAATTTGCAGAGATTGATATAATAACTGATTCGAATTATAGAGGAAAAGGATTAGCGAGCTTCATTGCAGAAAAATTTGTTGATTATTGCCTTCTAAATGATTTACAGCCTTGTTGGGATTGTGATATTCATAACAATGGATCGTATCATTTAGGCGTTAAGTTAGGCTTTACTAATCCAGTAAAATATACAGTTTTTTATAAAAGCACAATAGATAAGCTCACGGTGTAGAAATGACATCGTGAGCTTTCTATATGGCTTAAAAGAACCGATTGCGCATATCGAAGATATTGTAAAATAATCTAGCATCTCTAGCCATTTTATTATTAGCATTCATTTGAGGTCGTAAGCAATTTTGGAACATTTCATCGCAATATCTAGTTCTACCATATCGATCATAACATTCGTCGTGTAATTTGCAGCATGAATCTACGGCATTGATAGGTCTACCTGGTCCTGAGCATCCTGGTCCGCAGTATTTATAACCAGGGTAGCAAAAACCAAATCTGCGTTGTCTGTACATCGTCTATTCTCCTTTTTAAAAAGAAATAATTGTTACTATAAAATATGAAATTTTTGCTTTTAGAAGGGGATTAAAAACTAATGTAAGTGAAAAAAGACATTAACTTATGAGAAAAATCTATAAATGTAAGGTTCCTGTAAGCTTTTAAAAAAACTACTGTAAGGATGGAAAGCTATGATAGTCATAACGCAGTAAAGTTTGAAAGATAAGGAGTTTTAAAAAATGAATTCATCCGTACCTCAAAAAGAAAGAATCGTTTCCTTAGACATTATTCGTGGGCTGGCGTTATTTGGCATTTTGTTTATAAATGTGGCAGCCTACCAGGTAATAGTGGAGGGAGGACCGATGCCTGACTATAGTGGAGTTAATGGCATTATTAATACGCTCATAGATATTTTTATTGAGAAGAAATTCTTTTCGATTTTTTCATTCCTATTTGGTGTAGGTTTTTATATTTTTGCTTCACGTGCTGAAGCGCGTGGGGATAAGCCAAGATGGCGTTTTGCAAGACGCTTACTAGCTTTATTATTAATTGGCATTGTTCATATATTTGTTTTCTGGGGATCAATCCTAGCTATTTATGCAGTAATAGGTTTTTTACTAATACCTTTTTATCATGCAAAGATTTCAACGATTAGTAAATGGCTATTTGCGATTATTACTGTTCATATCCTGTGCATTCTTGGACAAATATTGATGCCAAATCAAGAAGCCTTTTCTACTGTTTTTGGTTTATTAGGAAATGATGCAATTACTATTTTCATCATGTTTTTAACTGGTTTTTTAGTTGCAAAAGCTGATTGGATTAGTCATGTAAGTGAATATTCTAAACAAATAAAGTGGATACAATTTGTGACCTTGCCATTCTTTGTAGGTATTTCGTTTTGGATTTGGTTTGCCTCTAAAGGAGATGATCAAAATCTACAATTAATTATTGGTTTAGGTGTAATTCCGACAACGTATTTTTACTTAGCTTGTCTATTTGTTTTGTTAGAGAATAAGAAAATTGCAAAGCTGCTTAAGCCAATTGGACGAGTTGGGCAAATGGCATTTACAAACTATTTAGCTCAAAGCTTTATTGGCTTAGCTATTATTTCTTCAATGGGGCTTGAAGTTGTTTCTCCTTCTGATGTAGTAATCATTGCAACCCTCACTTTTGTCATTCAAATTATCTTTAGTGTCATCTGGTTCAAATTCTTTAAAATGGGACCATTTGAAAAGGTATGGCGCTTTATGACATATGGAAGAAAAGCAGTGCCGAATAAATAAGGATGGTACGAAAACGAATGCCTCTGCGTACACCCATTATGATGATAATTTGTTTATTTATCAGCAATATGTAGAAATGCCCTCTATACCGATAAAGCTAAAGGAAGGTTTACAAACAAAGAAATGGTTAATCGGCTCATTTATCGCTGATAATCGTGCGTGTGGTTTATCTTGTAGAGTAGGCAATCAAATTACAGAATGGGATTCTCACTGTTTAGCCGTTGGATATAGGGAAGAAAGCTAAAGCAATTCCGCCTGAGCGTAATCATAGCTGAAGATTCGTTAGCAACAATAACCATTACTAAAGATAAAAATCGGCGAGACTTTCTATCAAGTTTCGCCGATTTTTTGCCCTGTTACTCGTTCCAGCCTTTGCATACATCAATCCATTCCTGATATGGTGTATAGGTTTCTAGTTCAGAAATAGTAAGCTCAATGGCGGAGTTACTGCTACCACATGCAGGGAATACTGTTGTGAAGCGTTTGAGTGATTCATCTAAATAAATAGCAACGCCCTCATTCACGCTAAAAGGACAAACACCACCTACATCGTGCCCGATCTTTTCGAGTACTTCATCTTTTCCAAGCATCTTGGCCTTTGTACCAAAGACAGTTTTATATTTTGCATTGTCGACTTTGGCATCGCCTGCTGCGACAATTAATATCGCTCCATCGTTTACGAGAAATGATAAGGATTTCGCAATGCGTTCAGGCTCGCACCCGAGTGCCTGTGCTGCTAGTTCCACGGTCGCCGAGCTTTCGTTGAGCTCCTGTATTTTGTGTTCCGCATTCCATTGCGCTAAATGCTTACGTACTTTATCAATTGCCATATGTAATACCTCCTTACAATACTATGTTTTATTTTAACATAATTTTCTGAATACATTATTGTTTATCTTCTGAGAATAATCTATTATAAATATACTGGTGTAAAATCCCACTTTTGGAGGTCGAGCCGAATGATTATGAAGGTGTTACAGTCACTGTTTATACTCATAGGGTTACTATTTTTCACAGGGGTAGTTGGGCTGTCTTTAATTTTAAGTGGAGGGCTACATTTTAAGGGATTATTATTAACCGTTCCAATATGTTTATTCATACTATTTGTTTGTTTGATTTTTAATTGGTTGACAATGGATTCTATCAGATGAGGGGCAAGCGCTAGTTGAAAAAGTTGGTTACGTACGACTAGAAAATGACTGAATAATTTGCTATACTAATAGCATAAACAAATAGGATAGTTTTCTAGGGTTCCGTAGCAAATGCTAGTCTGGTCCGAGAGAAAACCACAAAATTGATTTTGTGACACGGAAGGATAAAAGCCTGGGAGATACTGTTTACGCAGTGTTTCTTAGGCTTTTTTTATTTGGCTACTGAGGGAAGGGAGTTTCATAGTTCAGGGGTAGACAGAGTGAAGTGCTCGGGTAGGTCAGAGAACTGATTGGGTTTGCCGAAGAAGTGATCAGGTATGCAGCGATAGTGATCGGGTAGCTCAGAGAAGTGATCAGGTAGGTCAGAAAACCGCTCAATATCCGTGTTTAACAATAAAATGGAGGAATTCGCAATGAACAAACAATGGGTAAGTGTCGTAATTGCTGCTTTTTTTGAAGTTGGTTGGGTTATAGGTTTAAAGCATGCAGGAAGTGTAGTTGAATGGCTTGGTACTGCTATTGCAATTTTTATTAGCTTTTATTTACTAATTAAGGCTGGAGAAAGCTTACCGGTCGGCACTGTTTATGCAGTGTTCGTAGGCTTGGGGACAGCGGGTACAGTGTGTGCGGATAGCTTACTGTTCGGAGAGCCATGGAAATTAGCTAAAATTTTATGTATCGTCGTTTTACTTGCAGGGGTCGTCGGATTAAAGCTTGTGACCGGGGAGCCTAAAGAGAAAGAGGTGAATGAATAATGGCATGGGTTGCATTAGTAGTTGCGGGGCTATGTGAGATGATGGGTGTTTATATGATTAGTAAATATAATGATACTAAAAGTATTAAAAATTTGATGTTATTGATTTTCGTATTTACCTTGAGCTTTGCTGGTCTTGCATATGCCATGGAAACATTGCCAATGGGGACAGCATATGCCATTTGGACAGGAATTGGAGCGGCAGGTGGTGCATTACTCGGTATGGTGTTTTTCAATGAATCCAAGGATTGGAGACGTATTGTTTGCATTACTCTTGTTTTAGGTGCAGCGATATCTTTGAAATTATTATCTTAGTTAATACTATTAATAGTCACCCCGCAGCGGTCTAATCGCTGCGGGTGTTTTTTTATCCTACTCAACGGCAAAAATTCGCTGTTGCTTTAAAAAAAGCTGTTTAATATATTCAAATATTTGATTTTTTTGTGGTGTTTAGGAGATATAAAAATTTACTCAGTAGACGTTAAATATTCGTATTCTGTTCATTACGGGGAAAGGTTTTTATAGAGTAGCCTTAATGTTCTTCAAATAAGATGAGAAAAACCAATAAAAAAGACAGACAACTTTTTGTCAGTTGTCCGTCCATTTTTATAAATTATTTTTTTACATCCTTCGTCCATTCAGCAACTTTGTCTGCATTGGCTTCAACCCAATCTTTAGCAGCTTGTTTTGGGTCTTTGCCATCCATAATTTCTAGCATAACGCTCTCTAAGTCTTCTGAAGTCCAATGGAAGTTATCTAGTACAGAATATACATCTGGTTTATCTTCTTTTAACCCTTTACGAGCGAATGTGTTAATTGTTTCTTCTCCACCAAAAATTCCTTTTGGATCTTCTAAATATTTAAGGTCATATTTAGCGAATTTCCAGTGAGGAGACCAGCCAGTCACGACGATGTCTTCTTTATTTTTAATTGCTTTAGCAAGAGAAGTTGTCATAGCACCAGATGAAGATGTTATTAGATTCCAATCTGCTAAGTTATCATATTCGTCTAAAGCTTTTTCTGTAGCAGCTGTAATCCCAGCACCAGGCTCGATACCCGTAATTGTGTGATCTGCTTGATTTTTTAAATCCTCGATCGAATTAACGTCCATATAGCTTGGTACTACTAGACCTATTTTGGCACCAGCAAGGTTTTCGCCTAGCTCATCAAGATCATCCTTATATTTTTCGTACTGTTGGCTATGTGTATTTGGTAACCAAGCAGCAACCATTCCATCTGCTTCACCTTTTGAAACAGCTTCCCACATAATTGCATTATCGAGTGGTGTTAATGTTACATTGTAACCTAAATCCTCTAGCACCTGCCCAACTACATTAGTGGAAGCAATTTCTGTATCCCATTCAACGTAGGCTAAATCGACGTCCTTTGAGTTACCATCGCTCTTACTTGAATCATCCCCACTACATGCAGCTAGCAAAAAGCCAAGCCCTAAAGCCATTCCTAATTTAGTTAATGTTTTCAGTTTCATCGAATCTTCCCTTCATATATTAATAGTTTTGTATCAAACTACAAATCGTTGCTAATTTCCGTGTTTTTCTATACGGCTTTCTTCTTATTAAAGCTTTGCGTTAAGCGGTCTATAACAATGGCGAAAATAACAAGACCTAAACCTGCAACAAAGCCATTTCCGACTTGTGTACGTTGTAGTGCAGTTAATACTTCGCGACCTAGACCAGGTGCACCAATCATTGAAGCAGTTACAACCATTGAAAGTGATAGCATAACAGTTTGGTTGATCCCGGCCATTATAGTTGATTTGGCAAGAGGGATTTCCACTTTAAATAGTTTTTGTCTTGAGGTACTACCATATGAATCCGCAGCTTCTACCAATTCTTTTGGTACTTGGCGAATTCCTAGGTTCGTCATACGTACAGTAGGTGGTAAGGCAAAAATAACGGATGCAAATACGCCAGGGACTATCCCGATACCAAAGAAGGCAACGGCAGGAATCAAGTACACGAAGCCAGGCATTGTTTGCATGAAATCGAGTATCGGTTTAATCACATTTTCAGCTACTGTTGACTTGGACATTAGAATGCCAAGTGGAATACCTAAAATGATTGAGATGATACTTGAGAAGAGCACGAGCGTAGTTGTTTCCATAAGATGTGTCCATAAGCCTTGATTATAGATAAATAACAAACCAAGTAATGAAAACGTTGCAAGTCCGAATTTTTTGCCAGTAACGAAAAAGGCAAAAATGACAATAAGTAAAATAAGAATAATCGGAGGAATGCTAACTAATAAATCAGTGACCTGATTCATGAGTAGTTTTCCATTTTTTTGAATCAAGTCAAAAAACACTGAAAAATTACTCGTCAACCAGTCCATAGCTGATTCTACCCACGGTCCCACTGGTATAGCTGGTATATTGTCTAAAAAATTACTCATCTGCAACTACCTCCTCATCGCTAGTTGAAAGTGCTTCGATGACAACGCCCCGGATGAGAACACCAAGTAAGCGCTCATCTTTTACAACTGCAATAGGAGTAGGAGAATTATGAATCATACCTAAAATATCCTGTAAAAGCATATCTGGTGGAACGGTCGATATTTCAGATTGAACGATTGAATGTACCGTTTGTTCTTGTCTTTTAGCTGCAGCTCGTGCGTCGTCAGCAGTAATATAGCCTTTTAAATGTCGGTTTTTGTCAACAGCCATTAGTAAACTAACCGTTTCTTCTCGCATTCGTTTAAGTGCTACGGTTGGTCCATCTACATCTACATTGACATATACAGGTCGAACCATGGCATTTTCAGCTGTTAATACTTTAGAGCGATCGACGTCTTCTACGAAGGTTTTAACATAATCATTTGCAGGATTTGTTAAAATTTCTTCTCCAGTACCAATTTGAATGATTGAGCCATCTTTCATAATAGCGATACGGTCACCAATACGTAATGCTTCATTCAAATCGTGCGTGATAAATAAAATTGTTCTTTTCATTGTGCTTTGTAAATCGAGTAGCTCATCTTGCATTTCTTTCCGAATTAATGGATCGAGTGCAGAAAAAGCCTCATCCATTAGTAATATTTCAGGGTCGTTTGCAAGTGCACGTGCTAATCCAACACGCTGTTGCATACCACCTGATAATTGACTTGGATACTGGTCCTTATAAGCAAGTAAGCCAGCATTTTCGAGAGCCTGCTCTGCTTTGGCTTGTCGTTCTTCTTTAGAGATGCCTCTAATTTCAAGGCCATATTCAGTATTTTGAAGAAGTGTACGATGGGGGAATAAACCGAAGTTTTGAAAGACCATACTCATTTTATTTCTTCTTACATTACGTAAACTCTCTTTGCCCATTTTAGAAATATTTTCTCCGTCGATATAAATATTTCCGCTTGTAGGCTCGATAAGTCGGTTTAAAAGTCTGATAAGCGTTGACTTTCCACTTCCTGACAATCCCATGATGACGAAGATTTCACCTTCATTTACAGTAAAGCTTGCATCGTATACACCAACTGTTGCACCTGTTTCTTTTAAGATATCAGTCTTGCTTTTTTGTTGCTTGACGAGTTCTAATGCTTGGGGAATATGTTTCCCGAAAACTTTAGAAACATGTTCCACTTTTAATTTTTCCAATAGAACCACTCCTTTCGTAGATCAATTTCGCCTTGGCGTAAATGGTATTGCTTCACTTACGCACAGATAAAATGCCACTGTCCTTGACATTTTTAGGCTTAGTTCTTCTATTTCAGTAGGCGTTTGGACACACACTGAATGAAGATAAATACTATTTGAGGATATTGATACCCAAATATAAACAAGTAACAACTTAACCCTAACAAAGAGTTGTTACTTCTGTCAAATCGACAAATAACAAAAAATCCGCTTAAACGCTGTTATATCAGCGCTTAAGCGGATTTTAATTTGGATATAAAAAGCTCTGAACTCGAGCGAAACTTTCATCATTACCTATAAAGTAAAGGATATCTCCTTCTTCCAATGACACATATGGACCAGGTGATAATAATAATTCATTTTTACGACGAATTCCGACAATCGTGCTAGATGTATTTTGCCAAAAATTCAATTCCTGTACTGTTTGTTGGATACAAGGGCTTTCAGCTGTCATCTCTAATTGATATGGGATAAATGGATTGACGGATCGGAAATGTTCAGTTCGACTAATAAGTTGTTTAGTCTTTTCCTGTAGATTTATTAATTCTTGGTGCTGCTTCTGAATGCTAGTCATAAGCTCGTGTTGTAGTTCATGGACAGATTGAACATCCTGGAATTGTCGGACAAAATATGCAGCCTTTTCATATGAGATGATAATAACCCCACTACCTTTAGTTGCTTCCACAATTTCCAAGTCTTGCAAAACGGCAATCGCTCTTCTTGCAGTTTCCGAAGAGACATTGTATTGGCTAGCTAGAGAAGATCTTGCGTATATTTTATCGCCAATTCTATATTTTCTTTCCACGATTTTTGAGGCTAGGTCGACAGCTATTTGTTGATATTTTGGCTGCTTCACCTGAACATTTTTTTCAAATTGCATTCTTAACTTCCTTTCATCATTACGGTTACCACAGCTTATTATAGACTAGCCTGCACAGAAAAAATAGCACCTCCATAAGCTATTAGTATATGATTACAACGTAATGTAGCAGTTTTTGTTTCTAATTAATTATTTTTAATAGAATAAGAGCTGTAGTTTGACAGTTATTAGTTATTATTATAAACTAGGTTACGTTATGTAAGTGATGTGAAAATACAAGTGCTCAGTTAGTAGAAGCTAGCTGTTAAACAATAGAAGGTTGGAGAAAATATGACAATTACTACTAAAGTTTTGGATATAGTGAAAGACAAAATGACGATCGTGAAGCAATCTGAATCTGAAAGCATTTGCCTAGTTGGTCCAGTAAAATTACCGGTAACACAGGGTGAATTTTCTGCGACATTTCAGTGGTATAACTGGTTAAAAGTAGGGGCAAATCAATCTAAAGAAGAAATTATTGATGGATTAGCATCTGCAAATTTAGCTTTTTTACAACAGTCATCAGTGCTTGTTTATGGAGATTTTGCACATGCAGAGAATGCTTTAATTCGTATGCATAGCATTTGTCATACAGGTGATATTTTTGGAAGCCAGCGCTGTGATTGTGGTTATCAATTACATGAATCGATGAAAATGATTGTGGAGCATGGCTGCGGTGCTATTTTCTATCTAGCAGATCATGAAGGTCGTGGAATCGGGCTATTCTCGAAATCGCTTGCTTATTTATTACAGGAAGAGGGGTTAGATACGGTTGAAGCAAACCATGCACTTGGCTTCTCAGACGATACCCGTTCTTATGAAGATGCCATGGCTGTGTTAGCTGCACTGCGTTCAAAACCAGTTACACTGATTACGAATAATCCGAAGAAGCTTGCCGCATTACAGGCGCATGGTTTAGCAGCAGAAGGACATGTCCCATTATGGGGAGGATTAACGGAGACAAATCGTTTTTATTTAGACACGAAAGTAGAGAAATCTGGACATTTGCGCGAAGAGAAGTGAGTGGAGGAAACGACGATGACAACAGATGAAAAATATATGCAGCTAGCACTTGATTTAGCAGCTAGTGCAAAAGGAAATACGAATCCCAATCCACTAGTAGGGGCTGTAATCGTAAAAGACGGTGTAATTGTTGGAACGGGTTTACACAGAAAAGCAGGTGAACCACATGCAGAGGTGCATGCATTCCGTATGGCTGGAGAACATGCGAAAGGTGCTACACTTTATGTAACCCTTGAGCCATGTTCGCATTATGGAAAAACACCTCCTTGTGCAAATTTAGTGAAGGAATCTGCAGTTAGTCGTGTTGTTGTAGCGATGCAAGATCCCAATCCTGCTGTTGCTGGACGTGGTATTCAGTTGTTACGAGATGCGGGTATTGAGGTAGAGGTGGGTGTTTTAGAAGCACAAGCTCGCCGTATAAATGAACGATTTATTCACAATATGCTAACAAAACGACCATTTATTATTTCAAAATATGCGATGACTTTAGATGGGAAAATAGCTGCCCATACGGGACACTCCAAGTGGGTAACTGGTGAGGCAGCACGTGAGGATGTTCACCGAATTCGTCATGAAGTGGATGGTATTTTAGTTGGGGTTGGGACTGTTTTAGCTGACAATCCATCCTTAACGACAAGATTAAAAGAAGATTACGGAAAAAATCCAGTACGCATTATTATGGATAGCTCACTTCGTACACCGGCACATGCCAATGTCCTAAATGTAGAAGAAGCGAAAACAATTATTGTATGTAGTGAGAATGCCAATCCAGAAAAAATAACGGCATTTGAGGAAAAAGGCGTAACTGTATTGCCAGTTCGACATGCATCTGAGGGGCTTGTTGTTGATGATATGCTTGAAAAACTATATCAATATGGCATTACGGATATTTTAGTAGAGGGTGGAAGTACGATCAACTCTTCATTTTTACAGCAAGGTGCTATTAACAAATATGTAATTTACATAGCGCCAAAGATTCTCGGCGGTCGTTTATCTTTAACACCGATTGCTGGTCACAATCCATCTTCTATGGATGAAGCTTGGGATGTAGAATTTGCTTCGTTTGAGCAGGTTGGGCAAGATTTACGAATCATTGCTTACCCAAAGATAGGTGAAGAAAAGTGAATTATCAAGCAGATGTTTGTATTGTAGGGGCTGGGCCAGGTGGAACACTTCTTTCGCACTTACTAGCGAAAAAAGGTCTCTCCGTAATACTGCTGGAACAAAACGCAGCACTAGGGCAGGCATTTCGCGGTGAGCATTTAAATGAAGAGGGCGAAACTGTTTTAAAAAATCATCAACTTTTTGATGCAGTCGAGGAACTCGGCATACTACGTATGAGAAAGCTTGAATATTACACAGAAGGTAGAGCATTTAAAACTATTGTTCCTGATGAAGCTGTAGGCCATTTAGGAATTCATGTGCCGCAAGCAAATCTATTAAAGGGAATTTTACAAGAAACACAGCATTTTCCGCACTTTTCATGTCTCCTGAATACGAAGGTAACGAAGCTCATAGTTGATTCTTTGGGTAGATATACGGGGGTCATTGCATCAAAAGATGGGGAAACAATTGAAATTAGTAGTCAGTTAATTATCGGTGCTGATGGTCGTTACTCTACGATTCGTAAGCAAGCGCATATAGAGATTCAAAAGCATAAGCATGGTTTTGATTTATTGTGGGCAAAAATTCCTGCACCCCGAGGATGGGAGCCATCGATTAAAATGGCATTAATAGAGGATAAACAGCTATCGTTGTTTACGCAGGTAGGTGGGTTCATTCAAATCGGCTGGAATATTGAACAAGGAAGTTTTCCTCAGCTTAGAAAAAATGCATTTACACCATTTATCCAACAGCTTTCAGAGCAATTTCCGGAACTATCCGATACTGTTAAGGAACATATACGATCTTGGCAAGACTTTGTATTGCTCGACGTATTCAGTAGTCATTGTAACTGCTGGGGGACAAAGGGGCTTGTGTTATTAGGGGATGCTGTTCACACGATGACTCCAACTGGAGCATTTGGGCTCAATAGTGCACTTAAGGATGCAGATTGTCTTGCTGCACTTTTAAATAAAGATACGCTTGCTCATTTTAACGTACAAGATTTTCAACAAATGCGCGAGCAGGCCATTGAGGAAGTATTAGCGACGCAAATTGAAAAAGAACAAACATTTGCGACTAACTTCATCAACAAGGCTTCTTGAAGGGAAGAAAAACAACATGAAATTTGGCTTTGATATAGATGATACACTTATTGATTTACGAGCACATGCCTTTGCGCTCTATAATAAAAAACTTGGTAAAAATGTTGCACTAGAGGCACTTCAAGCTTTGCAAAGAGTTGAAATTCATGAACCTTTTGGATTAACAGATGCTGAAGGGTCAGCAATGTGGAATAGTTCATTAGAGGAAATTTATTTTACGGATTGTCCTTCTTTTGAGGGAGCACTCGAGACACTTCAAGCTTTGGCACAGCAAGGACATGAGATTTATTATATTACTTCACGTCCAAAACAGTATTGTGAGCAATCACAAGCTTGGATGAAAGCACAAGGTTTTCCAATCACAGCAGGTCATTTTTTCTGCGGAATGCAGGACACGGAGAAAGTGGCGATCATTAAAGAGCTAGCTTTAGATGTTTATGTGGATGATAAACCAGCTGTATTAGAAACACTACAAGATGTGAAGACAAAAGTAATTTTAAAAAATCAATCCTATAATCAGCATGTTGAACTGCCACGTTTAAATCATTGGCAAGATTTTTTTAGGTTAGTAAAGAATTAACTTATCACCATAACGTGAGGTTGATTTCCGTTCCGACTGGGCGCTTTGTTGTTGCTGTCGCTTCGCTTTCGCACAGAGCAAAGCTTCCTGGGGGCGTCGGGGCAACAGGATGTTGGTCACGAAGGCATTATCACAGGACGTGATGCTTTTAGC
>NZ_JBNNSS010000004.1:0-85490 GCF_050277945.1 Lysinibacillus sp. NPDC097214
TTTGGACGGTTATTTGGTATACACAAATTTAGTATAACATGATATTTTTATTATTTTTAATGAAAATTATTGACAACTATTAGCTGGTTTTGCGGCATAAATATATTATAAATTTGCTAAGAAAGAGTTAACAAAATCGGTTTTTTCTTTGGATATTTGTGTTTATTATGGGTCGAGATGTTGATAGCTTACATTTCTTTCAAAGAGATCCTATTCTACAAAGGATTCTGTTATTTTCCCATCTAGATTTTTAATCGCCAACATCGAATTATCCTGAATGATTCCTGTATCTACGAAACCAAATGAAGCGTATAATGTTTTAGCTATGACATTACTTGTTCGATAAAAGAGGGATACATATTCTGCTTCTCCATCTGGCGTAGTTTCAATATCCATCAACATTTTTTCAAAAGCAAGTTTGCCATATCCTTTCCCCTGGTAACTCTTATCAATCATAATATGCCAAATAAAATAGCTCTTCTTCCCGTAAAAAACTTCATTTACAAATGATTCGTGATCCAACGTATCATAAATAAACATCAAAAATCCAATCGAAACTCCATCGGCATAAATGGCAAAGGGAGTTGCTGGTATACCGTCTGCGTTCAACATATGAGCGTCTGCAAAGCTTCTGAGGTTAGTAGTTTCTAAAAAGCCTTCCTGGTTTTCTTCAACTTCAAGTGCTATTACTTCATCTATGTTATCCCCGGTTATCTTTCGTAATTCAATCATTTTTTTATCTCCTCTCCTAAGACAAGCCACTTCCACACATGGACTAAAACATTCCAAATATCATTTCCATAATTCTCAAAATAGGTTACACAAATTATTTACCAATGCTAACTCTTTTTACCCTGTGATTTCTAATCCTTGTTCCGCAAAAGGGCCCGTTTGTTGCATTGTCATAATCCTTCTTGTCAATGCAATTGAATCAAACCTTTTTACAAATTAACGGACTTTATTACAAATGATCAATCTTTATTTTAAATCTACAACGTTACGATATTTCATATCGGATTCAACTTGAGGAAGGAATTAGATGTTCGAAACACCTTTAGCTATTCATTAATAATTCCGTAAAACACTAAATCCTCGTATTGATCGTCTTTGATGACGTGATCTTTTAAAATTCCTTCTTGTTTCATGCCAATCTTGTCCATTACTTTTCCTGAAGCGGGGTTCGTTGAAAAATATCGAGCAAATACTTTATGCAGTTTCTTTTCTTCAAAAGCGAATTGTACTATCGACTGCGCCGCCTCCGTGGCATAGCCTTTTCCCCAAAACTCCTCGCCAATCCAATAGGCGATTTCACCTTGCTTAAAACGTTTATTATTCGATAATGCAATGGCTCCATATAATTCGCCGGTTTCCTTATCTGTAACTGCAAACTCGTACGAAATATCCTGCGTGAAATTATCGTAATGATGTTCCATCCATGATAATGCATCATTTAAACTATATGGATAAGGTAGGTACATGGTGCTTTTATAAATATTATAGTTATTGCAAAGCTTTGCAACCGTTTCTGCATCGGTTGTTTGAAATAATCTGAGAACGAGTCTTTCTGTAGTAATCATTAATTTTTCATGAACATATCCCATTCAATCATCTCCGTTTTCCGATATTTTTTTGGTAGAAGCAGTTGAAAATCCTTTTTCTGTTTATTTGTAGACGAGCATATACAGTAATCTCTTTGTCATATTTACGAACCCAATAACTTAGCAAGGAATAAGAAAAATACATAGAGACCGAAAGATGCAACACATAAGCAGATAACAAAGATGGACATAATGTTGTCAAATGATCTATTTGTTTTATAATTCCTTAAGATAAATAATCCGAAAACGAATCCTAGTAGAAATAACAAAGGCCAAAAATATGAAATGATATTAAGAGCTAAAACATTTGATGTTGAACTAATGAAATAAGTTGTACAAATCAATCCAAAAGTTAATGAAGTCATTGTCATAAAGAATGAATTCATTTTTAAAAATGCCAATCTAAATCACTCCTTTTTTAGTTTTCTTCCTTTGTTTGCGAGGCTTGTACTACTACAGTTGATTGGGAGTGAAGACTGGGTGACTCCTTTGGAATCAGCGTCACAGATTAGACCCTGGTGAATAGAGGAACGGAGGCTAAAAGCATCGCGTCCTGTGATAACGCCTTAGTGATCAACTTCGCTTCCGCTGCCACTACGCTTTCGCACAAAAAACATCTGTTTGTCCAAGCGGCTCATCGGATGCCAACAGGAAGGTGCCCATATGGAACAAAAATCACTCCACGATATGGGGATATATCTATAATTTGTAAATATTATTGTATAACATTCTGATAATTCTAACAATGTTAAGGGGATATTTCTGCCAAACAAAAAGACAGAATCATTTTGAAGTGATTCTGTCTGATTTCATTTAGTTAAGTTTTTGAATGAAAACAACCTTTAAGTAATTGAATTCTGGATATTCACGTGTGGCACGGAAATCCTTTGGTAAGTTAAATTCTTCAACAATTTTATAGGCTGTTTTAGTTTCCTTAAATGCTTGGTCAATAAAGCCCTTGAACTTCTTCATCCCAAAGCTTGCATTGTTCGTTGAAGCAACAATAATACCGTTTTTCTCCGTAATAGCGATTGTATCTACGAGTAATTTAGGGTAATCTTTCGCAGTTGAGAACGTTCTTTCCTTCGTACGTGCAAAGCTTGGTGGATCCAAAACTACAAGGTCAAATTTTAAATTGTGGCGCTGAGCATATTTAAAATAGTTAAAGACATCCATAACTTTAATATCCTGTGATTCGTAGTCAATGCTATTGACGCTAAATTGCTCAATTGTTTTGGCTAAACTACGCTTTGCGACATCTACACTTGTTGTTTTTACTGCTCCTCCAAGTGCCGCTGCGACAGAAAATGCCCCCGTATAGGAGAACGTATTGAGCATATTTTTACCTTCTGAGTAACGTTCACGAATGGCAAGTCTCACTTCACGTTGGTCGAGGAAAATACCTGTCATAGCGCCATCGTTTAAATTGACAGCGTATTTTATACTATTTTCCAAAACGATAATAGGAAATTCGCCAGGTGTACCCATTACAAAATCGTCCTGTTCCATATACTGGCCTTTCGTATCGAAACGTTTTTTCTCATAAATGGCCTTATAGTTTACAGTCTCTGCAAGGGCTTCATATACTTCTTCTTTAAATGAATAAATGCCGGCGCTATACCAGCTGACCATATAATAAGAATCGAAAAAGTCAATCGTTAAACCGCCAATGCCATCACCCTCGCCATTAAAGATTCGGAAGGCTGTTGTGTGAGGATTGTTGAAAAATGCTTCTCGATTTTGTATAGCTTTTTTAATTTTTTTCATAAAAAAGGCTTTGTCTATTGTTTCGTTCGCATCGGTCGTTAGCACCCAACCGATACCTTTGTTTTGTAAGCCATAGTATCCTGTACCAATAAAACGGTTATGATTATCCATAAGTCTCAGTAGTGCACCTTCTTCTTTTGGAAGATGACGTGCATCAACTGCATCTTTCGAAATGAGAGGATAGCCTTTTTTTAATTGATCAGAAAAGGGTTTGTTAATTTGTAAAGCAATAGATTGTGTCATGTTGTCATCCTTTAAAAAACGTTTTGCTCTATTATCGCACTATTTTACGTAGATAGACAAACTTATTTCACGAAATTAGCAATTTTTTTAGCTGTTTCGATCGTCGCTTGTTCGAAAAAATTCATTTTACTAAAGTAACTATGGATTAAACCAGTCATGTGGACATGTTCAACAGTCACTCCGGCATCTGTAAGTTTTTGGGCGTATGCACGGCCTTCATCGTAAAGGACATCTGCCTCCGCAGCAATAATGATCGTTTTTGGTAAAACACTTAAATCCTCAATCTGAAGTGGAGAAACAAGTGGATTCCTAAAGTTTTGTTCATCTGTGTAATGACTCGCAAACCACTGCATTCCTTGTTTGTCTAAACCGAAGTGTTCGCCATATGCATTGTAAGAAGGCGTTGTAAACTCTACATTGACTACAGGATAAATAAGTGCCTGCGCTTTAATCATTGGTCCATTAAATGTAGCAGCTAAATAGGCAGCTACTGTTGCTAAGTTTCCACCCGCGCTATCACCAGCGACGGTAAGATTTGCAGTATCTCCACCGAAATTTTGGATGTTTTCGCTAACCCACACTAAAGCGTCATAGGCATCATAGAGCGGTGTAGGGAATGGGTATTCTGGAGCTAGGCGATAATCAACCGAGACAACGATTGCTTGTGCTTTTTCTGCTAGTAGCTGACAGCCTGCATCGGTAGAGTCTATATTTCCAAATACCCAACCTCCTCCATGATAGTAAACAATGACAGGAAGTTTTTCGTCTAAAATAGGTTTATAAATGCGCACATTAATTTGTGCGCCATCTCGAACTGCTATTTTTATATTGTCAATTGCCGCAAGCTGTGGGCTCTGTGGTGAAGTCCATTTCGGCACTATTCGTAGAGCTCTCGCTTCTTGTGGTGTTAATTCATAGTACTGTTTTGAAGAATCACTTGCTTTAATATAACGGATCGCTTCATCTCTTAACTTCGTCATCTTAATCAATCCTTTTAATTACATTTGGTAATCCTATTATAAACTATTCTTATAATATTACTAGGATTTAATATCGGAAAAGAAAATAATTTAATTTTTAAGAAGAAATAATCTGATTGTAAAGTAAAATTATGTTTATAATATAATGAACGATAGTATTTGGAGGGACAAGATGATTTCTTTAATTGTGGCACATGATAATAATTATGTGATTGGTTATGAAAATGGCATGCCATGGCATTTGCCTGGGGATTTAAAATATTTTAAGGATAAAACGATGGGGAAGCCAATGATTATGGGGCGTAAAACATTTGAATCCATCGGCAGACCGCTTCCTGGTCGACGCAATATTGTGATTACTCGTGACGCAAGTTATCATGCGGACGGAATTGAAGTGGTGACAAGCTTAGAGGGTGCCCTCGCCCTTGCTGGGGATGTTCCAGAAATTATGATTATTGGCGGCGAGCAAATTTTCCGCTTATCCATGGATATCGCAGATCGCTTGTACATTACAAAAATCAATCATTCATTTAATGGGGATACATACTTCCCGAAATATGAGCAGGATTTTGTAGAAGTATCCTCAGAGGAGCCAGAAACTGCGCCAGAGGGTTACACATTCCAATATCAGATTTTTGAGCGTAAGAACTAAAGAAAATAGGTACTACGAAGCACGGTTATGAATGACCGTGCTTTTTTTTCGTTACTAAATAAAGGTTTTTGGAAACATTTGTAGAATAAATAATTAATAGTTTCATCCCCATAAAGTGGGGGTGATTTACGTTCCGACTGGGCACTTTAAATTAGATAAACCTAGTGCAGTGACGGAAAGAAACATCTGAGTGACGGAAAGAGTCATCGAAACGACGGAAGACCAATCAAGCAACGGATAGAAACGACGAAGTGACGGAAAGAATCATTGAAGTGACGGAAAGAGCCCCCGAAGCGACGGATAGATCCTGGGAGCGTCCGATGAGCCGCTTCGCTTGCGTTTTAGGTAACAGGTAAAAGGATATTCAAGACATAAAGATTCTATTTTTGAGAGGTGTCATTGTCAATGTGGGAACAACATTTGATTGAAACAAGCAGAGGACGATTTGAATACTTTGTACGTGGAGAAGGGGAACCATTAGCTATTACACATTTTTATATGAGCTTTGATGAACGAGGGAATTTATTTGCAGATCCGTTCACTGAACATTACAAAGTGTACTTAATCAATGTTAGAGGTGCTGGAAATTCAGCAGATATAGAAGAGGATGAACAATTAAGCTTCAAAGAAATCGTGAAAGATTTAGAAGCGATTCGAGAAGCGTTAAAGTATGAAAAATGGGCTTTTGCAGGTCATTCAACGGGTGGAATGCTGGCACTTCAATATGCAGTGGATTCACCAGAATCTTTAACAAAAATCGTAGCTGGTTCAACAGCAGCAAGTAAAGAGTACGGAAATCACCCAAATAGTATTTATTGCGCTGAAAATAAACATTTCAATCGCATAGTTGAAATAATGGATTTACTGAATAATCCGGATACAGTTCGAGAAGAGCGTCAGAAGTTAAGCTATGAATGGGCTTTAATGTCTTATCATTCCGAGGAAAAGTTAAAATTAGCAACGACTCGACCTAATAGTGGTAGCACAGTAGGCAAGAACCTTGATTATTTTAGAAAAGTATTAGTAAACAGCTTTGACATTCGAGAACGATTGAAATCAATACATATTCCTACTTACATATTTGCAGGTAGATATGATGCACAATGTCCGGTTGAATTCGGAATCGAAATTGCCGATTTAACGCCAAATGCAAAATTAACGATTTTTGAACATTCTAATCATAATCCGTTTATTGAGGAAGAAGAAGCTTTTAATGAATTTGTGTACTTCACGCGAGGAATAACATGAGCTAGCAGTTATGCTTGTAGTAAAAGCATTTACGAAGGAATTAAAAGGTAATTTACTATAACAAAAATCGCTTCTTTTTTACGGAAGCGATTTTTGTTGTCAATATTTATAAGTAAAAATAAACACAAGCATACATCGCGCCACATCCAGCTAACACAAATAAATGCCAAATTGTATGATTGTAGGGAAGTGAACGCCATGCGTAAAAGAGAGCCCCGATCGTATAGAAAAGCCCACCTGCTAATAGTAAAGCAAAACCATGAAAGCCTAAGAAAAGATAGACAGGTTTAACGGCAAAAATAATGAGCCAGCCCATACCGATGTAAAAAATTAAAGAAAGCTTCTCAAAACGATTTATAAAAAAGCATTTAAAAATAACGCCTAGTATCGCAAGTGACCAAATAATACATAATAAAGTAATACCTAGCGTGCCACCAATTGCGATTAAAAGGAAAGGTGTATACGTTCCAGCAATTAAAATATAAATCGAGGAATGGTCAAGAATAGCGAAAAAGTGCTTGTATTTTTCTGGCATGCTATGTAGCAATGTTGACATTAAAAATAAAATGATCACAGAGGCACCAAAAATCGTAAACGTAGTAACTTGGAGCGCACTTCCTGTTTGAACTGCTGCTAAAATAAGAACAACTAGAGCTGGAATACTTGCGATAAAACCAATGCCATGAGTAATGGCATTCCACAATTCTTCCTTCCATGTTTTGTAGTCAAAAGAATCTATCATATCGAACACTCCTTTCGTGCTTGCATTTACTATACCCCAATAATTTTCATCCTGGTATTTACATTTGTCATGTTTTCGACATCAAAAGTGTCATATAATGCTTCTTTGCTTGGGGGACTTTGTTAGACAAGGACTCAACAAAGCGCTATAGTATCCAAGGTAGCGGTTTCAAAATGGACTGAAATGAGTGAAACCTAATGACAAATGTCATGTTTACATAATGTTTCATTAGTCTATATAATAAATTTTAATGAAGTAAAAGGATGTGTCGAAGTGGGACGAATTCATATAGTAACGGACTCAACTTGTGATTTAACAAAAGAAGAAGTAGCGCAGCATGGTATACATATTGTGCCTTTAACGATTCAAATTGACGATAAAACTTATATAGATGGTGTTGATTTAGAACCACAAACTTTTTTAGGTTTAATGAAAAATGCTAAAAATTTACCGAAAAGCTCACAGCCTGCACCGGGGAAATTTAAAGAATTGTACGATGAGTTAGGAAAAGACGGAGATCAAATTATTTCTATTCATATGACTGGTGGTATGAGCGGAACAGTGGAATCAGCTCGTCAAGCAGCGCAAATGACAGACTCTGATGTAACTGTGATCGATTCACGTTTCATTGCTGTAGGTTTAGCTTTTCAAATACGTGAGGCTATTAAAATGCGCGATGCAGGGGCTACTGTCGAGGAGATTATTGCACGTCTTGAGAAAGTGCGCGAAAATACTTATTTGTATGTTATTGTCGATACACTTGAAAATCTTATTAAAGGCGGACGAATTGGGAAGGGTACAGGCTTTATCGGTTCTTTGCTGAACATAAAAGTAATTGCAAACTTAGAAGGTGGCGCATACAATCCCGTATCGAAAGTACGTAGCCATAAACAGGTTGTGAACTACTTATTTAAACAATTCCAAGCTGATACTGCTGGAAAAACAGTTAAGGCAGTTGGAATTTCTCATGCCGAAGGTCTTGCAACGATGGGTGGACCATTAAAAGAATTAATCGAGGGGACAGGTTTTAATGAAGTAGAAATTGCCTTTACTTCACCAATCATCTCAACACATACTGGCCCAGGTGCTATTGGTTTTATTTATTTTGCAGAATAATATATAAGAGCTACTACATAAATAATTGTAGTGGCTTTTTATTTTAGGAAAAGTGCATGCCTCTTATACGAAAAAACGTTGTAAATACACATTTTTACTCAATACTTAGGTATAGTCACTTTTCATTGCAGCATGAACTATTCTATAATAGAAGTAGAAAATGATGGAAGGTGGTCAAATGAACATTTGGCGAATAATTGTTTTGTCATGTTTGACCGTCTTAGTACTAAGTGGTTGTGCAATATCAATAGATGAACCGAATCCGCAAGCTGAACCAGAAGGGGAGCAAGCAGGGACGGAGCAAGATATGAAACAGGATGAGCAACAAACAGAAAATGAGGAAAAAACCTCAAAGAATGTATTGACGCAAATTTTTGAACATTTTTTTGAGCCATCACCAGAGGATATACGGAAAACTGATGATAATAACGCAAAGCAACTACATTACTTAGCACTCGGAGATTCTTTAACAGCCGGTGTGGGTGATGAGTATAGTAAAGACGGTTATGTTGGAAGATTAACAGATTCATTAATAGCTTGGCCCTCGATTTCTGATGTTGAAGTTGATAATCGAGGAAAAAGAGGAAGACGTAGTGATCAGCTATTAAAATTAGTGGAAAAAGGGCATTATGATGAAGAGTTGCAAAAAGCACAGCTCATTTCACTTACAATGGGTGGAAACGATGTCATGAAGATTGTTAAACACGATCTGTTTAATTTGAAACGAGATGCTTTTGATAAAGAATTACGGTCATATAAGAAACGCTATAGTAAAATTATTGAAGGCATACGAGAGAAAAATTCAACAGTGCCTTTATTACTTATCGGTTTTTATAACCCATTCTCAATCGTGACAAATGAAGCGAATGAATTTGATTCGATTATTACGGAGTGGAATAAAGTCATTGAAGACATAGCAAAGAAAGATAATAATGCATGCTATGTATCAGTGGAGGACCTGTTTGATTCAAATAAAGAGCTCGTTTATCATACGGATTTCTTCCATCCAAATGCAAAAGGCTATATAAAAATGAATGAGCGAATTTTAAAAGCAATGGAGAAATGTAACATGGAACAAAAGATTAACAAGGAAATAGGCTACGAGGAGTGACAAAATGAATAAGTGGAAATTTGCATTTTTTGCTTTAGCGGGCACACTGCTTTTTGCAATCCTCCTCGTCGTTTTTTTAGCAACTAGACCAGTAGATGGAGTAAATTTAGCGGAAAGTTCAAAAGCTGAAAGTGAAGTAAAAGGGAATGTACTTGTTGTGCAAACAACAAGGAAGGAATTAGAATCTATATCGAAGAAGTATTTGAAGGATGCGGGGTCACCATTACCGTTGGACTTTACGATTGGTGACGATATTCAATTGAAAAGTACATTAAAGGTTTTCTATACTGAAATCGACATTTCTATGAACTTCGATCCGATAGTGGATGAAAAAGGGAATATTATTTTAAAACAGACAGGAATGAATGTTGGTCTGTTAAATATTCCGCCTGAGACAACGATGAAAATTATGCGAGACACGGTGGATTTCCCTTCATGGATTTCAGTTAATCCTAATAAGGCAGAAATCTATATTGACTTGTCGCGCATTAACATTGCTTCAGGATCCCGTATCAAAGCAAAAGAATTAGACTTGCCAAAGGATAAAATTTTACTAGAAATTATTGTTCCTGGTGAATAAGGAGTGAGATAAATGGCAAAGCAATACGCAACATTTGCAGGTGGTTGTTTTTGGTGTATGGTCAAGCCCTTTGACGAAACACCTGGCATTGAATCAGTAATTTCCGGTTATACGGGTGGACATGTTGTCAATCCAACATATGAACAAGTATGCTCCGAAACGACAGGGCATGTAGAAGCGGTGCAAATACTGTTTGATGATGAGTTATACTCTTATGAACAATTACTCGCGACATTTTGGACATTAATTGATCCAACAGACGCTGGAGGCCAATTTTTTGATCGTGGTGAGTCCTACACAACCGCAATTTTTTACCACAATGATGAGCAACGTGAGTTGGCTGAACGTTCAAAAGCAGATTTACAAGCATCCGGTAAATTCGATAAGCCTATTGCAGTGAAAATTTTACCGGCAAGTTCGTTTTACCCAGCAGAAGGCTATCATCAATATTATTATAAGAAAAATCCAATGCACTACGAGCGCTATGCTGTCGGGTCTGGTCGCAAAGCGTTTCAGGAGACACACTGGGGGCTGAAAAATGAATAAAGAACAACGTTTACAACAGTTAACGGACTTACAATATTACGTGACACAGGAAAATGGTACAGAGCCACCGTTCCGTAATGAATATGACAAGCACTTTGAAGCGGGTATTTATGTAGATATCGTGTCAGGAAAGCCACTATTTAGCTCACTAGATAAATTCGATTCAGGCTGCGGCTGGCCTGCATTTGCAAAGCCGGTTGAAAAAGAAGAAGTAACAGAGCATTTCGATACAACTCATGGAATGCGCCGCGTAGAGGTTCGAAGCAAAGAAGCTGATTCCCATTTAGGACATGTCTTTCCGGATGGACCAAGTGAGCTTGGAGGCTTACGCTATTGTATTAACTCAGCAGCACTCCGCTTTGTACCAAAAGAGGATTTAGAAAAAGAAGGCTATGCTGAATACCTTTCGTTATTTAAATAACAACAACTCCTAGCAGCGATATATCGTGCTAGGAGTTTTTTTATGGTTTTAAAATGATTTTTGTATCAAGAGTGATGGAAGGAGTCATCGGTACGACGGATGAATAAACAAGCGACGGATAGACATGTCAAAACGACGGAAAGAGCTAACGTAGCGACGGAAAGAAACGTCCAAGTGACGGAAAGAGTCATCGGAACGACGGATGAATAATCAATCGACAGAAAGACATGTCAAAACAACAGAAAGATCTATCGTAGCGACGGATAGAAAGTCATAATTGGTTAGAAATATTAAATGATTGATCTTGCAATTCTAAATCCGATATCGTCAATAAAGAAATCAGGCATACTCTTTCGGCGACTTGTAGCTCCACATCCGCGTTCTTCTTCAGCCCAACTTCCACCTCGAATTATTCGGTAATTTCCAAATGTCTCTTCATCGAATAAGTCCCAGCACCACTCCCAAACATTTCCTATCATGTCGTGCAAGCCCCAGTCATTAGGCACTTTTTCACCAACATTGTGTACATGTTCGTTAGAATTATCTTTATACCAAGCAATTACATCGATTTCACCATACCGATATCCTTTTGATCCTGCTTTACATGCATATTGCCATTCAGCATCTGTCGGTAATCGAAAACCATTAGAACTATGATTGCATACAACAGATTTATTTTTCTTATCACAATCATAATACTTGTCATAACCTAGGGCATCAGACAATGAATTACAAAAGTTCACGGCATCTATCCATGAAACATTAACAATGGGTTTTTGATCCATTGTTAATGTTGTTGTTGTTGAAATCTTCTTCCCCATAATAATCGCATAAAGTTCTTCTGTCACAGTATATTTGGCAAGATAAAACGGCTTTATCTCAACATTCCAAATAACTTCCTTTAAATTTTTTCTTATACCAGGCATTCCAAATTTATAGTTTGAACTAATCCATTTTTGCTCGTTTAGAAAATCTCGTAGGCGGATTTCTCCTTCAGGAATATACACCATTAATTCTTTTAAGTAATGATTTAAGTTAGTTAACATAGTCCTCTCCAAATCGTAAACTATTGTTTTTAGATACTACTTTCATAGTATGATCTCCATTATTAAAAACTCCGGCGCTAAATCATGTATTTGTTTCATGTATTATGAACATCTTTCTAGGACGTTCAAACTTTAAATTCACTGACAAGATTTCGCAGACTATCAGCTTGTTGTGCAAGTTCTGTGGCAGCGGCATTAATTTCCTGCATGGATGCAGATCCTTGAGTGGCCGCAGCAGCAGAAGTGACGGTGTTGGCAGCTGATTGTTCAGCGTAGGCATTTACATGGACAAAATCATTCGCTACAGCATTGCTATAATCAAGTGTTAATGCAATTTGTTTTACCATCGTCGCGATAATTGTCGTCGTTTCTTTAGTATGCGTCAAAATATTGGCTAATGATTGATTTGTTTCATTCGTTACTTCAACGCCACGAATAACGGACGATACACCTTCGTGGTTTTGAGAGATGATGGATGTTACTTCACCTTGAATGGACGTTACAATGGATGTTACTTCTTTTGCGGCATTTTGAGATTGCACTGCTAGCTTTCGAACTTCATCAGCGACAACAGCAAAGCCTCGTCCGTGCTCACCAGCGCGTGCTGCCTCAATCGCAGCATTTAAGGCAAGTAAATTTGTTTGCTCTGAAATGGCAGTAATCGTGCCGATAATAGATGTTATGTCGGCGGATTTTCGGCCAAGCGCTTCTACTGTGGTAGTCGTGGAGGCCATCGTTTCTTCTATAGCTTGTATGACTAACGAAGATTGTTGAACGGAGCGACTGCCGTCATTAGCCGCTTGCTGCATAGCAAATGATGCACGCTGAACAGCATTTGCTTGCTCATTTAAATGGTGCACAGAATGCTCAAGATCACTCATTTTTTGTTGCGCGCTCGTCATACTTGAAATCGTATTTTCGCTATCGCATGCAATATCAGTTGTAGCATCTGCGATATTCTGTATAGTACGGGCATTTTCATCGGCTAAAGACATTAGCTCTCGGCTACTGCTGGAAACGTGGTCCGCCAGATTACTGACACGTTTTATCAAATTAGATATCGATTCAATAAGTGTATTGGTTGAAGTGGCAATAGTTGAGAACTCGTCATGATTACGAACTTTAACACGTCGTGTCAAGTCGCCACCAGCCTGTGCAATATCGAGAATGGAATGGTTAATAGCCTGAGTATTGTTCCTTAATGATTTAAATAACATGTAACCAAAAATAATAATGGCAATAAATCCAAGTATTGAAATGAAGAAGAAAGAAGTAATAGACAGTGTAACTTGCTTGTTAAGCGTATCTAATTTTGCATTATTTGCATCATCCATAACTTCGTTAATAGACTCTATATTTTTATCAATATACACCTTCATCGATTCTCCAGCGCCGTCCATCATAAGTTTACGAGCTTGTTCAAGACCAAGTTCATCACGCATAGTCATGACCTTATTCGAATATTCAAGGTAATTTTTATAATATTGATCAATCGCCTGTATATGACCTAACTCTAGTTCTCTTCCTGTAAACTGCTCTTCTAAGGATTTCATTTTTTTATCAATGGAATCAATTTTCATTTTATAAGAAGTAGCAAAGTTCCCATTTCCGGTAATTAGATAGGCTTGTTCTAAATTGGTGAGCCTCGCAATTTCATACGCAAGTTGGTTAACAGTTAACTGTTCCTGAACGTTTTTCTCAGTAAAATCCTTCATTTGGCTTTGCAGATTTTGAATATTGATATACGATAATAAACCAATTGTGCCATTTATAACAATGAGGAGAGAAAATATAATAAGCACTTTGCCTCGAATTAAATGGTAAAAACGTTGTCGTTTTTCTTTGGTGGGAGGGGTATTGTGCCTATCGCCTTCTAAAACATCTTCTTGCTTTTTTGAAAAGCTATTTTTAAAGAGAGACGGGCGTTTCTTTAAGAAATTCCTGTATTTATGAGAGTTTTTCATCGCCATCACCTTCCTGTTTTTGAATAATCGATTTAAATTTTACCTTATTTTTCTAGGTATTTCTATCCCTTTTTTTTAATAATTTTCATTTTTCAGACAAAAAGTGCATATTATTTTTCTGTGAACAAAGTCTTGTAATCTTATTAGTTTGTTCTATTAGTTATAGTAGGAGAAAATACTTAATGGATATTTTTGTGACTAAGAAGGTATTTTTTGATAAACTAGCGGAAAGCAGATGAGTAAAAAGGGGATTTAAGTATGAAAAAGAGCTTTTATTTGTATGTACTAACATTCAGAGGTGGAGATTGGTCAGATGCGAAGGTGCGATTTGCTGAGGAAGTGTTCAATGAGCATAATTTTCCGAAGCAGAGCATGGACTTTGATGAACTTTCTTCATATATTGAATCTTACGCCACAGATAACTTAAAAATAGAAGTATTTGATGAGTTGTGGTCATTATACGTAGATCTCGCATGATATAAGTTAAAACAATAAAATTTATTTCAAGTTGCTAGACGTCTAGCGTTGCGAAAATACGAGAAACACAGTATTATTTATAGTGATAACTGACAGAAAAGAGGGATTGCAGTATGAGTATTCATATTAATGCAAAAAAAGGCGAAATCGCTGACACAATTTTACTTCCAGGAGATCCATTACGCGCTAAGTACATTGCTGAGACGTTTTTAGAAGATGTTACTTGTTATAACGAAGTTCGTAACATGTTTGGTTATACAGGTACGTATAAAGGTAAACGTATTTCTGTACAAGGAACTGGTATGGGTGTGCCTTCAATCTCGATTTACGCTACAGAATTAATGCAAGAATATGATGTTCAAAAATTAATCCGCGTAGGTACTTGTGGTGCAATTCAAAAAGATGTTAAAGTTCGTGACGTTATTTTAGCGCAAGCAGCAACATCTGATACACGTATGAACCAAATCATTTGGAATGGCGCTATCGACTTCGCACCAATCTCTGACTTTGATTTATTATTAAAAGCATACAATGCAGGTAAAGAGGCTGGTTTAAACTTACAAGTAGGTAATATCTTTACAGCAGATATGTTCTATTCTGATGAGAATCAAAACGAAAAATTAGCTCAATACGGCGTGCTTGCAGTAGAAATGGAATCAGCAGCACTTTACACATTAGCAGCAAAACACGGCCGTAAAGCACTTTCTATCCTAACAGTAAGTGACCACATTCTAACTGGAGAAATAACAACTTCAGAAGAACGCCAAACTACATTCAACGATATGATCGTCGTTGCACTTGAAGCTGCTATTCAAGAGTAGTCTTATCAAGAGTATATAGTTTGGAATAAAGTTCAAAGGGACTAAAAGGGACTACACTAAAAATTAATAAGATTTTTAATCCTCAATGGGTGACTCGATAAATGAGAGCCTGTTGAGGTTTTTTTGATTATAAAGAGTTGAAAAGCTCTGTAGCACTTTTCTTTTGGTCTTGACCAACATGAGAGTACGTATTTAGTGTTTCATGTATTGTAGCATGTCCTAATTGCTCTTGGATCACTTTGACGTTAACGCCTTTAGTAAGCATGTAAGAAGCAAATGTATGTCGCAAGCCATGAAACGTAATTGAAGGTAGCGAATATTGACGTACAATATCTTGCCATTGCTTACTCATGCGATCAGGGTGATTTGGAAAACCGTTATCCTTAGAGAACATTAAATAAATAGGCTTTCCATCTTTATCTAAAATAGGATTGAACCTATCTCCAAGTTTGAATAACTTCTTTTGCTTTATCTCAATGTAAGCTTGTAAATCGTTCATAAGGCTTTCAGGAGCGTATACAAGGCGATTCTCTCCTGTTTTTGTGGAGTCTAAGAAGAATCGCTGTTGCTCCTTATCATACTGTAATGTTCTATCAACATAGATAGTATTGTTATCAAAATCAAAAGAATTGAAGCGCAGTCCTGCAATCTCACTCATGCGTAACCCACAATACATAGCTATTTTGATTTGTAGCTGATGTTTGATATGAAGCTTTGGAAGGATTGAGAGCAGTTGTTGCATTTGTGGCTCTGTATAGTAGTTAATCCGTTGGGACTTTTGTCGCTTCGGTTTTGTAGCATTGGTACAAGGATTGACCTCTAGATAGCCCCATTCAATCGCCTTATTGAACATTGTATTCAAAAGCATGAACTTCCCCTCGATTGAACCTGCCTTCTTCTTTTTTTGTTGTACAAAGAATAGGTTGATTTGTGTAGCAGTAATTTTGTGCATTAGGATGATTCCAAAGAACTCTAGTAAGCCCTGATTAAGATAGTTTTCATACGTGTTTCGAGACTTAACTTTTAGCTCTATATTTACATAGTCAGCCATGAACTTCATTGAAAAAGCTTTAAAGGTATGTTTTTTCGGTTTTGCGAATGTTTGTGGCTCTGCTCCTAAAGACCTTTCAAATTGAGTTATAGCATTAATGATATTTGATTCCGTTAATTTGGGTAAAGTAAATGTCTTTCTCCTTCTCAAACGGTTTCCATTTTCATCATAACCATATTCGACAAGAACCTTTATACGAGGTTGACCATTTTTGTTAGGCGTTAAAAGTTTTAAGGTGTTGACCAAACAGGTAATCAGACAAATCATTCAGCGCAATTATGAGGAGCTTGAAGTAAACGGTGTAAAAGTAATGAAATTCGCTCAGGTTGTTGAAGTTTTTAATAAGGAGGAGTGATTTATATGTCGAAAAACTGGAATTTACCACCGATGAAATTTAAGTTGGGTGATAAGGTTCGATTCACATTCGATGGCAATGAACTGGTTGGAATAGTTGAAATAGCAGACTTTGGCGGTTCGGTTAAACACGATTACCATTCGTATGATATTTTCGTAGCTGAAGACAATTGTTTGTATAAGCATATTCCTGAAGAAGTTTGTAGAATTGCTTGCTTTTAATGAGATTAAACCAGCGCTCAGACGACTCGAGTATCAGTTAGACTACACTTGGTTGCCTAGATTGCTCTCAGGTCGGTTCTCAGAGCAAATACAACTTCGACAGAAGAAGTAGTGTTGTAGCTGAACATGATATACAAAACCTATGAGCAGCGATCAAAATGGCTTGTGTGAACTTTACGCACAAGCCGTTAAGTGATGTAAGGCTATTGTTTCGATAACAATATCTCCATTTATATATTTGAAAGTAACCATCTTCTCATGGTTTTTTCTGCATTTGTTTCTTGTGGCATCTTTATGAAAGATTTTGTTAAAGGTTCTTTGTCTGTATCGAAGAAAAGAATCTTTTCATTTGAATCTTTTGCATAATAACAGTATCCCTCATATTCAATATTATCTATAAACACAATAGGATGTTCATGTTGCATTGTGCAAAGTACCACTTCGGCATTTAGATTGCCATAGATAGATTGAACTTGATGTAAAAAGTCTTTATGTACAGGTAGGGCAGGGGGAGGAAAAACAAGTTTTCTTTGTTCATCACCAAAATAATGTTCTTCAATAAACACTACATAATAATCACTTTCTCTAAATGACTCTTTCTCACGTTCCTTTAGAAATAAATTAATAAACTTATTCGATAATTTATGCAAATGACGAGAGGGCGGAAGTTTCTCACCAAATAATAATAAAGTTAATTGTTCCATTAAGTGCTCCTAACGATTTTTTACCTTTTCTTAACTAACTGAAAATCTAAAATTCTTTCAGTATTGAGATTGTAGCACATTAGGGGAGAGGTTAGTATTGTGTGGTAAAAGTGTGCATAACATAGCAGAGTTTGAGTTGATAGAGGAACAAACTAGATTGATTGTTACCGCAGGCGGTACGATAAGGTCTATACCGAGGTCAATTTTGAGTTGGCATACAACAACAACCGTAGCAAGCTTCTAGAAGAATTTGCCGAGCCTGTGAGCGTAGATAGTTGAGCAGGGAAATTATTCACACAGGCTATCTGATTGGTGCTACAAAGCCATGTGTGGAGCTACAGGAGTGATTGAGAAAGAAAAACAAAAGGACTTGCAGATATGAAGATTAAACATAATGTAAGTCCTATCTTGATGGCTATGTCAAAATTGCATCATTGATTTAAATATCATCTTTATATTTTTTTACAATAGAGATAGTTAATCGAATAGCATAATAAACTCCATAAATCATAGCTAATAATATAAAGAAAATTATTATTTGACCTACCCATGCTCCCATCATTTGTCCCACCTTAGTGTTAAAGTCTTAAATTACTGCGCTTTTCTATAATAACTGAATAACGTTGTTTGGTATATTGTAACATATTTCCAAATGTTGGTGCTAGATGAAGTGTGAGCTTATATAGCAAGTTATTATGAGATTGAGGTAGCACATCATTAAGCTGATGTGCATTGTTAAGTACCTCAGAACAGCTCTCAGCGTAATCGAGTATTAGATAGACGCATACTTAGTTGCTTGGATTGCTCTCAGCTTGTTTATCAGTGCTAATACATCTTCCGCAAATGCAGTGGTGATGCAGTTGGACATGACATACAAGCCCCGTGAGCAACGATAGCAACCGAAGCTACCTCTTTGAAGCCATCTAGCGAGCTAGTGAGCTTTGATAGTGGAGCAGAGAAATCATTTATACAGGCAACCTAATCGTTGCTACAAAGCCATGCGTGAAGCTATAAGAGTGATAGAGGAAGCATAACAAAAGGACTTGCATAGATGAGGATAAGTCATACATGCAAGTCCTTAGAGTGATGAGTGATGGGCTATTATTTGGATTGATGAAAAGTTGATAATAACCCGTTACTCACCAAAATGTTTTACAATTTTCCATGTTTCATCAGGATTATCATTATCTATTTTTTTCCAAATTTGTCCGGTTGTTGAGTCGCATAAATATAACCATCCATCGATAACAACTAACTTATAATTTTCATTTGCCCTATTATTTATTGATTCCGCCACTTGAAGATTTGAATTTGTAATAGTGTTTCCTGCGTATTCTATACTATTTGATAGTTTAGTTGTGCTATACATTAAAGAGCCACCGATTATAATACTTGATAAAATAATCGCTATACTAGTATTTTTCTCCATTTGAATCTCTCCTATAAAAGTATTTCCTATATTGCTATTTTTAAAATGAAAAACTTTTTATGTGGAAATGATACCATAGGCAAGAATTTTTTGGTAGATAAATGGTAGATGTGCATTGAAAGAGATTGACCGTTATAAGAACTGAATAACAGGTTCATTGAAGACTTTAACGAGCCTGTGAGCGTTGTATAGTGGAGCTGATGAATCATTGACACATGTTGTCTGATTGGTGCAACAGAGCCATGTGTGAAGCTACAGGAGGGATTGTGAAAGCATAACAAAAGGACTTGCATACATGATGATTAATCATACACGCAAGTCCTATCTTAATTAAACTTTAGTACCCATTCCTTCAATAAGTCATTTATTCCTTATGAACTTTTACATAAACACTTCCAAATAGTCTATCTCCAATATAAGCATCTAACTTCCACATTCCACTTTTAGGGAGCATCATATGTGTTGGATTGTGATTATCTGCACCATTATTAGGGCTAAGAAAAGAATTTTCTCCTTTTGGTACAATTATTATTTCTTCATTACTGTTTTCATGAGTTCCTAAAACTTCAAAGTCACCAATCAACTCATCTTCTTTTCCCCAAAAATGCCACATGTACTTTTGGACTTTATCAGGATAAAATCTAACAACTTCGGAATCATCGTAGATAAAACCTAAGCGTCCTTCTTCACCAATCATTTTGTAACCGCCCGATTCAAAAAGTGGGCTCTCTTTCCAATTGTTTTGAATAACTTCTTCTTTTAATGGCTCTTCGTCATTACAGCCTGTTATTACTAGAGATATAATTGTTATAAAGATTAAAAATAAAGACTTTTTGAACATTAATACAGCCCCCATCTTATTTGTTTATTCTTACTCACACTCACACTTAAAATATCATTTAATCAACTAGTGGATAGAAGGGAATCTCTCTAAAATAAACTTAATTTACGTATAAATTAATTGAACTAGAAGAGTAATTATTACTTTGTATTATTTCTTCTACAAGAATCTTTGAAGTCCCTCCTTTAACTAACCTATGTTGTTAATTTAATAATTGAATAATCTGACTATTTATAGTGTAACATATTTACAAATATTGGTGTGATATGCGTGTAGCACTAACAAGAAAGATTGGCTGTTACCGCAGGCGATACGATAAGGGCTAAACGGCTAAACAGATTCAACTTTGATTTAGCTTACAACAATCGTAGCAAGCCTTAGAAGCTTGTAACGAGCCTGTGAGCGTAGATAGTGGAGCAGAGGAATCAATTACACAGTTTGTCTAAATGAAGCTATAAAGTCGTGTATGAAGGTGTAGGAGCTATTGTGGAAATACAAAAGGACTTGCGTGTATGAAATTCAATCCTGCATGCAAGCCCTGCTCTTATTGAAATAAGCACCCGTTAGCCATCCATGTAGCGCAAAAACCAGCGCTACACCACAGAAAATAAAGGATGATTACGTTCTTTCATGGGAGTTGAAGAAGCTAAATTTCTGTTCCATTTGAGAGTCTCTTTTTAATAACAAAATAAGTTACTACTCCTAAGCTAATGTAGATTATTAACATACTACTACCCAATATCGCAGAGTATTTATATACATTATAAAGACTATATATACTTAGTAAAATATAGATTGTTAAAAACACAAATCCTTTCTTTCTGCTTTTCACAAAGACTGAGGAAAAAATAGCTAAAACTATACTAACGACTGCCAACTGAAATAAAATGAGTATTGTGAACATCAAAATATTATTATCCATTACACCAATCCCCCTACATGACTTCTACAAATGAAAGCAATTTCCTTGTTCCGCTAAACTGCACCGTTAGTTGAATAACTGAACAATCAGTTGTTTGGAATAGCATACCATATTTCCAAATGTTGGTGTAGAGAGGTGTGAATCAGTAACAAATGAGATTGACTGTTACTTCCGAGCGAGACGATAGCGTCTAAATACCTTAGAAACCTATTCAACAATAAAGAGCAGTAATTCATGGAGAAATTCCTATACAATACTCAAATTAAAAAGTTATTTAAATAGTAGCGGTACATAAGGGTAAATGTGACATTATCTAAAGTGTGTGAGTGAATACAGGTTATTAATAGAGGAGCTAGGTTGTTAACGAGAAGGAGTACGATAGTGGAAAGTGGTGTCATAATTAAGTGTCATAAGCAAGCGTGAAAAGAGGAACTAAAATGACAGTATATGGATATGCTCGTGTCTCAACTAAAGGTCAGGAACTAGAGGTACAGATTGAAGCCTTAGAGAAAGAGAATGTGGAATACATATATAAAGAAAAGTTCACAGGTACATCTATAGATAGACCACAGCTACAAGAGCTGATTGAAACTTTGCAAGCAGGAGATAAGCTGATTGTAACTAAGTTAGACCGTTTAGCACGTAATACAAAAGAAGGTATCGAACTAATTGAACAATTATTCGGGAAAGATGTGAAAGTCCATGTGTTGAATGTAGGCTTATTAGAGAATACAAGCATGGGACGATTTTTCTTAACAACTTTACTTGCGGTTGCTGAAATGGAGCGCAATATGATTATTGAACGTACACAGGAAGGCAAAGCGATTGCTAAGCAGAATCCTAACTATCGTGAAGGTAGAAAGCCTACATACACAAAGGTACAGCTTGACCATGCTATGAAGCTTAAAGAGACTCATTCATTCTCACAGGTTGAAGAAGCTACAGGGATTAGTATGAGTACCTTGAAACGTGAAGCAAAGAAACGCAAAGCACAGGAAGTTGCACAAGAAGTTTATTGATTTTGATAGCAGGAGCATATCAGTGTTGATATGTTCCTTTTTGTGAATTAGCTGAGTACAGTATAATAAAGGTATAAATGGAAAAGAGGTGTGGGGAATTGAAACGATTAGACATGTATTATAAAACTCTTGAAATGGGCAATGAAAAACTAAGTAACTCTACAGCAGATAAAGAACGAGTTTTAGAAGAAGTAAAAAGTGAAAGCCTTCTTCAAGTCACATTAAAGGTTCATTTGTACATTGAGCGAGAATTAAATGTGATGTTGAATGAATTGAATTTAGATTATACAGGTATTCATAACAATAGATTCAAAACAAAGTTAGATATTATCTATAGGTTAAGTCTAATTGATAAGAAGCTATATGATGTGATTGCAAAGCTGAATTTAATTAGAAATGACTTTGCTCATAAAATTGATAGTAAAAAAGATAGTGAACTATATAAACAATTATTAGATGGAGCTTCTGGGTTTGTATTAGACAATCATAAGAATGATGTGAAAATGAAAGAGTTATTGTACAAGAAAGAACTATCTACAAGTCATAAGATTAAAATGCTATTAGTGAATATTTGGATTACATTGAAATTTACTTCTACTAATATGAATAAAGTGAAATTAAATATGGCTAAACGACTAGAAGATGAAGTACAACAAAAGATAAATGAATTAGAATAAGCGTTATTTAATAACTAGATGATATAAAATGCTTTTAGTAAGGGGTTTGAATCGAATAATGGAGGAGAAAAACTTGAAATTTGTATATTATAACGATACTGGCAGAGAAATAAGTATCCATCCAGCAACCGAAGTACATGGCACAAAATGTGATATGTCAATAATTCATCCATTAGAAGAACGGACTTTTATTCTACCTGAAAACACATATCCTTGGGTGAAAATGTGGGACTATGGAGAAGAGCGTGGTCTTAGTATTTTAGTCTCCCCTCAAAGTGGAGAGTAAAATCATTCTTTTACAGTAGACCTGTTGAGGTGTGCCAGAGCCATCTGAGAAGCCATAAAGTTCGTTCGCAGCGCTGTTGTGACTGTCAGAATAGCGTAAGTCATGTTTCTATAGAACGTTTTAAGGAGCATTTAAACTTGTTTTGGAGCGTGAAGGTCTAATGTAAGGGTGGGGCGTACGTTAACAAGGATTTGGTAAAGGTCTATGGATGGTAACGTGTTCCGAGTACAAGCATGAAAGGGGCTATGTTTTTTTGAAACGACTTATTCATTATTCAAAATAATAATGTAGTAAAACAGGGGTTTACCTGCTACAATTGAGGACAAGAATTGCATGAATTTAACGGATTTTTCTGTTTTGATAAATTGAGTAAAACCCTTATGTATCAATGGTTGGCGAGCGTACTGTATGACATCACATCTAAGCCACCAGCGACTATAGAGTGGGAATAATACGAACTGTCAAACAAATGCCCGAAAACCCTTGGAAATCAATGGTTTTCGGGCACTTGAATTATTACGTTGCACGGCCCTGCAACACGAAGGGCAAAAATAATATTGAAACCATAATATAATTTATTCAAGAATAACATTCCGAAAGGAGGTTTTTGTATGTTTATTGAAGATTTACAGCAACAAAAGATAGAGTGGAGAAAAAAAGGTTGGGCAATTCCCGACATTAGAGGTAGCAAACAAGATTGGTACAATCTTATTAAAGAACTTATAAGGTTAATTGCTGATAATTTAGCCACAGATTTAGATTCACATCCAGACATAAATGGCGTATCAGAAACTTACACTTGGCGTTCTTATGCATCTTTTTTGAAAAGTATGGGGCTAGTCAGTAATCGAGCCGGGATTTTGAGCTTAACTGAAACAGGCCGTTCATTTTATAATAATTCATCAAAAAGACATTTGGCCGATTTAATACAAGATAAAGTTCGTCTTTTTGGCGAAGTATTAGTGTTTTTACAGACAGACGCCAAAAGAATCGAAGAGGTTGACAAGCAAATATGTGAAACTTTTTGCTTGAGTTGGGCTAATCTCAGCAATACTAGACGTAGAATGGATTGGCTTGAAGTTCTTGGTTTGATACAAGACGTAGGCAATCGAAAATGGGGATTAACACCTGAAGGTGAAAGCGCTATCAACGATTGGCGACTTGTGACAGCGGATGTTTTAGATTTACTTGAGTCTGATTCAAGCGATATTGTTATTGCAGAACCTCCTGAAGAGATTGCCTCACTTTTACAGCATCTGTTTGATATTCCTGATGAACACAAAAAGCGCAGTACATATAACATTTGGGTGCCTAGTCCGAATCGAATCAATAATTTGAGGATTATTGTTCAATTTGCGCTTGAACGTGTCTCTAGAGCAGATTTATTTAAATTCATTGAGGATGAATTTAGTTTAAAAATGAGCAGCGTTGAGTCTATGTTGCCTTTTTTAAAAGCTGCCGGGCTTTTAGAAGAAGTTGGCCGCAACGTTTATATAGCGACATCAGCAAGCAAAGCGTGGTGCGAAACCGGAAATGATTTGGATTTCATAAGGATTCTCCACTGCCATATGCGCTTTGTAGGGGAAATGATTCAAGCTGCCGAAAATGATTCGATTCGAAATGATATTTATGCACAAGCAAAAAACTATGGACTCAATACGGAAAAAGCTAGATGGATTGCTGGCTTTTTGCTTGAAGCAGGTTTGCTGGAAGAACCACGATATTTGCACTTGAAAGCTACCTCATTGGGCAAACAGTTTGTTTCCCGTTTGCCGTTGTCTAATGAGGTATTGAACATCGAAGATGGAACAAATGCGGATGAATCAAAGGAACCAGTTGTTGCTGCAAAACCTGAGCGAACAATGGCTGATGAATTATTTGATCGATTAGGTGAATCTTCAAAGGATCCTATGGCATTTGGAAAAGCTTCGGGGGTGGCTTTTGAAGAGTCTATTGCCGAAACATTCTGTTACATGGGCTTCGATGCTAAACGTATTGGTGGTGCTGGCGACACAGATGTAATTATTCGGTGGAAAGATAGCGAAGGAAAAAATATAATTGCTATTGTTGACGGTAAATCTAAGAGTTCGGGAACTGTATCTCATAGTGATATAAGTGATGTAGCAATTGATATGCATAAAGAAAAAAATAATGCTGATTATGTTGCTATCGTTGGGGCTAGTTTTAGTGGCGATACAATACGAAATCATGCCCGCAAGAAAAAGTTTGCTCTTATCACAGTTGAGGAATTAATTGAAGTGGCTCGCAGTACCCATGCCTTGGGATTATCATTAGATGAAATAGCATATATTTTTCAAGTTCCAGATGGGCTTTCAAAACTCGATGGACTTATGGAAGCAAAAAGGCGACAGATGGATATTATTACGCTTGTAATTTCTCAGTTTAGACAGGAACAAGAACTATTGGGTAATCTTTCTGCGCGTGATTTATACCTTTTGCTTAGGGCAACTGCTATTTCTCCTACTTTGGAAGAATTGATGGATGTTTTTGATATTCTTTCAAAACAAGAAATAGGCATACTTGTTCTAGTAAGCAAAGCATCTGCATCCGAGAACTCCACCTATATGTTAGCCCATGGAAAAAGTGCCGTGAATAGATTACGGGCAATTGTTTATGCCATAGAAAGTGGGTTGTAAAACATCAAAAACACCTGCGATGATCGAGTGGGAATAGTTAAATTACAATTAGAAAAAGCTTGGAGAGCCATATTTTATAAGGTTTCTGCCAAGCTTTTTTGTTTTTTATGATACCAATAATAATTTAAAAGTAAATTATTAAATATTGTTTGATTTTTAAATGTATAATTGAAGTTAATTATGGTGGATTTATCTAAGGAGGTTTTTTGATATGCTATGTATGGTTTTGCGATGTCTGTAAGTAGATCTAAGTGGCAACCAAAATTTGAGTATGATATTGGTTTTTAAGTATGTAATTTTTATGTGATGATTGAATTAACAACAGGGGGATGGTTTCCGATATTGTGGTATGGTATCTTCCTATACAAAGGTGACCTGTATCAACCACACGCTTTAAGGTTGCTAATAAAACGACATGATTAATATCATTACGGTGGAAAATATGTCCCCTAAAAAATAGGGGACTAAAAGGGACTAAAATTTTTCTTGTTAGAGTAAAATCGCTATACAGCTTTTGTATATTTTGTGTGAAAGTAATGAACCTTAAAAGTTACTCAAACCTTGATATATCAAGCACTTTCTATCCTAACAGTAAGTGACCACATTCTAACTGGAGAAATAACAACTTCAGAAGAACGCCAAACTACATTCAACGATATGATCGTTGTTGCACTTGAAGCTGCTATTCAAGAGTAGTTGATTCATTAACGTTTATAGTAAATCTAAAACATTAAAAATAAGAGCAACCGACCAAAAACGACCATTTTTTAAAATGGAGTTAAAGCAGTCGGTTGCTTTTTCTATATCTTTCATAGGTGAATGACTACTATACATTAACAATGACATACCAAGGTTCAACCTCCGATTTAACGAACTATCGTAGGGATGTGCTAGCCTTAACGAATAAAATGGTGACATTGTGCGGAATACATATATGATGTATGGGGAAATGGTACAATGGCAACTATCAATCCATATCGCTATGCAGGATAACGATACGATGAAGATTCAAAACTTTACTAGCTAAAAGAGTTTATCATTAACATTTGAAGGATAAATATAGAGAGAATTATTTACGATCATATTTGTTTCGTTTTTAAATATTCAAAACAAGTAAACATAAACTGATTAGATCAAGCAAGGAGCAAATTATCATTGAAAAAATTTCGTGGAAAAAAGCGTTATTTTCGTAATTTATCGAGGGAACTAGACGTAGCAAACTATAAATTAGATTTTGGGGAAGAAGGATGGTTTGATATATGGCATACGCATCTTGATTTTTATGGACATGGAGATAATAGTTTGAAGTTAAGAAGAGAGCATATAAAGGCTCATATAATTTTATACAATCGCTTATTAGAAAATCTTCGAGTATTTGAAAAACCTTATCAATCTTGGATAGGATTAGTTGATGAAGACGCAGGATCAGATGCAGTTTTTATCCATACTCCTAACCCTAATGATAACAACTTCCCACTTAAGTTAGAAAATATAAAGTGGGATTGTCCTATTCCAAATCAGTACAAGGATTTAATAAATTTAAATGAGTTTAATGTAGGTCATTATACTGAAGAATCGAATAATGTCTTCATAATTCAATCAAAAAATAATGGGGTAAGATTATAGGATTATAAAGGGACTTGCAGGTATAAAATTCAATCATAAACGCAAGTCCTAATCTTCTAAAATTAAAGTCTTCGTTCGTGTAAGAAAGTGCTTATTTCATAGAATTTCGTACTTTTTCAGGAATCATCACTACCTCAGTTTGTAATTCTACAGGTTTAAAGGTTTCATCAATACATTCATCCCAGTATTCAATGTGTTTTTTATCTATCCAATGTTCTGATTCATCGACATCAATTCCACCTGTCCCTTGAACAGCATACCAATACAAATATTCTTCGCCATTTAAAACTTCTCGAAAAATCGTTTCAACGTACATTTTCTCGCCTTCAAGGGTAACTAGAACATCTTCCATATATTCATTCAAGAAAGCTAACCATTCATTTACTTTTTCCGTTTTACCTTGTTTCACTCGAAATCGCGTGCACTCAATATTCATTGTACTTTGTTCCTTTCAGTTTTTTTTCCATATTAATCCCACTACATTCTAACATTATTAATTTTATTTTCATATTCTTCTGAATTATAAAGTAGGGTCAATCGGAGAAATCTAATAATAGTAGCCGGAGTAGAACGGGTACGGGTCTGCCTGTAGGACTTGATCCCGTATATGAATGACAAGATGAACGGGGTTATTTGAATCTTCATTTCTAGTTAAGACATCACATTACTAATTATCTGGGAATAGATTCCGTTGCTTTAGAAATCTAATAAAATAGATGCAGGATATGGAAAAAAACTTTTTACAAACAAAATATGCGATGATACTATATATTAGGCGATAATTTGAAGGGGAGATAATTCCTTCCTAGAACTACTGGGTATTCTCTTTCGATATTTCGTTAATTAAAGAACGACAGAAGGTATAGTAAATATCGTGACAAATCTAATGTATGTATTTTGTTTAATAGTATGGGGACTTAATTTTATTGCAGTGAAAATTCAAGGAACGCCTGTAAGCTTAGAATTATCCTTAACTTATCGACTAGTTATTACTGCATTCTTATTTATTGCACTAGTATTGTTTCTTAAGCCAAAAGGGATGCCTACGCGGAAAGATATACCATTTATCATTGTGTTTGGGGTATGTAACTTTGCTTTAAGTTATTTATGCTTATACTACGCAACCATATTAAGCTCAGCAGCAATTGTAACATTAATTTTTTCATTAAAAGTGATATTGACTCCGCTAGCTCTCCGTATTTTCTTAAAAGAGCAACTACATCCTCGAGTTTTGTTTGGAGGAGTTCTAGGTGTGTTGGGAGTTTGTGTTCTCATTTATCCTTCTTTAAGTAGTTTTTCTAGCTTTGCTGTTCTAAAAGGTATTTTGATTGCTCTTTTAGGTACAGTACTTACAGCTATTGGTGATGTAAGTTCTGCAAGAAACGCCAGAGTAAAGATTGACCCTATTTATTCGAATGCGATTGGTTTTACTGTAGGAAGTATTTTAATGTCAATTATTGTATTGTTACAAGGGCAAAAGATCATAATTCCTATATCCATAACATACATATCTGCTTTATTGTACTTAACATTAATAGCATCTTTCCTAGCATGGCTATTTTATTTAAAGCTTGTTGAAATAATAGGTGCTGCTAAAAGCGGGTACATGGTAGCTTTATTTCCGGTAATTGGAGGTATAGCTTCTGTTCTAATTGGTGAATCACCGCTTTCAATCTATTTGATAATAGGATGTTTATCTAGCTGTCTAGGTGCAGCTTTAGCTTTAGGATTTAAAATTCCACGTAGGATTAAACAAACGTGACTTTAATTAAATAGGATTCCAGTAGTCCACTCAGAAATGGGTGGCTTTTTCTATTTGTTATTTTAATTTCTACTAGGTGACTCCTTTAGGGCTTCTAAGCAACTCAGACGTCCTCAGGAAATCGCCAGGGCGGAATAGAAATATGGAGATGAGCTAAAAAAGTAGGTGGAGATAATTACCTGAGTTGAGATATTATTAATCTAAAAGGGTAACGAAAGGAGGATTCTATTTTGAAAAAGATAATTATTTTGTTCGTTACGCTTATAATATTCTGCAGTATATTGTTTATGTGTAAAAGTGAAGTAAAAGCTACTTTTATAGGGGTGATTGAAGAGATGATAAACGATCGGAGAGCAGTAGTTTATGTAACTGAATCGGAAAATAATGCGGTTAGAGGAATTGTTTATGTAAATCTAGCGAAGAATCCCAATGAAACATTTAAGGTTGGTGATAAAGTAAAAGTAGGTTATGACGGAACAGTCCCACCTACAGCACCAATGGCGGTTACTACACTTACTGTAGAAAAAGTTGAGTAATATAATAGTGTATAATGTGACATTGCTTTGAAATAATGATTGATCATTACGGTTTTTCTAGTAAGTCTGATTATATTTAAAGGTATCTCTAAGAGCAAAAAGGATGCGAGCTGAATTTATTTCCTTATACGCCAACCACATTAGATAATAAACTCAAAATAAAGTTATTGGAGGGTCCCAGATGTCTGAAGATTTAACAGTAAAAATGAATGCAGGAAAATTAAACATTCGCGTTGCAGCATGGATTGTTCACGACGACAACCTATTAGTAAGTCAATTTCCTGACGGTACAATATCTTTGCCCGGAGGAAGAGTACATTTACGCGAAACTAGTATTGAGGCAATCGATCGTGAGATATTGGAAGAGACGGGAATGCAACTAGATACCCCAAAATTATTTGCGGTAATCGAAAACTTTTTCCTCGAAAAGGAATATTTTCACGAGTTTTTATTTATATACCGTGGTCAAATTCCAATTCAACCGAAATACTACGGACAAGACTCTAGTAATCAAATAATTAAGTGGATCCCTTTAACACAAGTGAATGAATTGAAACCAGACATTCTTGTTAAATTATCCGAAATTGTAGAGATAGAGGAACTGCATCACTTCACAAATATTGAAGCAAAGTAGCCATGCAATTACTTTTCTCATTAACGTGAAGTAACCTCACTACCTAAACATAAATAAAAAGACTAGTATGTATGAATTACGTACACACAAGCCCTATAGGAATGCTTATTGGCTAATACTTTGAGTTTTGATAGGCGATAATAGATTCTTATTTTTTAAAAATAGTTGTATTTTCTATACGAATTGAATCAACTTCACCACAATCTAAACAAAATGTATATATTTTGTTAGCTCCTTTAAATGACCCTTTACTTGGTTTTACAGGCATATAGTCTGTAGCTTCTGTGAATTGGGTATTTCCACATCTCTTACAATTTTTATTGGTCATGTATTTCACTCCTCAATTGTGCTTCTTTCTACTCTGAAATTGTAACATAGATAGGGTGCAGTTTAGGAGAGAAATGGAAAAAATGCGGAGAGGGTTGATTTTTACCCAAAAACGGCTACTTATGCTAAAGGATTTGAGCTGCGCATCAATGACGCAGAAAACAACCTTTGTATTTAATAACGCGCTGAAAGATAGACCTGTGTAATGCATACGAATTAGATGGAACATCGAAAAATTGGAGGGAATGATTGTTCTTTTAGTTGTAGGGTGAAGAGGCCGCATTTGGGTGAGCATATAGGCATTTGCGTAGACTGTTAATCCTTATATTGCATAACCTATATCGATATCGAAAGGAGGAAAAAATATGCGATACGATTACGGGCATGGTGGTCATGGGGGACAACAAGGTGGCAGACATCCATATTACCCGGTTTCTCCAACCCATTTTTATCCGAGCCAACACTATCCATCCCATCATTTCTACCCAATGCATTACTACCCAACTCATCCAACTCATCCGCACCATCCACACCACCATCATCACCACCATCCACAACACCACTATCCGAACCCACGCTATTACTAGAATATAAACGACAAGATCTTTAGAAGAGTCGTCATTCCTGATTTATTTAAATAGTTGTTTTATACCAGCTACAAATGGAGTACCGAGTGTGTAAAAAGTTAAATCACATACTATTGTTTAGTTTTATAGAGAAAGGGTCATTGAAGGAAAGTGATCCTTAACGTTATGAAGGTAGAGGGATAACTTTAGGCATTATTCAATAATAAGATTAGCTAGTGCTGACAATACTTATGAATAAAATGTAAAGAGAGAAAAAGTGTTAGCACTAGTTAATGGCAATAATAAAAATTTTTTGATGTTAGTTGTGGAAGTAAGGAAAGATTGGATCAATGAGCAAGGATAATACTGGTTTAAATAGAAAAAGGTCACTCTGCGAAAGTGACCTTAAATGAAGTGGTGTAAGGCTGAAACCATACACTGTCTATTATTTTCTAATAGCTCAAAATAACTTTTAAAGATTAATACATGAATGTAGCGCCGACAATTATTAAAAGAATGAACAGAACAACAATTAGAACAAATGTTGAACCGTTATTGCCACCTCCATAGCTATAACCTCCGTAGCAACAATTGTTGTTGTAATTGCCACTGAACCATCCCATGATGCATTCCTCCTTTCTACATCTATAATATGTATCGTTATAGAAAGTGGTGGAGGTATTTATCCAACAAAAGAACCTTACAATTAGAAATTTTGGAAAATAATACTTTGAGAAAAAAAGGGCCACTGTTTGGAAGTGACCCTCAGTAACAATTCAAGGCGGTGTTAGCTAAAAATTAGCTTCTCATGCGGTGATAGCTAAAAAATTAGCTTACTATATTATTATGATGCGATAACTACTTTTGTATAGTGGATTGCCTTAGGAATTAATTAATAAATTTAATTGTAAAAAATCCACCATGCAAACATGGATTTCTATAAGACCGAGATAGCTTAATTGCTGTTTTGGTCTATTTTGTGTGATGAAAGAGGGAGTTTTACATAACCAAATATAGCGATTTAAAAGGTGATTTTAATTAAAAGTATAAAAAATTTCCCTTGGCGCAACATAGAAAAGTATTATAGATGTTTTGCTAAATCAAATAAAGCGTTTAGAGAGGTGAAAGGTTTAAAAAATGGATATCATCCTAGCGTTATTACCAGCTCTCTTTTGGGGAAGTATTGTATTATTTAACGTCAAGCTCGGTGGTGGACCTTATAGTCAAGTACTTGGAACAACATTTGGAGCACTTATTTTCTCTATAGGTATTTACTTTTTTGTAAAGCCCGAGTTATCTCCTATAGTGTTTGGAGTCGGAATTGTATCAGGTCTTTTTTGGGCATTAGGTCAAGTAAACCAATTGAAAAGCATTGATTTAATCGGGGTTTCCAAAACAATGCCCATTTCGACAGGGCTACAATTGGTATCAACGACTTTATTTGGCGTAATCGTGTTTCATGAATGGTCGACAACAATGTCGGTTATATTAGGTGTTCTTGCACTTATTAGTATCATCATTGGTATTGTTCTCACATCACTTCCTAATCCAGAAGAGAAACAAAAAGAACACGGAAACAATTTGAAAAAAGGTATTTTAATTTTACTTGTTTCAACTTTTGGATATTTAGTATATGTGGTGGTAATACGCTTATTTAATGTAAGTGGATGGTCTGCTTTATTGCCACAAGCAATCGGGATGGTAATAGGTGGGGTTTTATTAACATTTAAGCATAAACCATTTAATAAATATGCGATTCGTAATATTATCCCTGGTTTAATCTGGGCTGCCGGAAATATGTTTTTATTTATATCACAGCCACGCGTAGGAGTTGCAACAAGTTTTTCTCTTTCACAAATGGGGATCGTCATCGCTACTTTAGGTGGAATTTTTATATTAGGTGAGAAAAAAACAAAACGGCAATTCATAGCAATTATTATCGGGATTGTTTTTATAGTCGCTGCTGGAATTATGTTAGGGATTGCGAAAAGATAAAAAGGAGGGCCTTGTATGTATCCAGATTTAGAAGGAAAAGTTATTGTGATTACAGGTGCTGCAACGGGACTAGGAAAAGCAATGGGCATTCGCTTCGGTGCAGAAAAAGCGAAAGTAGTTATTAATTATCGTTCAAATGAAGCGGATGTAAATGCTGTAGTGGAAGAGGTTAAAAAAGCTGGTGGGGAGGCCATTGCTGTACAAGGTGATGTTACAGTTGAAGCGGATGTTATCAATCTCGTTCAAACTGCTGTAAAAGAGTTTGGAACACTTGATGTGATGATTAATAATGCAGGTATAGAAAACCCAGTAGCTTCTCATGAAATGCCGCTAAGTGATTGGAATAGAGTCATCAGTACAAATTTAACGGGTGCGTTTTTAGGAAGTCGAGAAGCCATTAAATATTACGTTGAAAATGATATTAAAGGAACAGTTATCAATATGTCCAGTGTCCATGAGGTAATTCCTTGGCCGTTGTTTGTACATTATGCCGCTAGTAAAGGGGGCATAAAGTTAATGACAGAAACATTAGCCTTAGAATATGCTCCAAAGGGAATTCGGGTCAATAACATTGGACCAGGAGCGATCAATACACCTATAAATGCTGAGAAATTTGCAGATCCAGCAAAACGTGCCGATGTAGAAAGCATGGTTCCGATGGGGTATATCGGCAAGCCAGAAGAAATCGCCGCAGTCGCAGTATGGCTTGCTTCATCACAGGCTAGTTATGTAACGGGAACTACTCTATTTGCGGATGGTGGGATGACTTTATATCCTGAATTCCAAGCTGGTCGTGGATAAAAAGAGTATGTAAAGGTATCAAGAGTCCTTGATGCCTTTTTTTATTTCCCCAAACAGTGAACGATTACGCAAGGGGAAATTGATTTGTCACATCGACTAATTGCAAATTCGAAACACTCGTTCTAATCTAAAAGAGAACATAACAAGTTAAGTTTTTACTTTGGATGATTAAGGTCGGAGGAAAGAACATGAGAATAGACTTATCAAAGAAGAATTTACAAACTTTGCCTAACATAGATGAAGTGCTGATAAATGAAATAAAGGAATTAAATCTTTTTGATAATGATTTAATAAAAATACCTGAAGAAATATTTGAGATGACTAGTATGGAGGTATTGAAAATCGAAAAAGGACTTCCGTTGATACACGCAAGCCCTAGGCCAAACATTACGTTTATTTTAGCCCATTTTTAATTAGCACTATACTACGTAATTTAATGGCCCAATTTGTTTTCCAAAAACAAGTTATAAGTAGTGTACAACAGATTATATCCTGAGCATTTAGGATAATACTACACACCGGTCCATACTAAAGTTCTTAATAAATAAAACAAGCCAAGACCAGCAATAATCAATAGAACGAATAAAACAATAGCAAAGGCAAAATTTGTACCTGGTGTATTTACTCCATTAGATGGATAACTCAAAACAATCCCCTCCTTATAAAAATTTATAGTAGGATTATTTGAAGAAAGGAACGGTAATATATTTTATAAAAAGCTGTAACAATACGTCACAGCCTTTATAATACATTTCCTTTTACTTGATAAAATACAGCTATGGGCACTGGGAAGAAGGGATTTATGTCGATTTTCTACTGTTATTTTAAAGTGTAGTTCATATTTACTGGCATCCATTTCTACATAGTTTTCCTTTACGAACATTTGAAATTAATTACTAAACGTTGGAATGCGATATTTCCCACTTCGACTAGGCCCATATAAGCAAGCGCCACAAGTAATGACTGATACCTACAATTTTAAGACCTGCCTTCAGGTGCGCACTAGATCATTGATGAAATAGGGAATAAGGTGCTATTGGAACAATGGTTGTGGCTAATTAATATTACAACCACAAACACATGAAACTTCTTTTTTATCTTTATAGTATGTTGTACTAAGTGAAGAACTCAGGGCCAATTACCTTATGTAAGGAAGGGTTTTAATCATGAACTATTGATAAAATTAGTTCAGCACGGCAAGTTGGGAATGAATTTGCCAAGTTTATTGGCATGAGAGACCATTTCATTATCCATCAATAAAGAGCTATTTTTAGAATTTTTCTGTCTTTCTTTGTATGGGCTTTCATGCATTGATTGGAATGAACTTTGTTGGATATATTGTCATTTATAAAGGTTATTGTTCTACCGATTTTGTTGAACATTTAGAAAAATCAGTAGTGCAACTCTTACTCTTATAATATAGAATCTAACATATAACTTATTTGGAAATGGAGTGAAGAAGATGTTTCCTATTTTAGATACTGAACGATTAGTGTTAAGAGAACTTACTGAACATGATGCCCAAGAAGTTTTAAATTGTTTTTCAAATCCTGATGTATTACGCCACTATGGGCAGAATCCTTTAACAAATTTAGAGCAGGTTAAACAAATAATTAAAAATTTTTCAAAGAATTATGATGAAAAACGTGGAATTAAGTGGGGAATTGCCTTAAAAGGGCAAGAAGGTATTATTGGTACTATCGGTTTTCAAGAGTGGTCAACTGAGCATAAAAGAGCTGAAATCAGCTATGCACTGTTTCCTGAGAGCTGGGGTAAAGGTTATGCAAAGGAAGCTGTTGATAGAGTCATATCATTTGGCTTGCAAGAGATGGATTTAATGCGTATTGGAGCTATTGTTTTCACTGAAAATGAAGCTTCAAATAAACTATTAATCAAATTAGGCTTTGAAAAAGAAGGGGTATTAAAAAATTATATGCACCAAAACGGTGTTCCGTATGACACTAATATTTTTTCTTTAACAAAGGTTAAAACATCATAAATGCCCAGGACCAAGATTAATTACTGTCTTGGTCTTTATCATTAAAACGATACTTAGCTTTTTCAGCAAATGTTTTTTGTAGCGAAAGCAAAGCTTCAGCTACATTGTTCAGCCAGTTGATAATGGGAAAAAGTAATCGAATATTTAGAGATAAAAAGGATTGATTCAAATCATTTCACGACCGTGAGAAACATTCACACATATAATATTTTTGGAAAGAGAGGAATGGGTGAAAATATGAAGCATATTAAAAGTATGGATTTGGATTGTTTACATTCGTCTTAATCGCAATTGGATTTTTAATAGTAATAAACGGTGTTGAAAATGGTGTAGATTCAGCAAATGAGTACTTAAGTACATCAATGGGTGGAAGCATGGATACAGAAAGTTTCCTAGTATTAAAGAAAGGGTATATTTTATCGAATTTCATATTTGGCGGAATTCTGCTATTGGTTGGACTTTCATTTTTTTCTATGTATCTATATAAATTTTTGAAGGAAATGGATGTAGGGGACGAATGAAAAGGATTTGATCCCAAGATAATATTTGTTGTTAAAGTCGTCAAGCTAGACGTATATGAAAGATGTACGATATTTACTACCTAAAATTTGGCTCTTTCATTAAACCACATATTAAACAATTATCGACATTATAATGTTGCAACATTGTAAAATTTGGATTTATAATTAAGAATTAGATTTAAAAGAAACTGTAACCATGTTAGGATAATATATCGTAGGAGGTGTAGTTTGGCCTAAGGGGCTTGTGTTGTGTTAATAACAGAAAAACACAAACTACCTTTTGACAATTATTTTGAATGAAAAAGAGAAAAATTGTTCTCATCATTAGCTTGTTTATTCTATTTCTAACAGGCTCACGATTTTTATGGCTGAATTTATTTGATAATTCAGATCAACCATTTGCTGCAAAAGGGCAAATGGATTTAAGAAATTGGAATTTTAAAAACGGTCATGCTATTACACTTGATGGAGAGTGGGAGTTTTATCCTTATAATTGGTTGATTAGTGAAGAACAACATTTAGAATCCACAAAGAAGCATGCTACTTACATACAAGTTCCAGGGGGCTGGGGTACTTCTTTACAAGAGGAAGAGATAACGCCTTATGGCTACGGTTCTTATCGCTTAAAATTACTCGTCAATCCGGAAGACAAGATAACCTACAGTATTCGAGTTCCGAGTGTTCGAAGTGCCTCAGAAATATATGTAAATGGTAGACAATTAGCTAAATCAGGTGAGATAGGGGAAAATGCAGAAAAAACAGTTGCAAAGAACGTTCCGTATACTGTCTCCTTTGAAGCAAACGGTCACAATGAGATCGAAATCATTGTTCAGGCTGCTAACTTTAAGGATCCTCGTAATGGTGGAATTGTTCGCTCCATTAAATTAGGAAAAGAGGATATATTAGCTAGAGAAACTCAATTGTCGATGGCTATGCAACAACTAGTTGCAGTGGTTTTTTTAATACACGCAATCTATTCCATCATTTTATTTTTTGTAGGAAATATGGAAGAAAAAAGATTACTTTACTTTTCTTTGTTATCGATAAGCACTATGAATTATTACCTATTAGGAAGCGATGACAAATTATTATCTTATTGGTTTCCGATTAATTACGATTGGGGCTTTAAATTAGTTCATGTTGCTATGGTAGGAATAGGTTTTTCACTTCTTCAATGCATAAAACATTGGTTGCCTCAACATGTGAGAAAATATATACGTTGGTTTAGTATTTTCTGTGGTATAGCTACATTTATGGCATTCGTGTTACCTACTCGCTATATAGTAAGTAATCAAGGTTTTTATATTGTTCTATTAGGAATTCCATTGTTTATAACGACCCTAACAGTCATGCGAAAATCTATTAAAGAGATTAGAAGTAATATTTTTTTACTTCTTGCCATTTTAGCATTTACTAATAATCTTATTTGGTATGGCCTTCTTCTCATTTTGGGAATAAAAGTGATTATGTATCCAATTGATCTTTTTATTACGATGACTTGTTTAGCTATTTTATGGTTTAAAGGATATTCTAAAGTTTATTCGGATACGAAAGAACTTGCTATTAAGCTTCAAAAGACAGATAAGTTAAAGGATGAATTCCTTGCCAATACGTCTCATGAATTACGAAATCCACTTCATGGGATACTTAACATTTCTAAAGCTGTTTTGGAAAGAGAAGAACGCGTACTCAGTGACAAAAGTGTCAAGGATTTAGAAACTGTGCTGTCTGTAGGACGTCGTATGTCACTTATGTTAAATGATTTACTGGATGTTATGAGTTTAAAAGACCAAAATCCCAAGTTACAACTTAGAACTTTTTCTATTCACTCAATTGTATCGGGTGTATTAGATATGCTCTATGTTATGAAGGAAGGAAAACAGATACAATTAATGAATCAAATCCATGAAGATTTCCCCAAAGTAATTGCAGATGAAAATAGAGTGATTCAAATTGTTTTCAATTTACTTCATAATGCGGTGAAATACACGAACGAGGGTGAAGTGAAGATTTTTGGTCATGTGAGAAATGGTATGGCGGAAATTGTGATTTCGGATACTGGAATGGGTATTGATGAGGAAACCATTCGACGTATATTTGAACCCTATGAGCAGGGGACCCTTAGTAAAGCAATGATTGAAGGCGGATTTGGGCTAGGACTTAGTATTAGTAAACGTTTAGTTGAACTACATGGGGGAACATTGCAGGCAAATTCAGTTGTAGGGAAAGGGTCAGAATTTACTTTTACCTTACCAATATCTAACTTAACTGATGAACAAGATGCAACAGAAAATGTAGGTCTGCTTTCAAGTACAAAGGAAGAATCAGCGGTAGCGACTTCAACAAATCCATTGGATGATAGAACTGAAAATCATTCAATCATGGAAGTAAATCGACCTAGCATATTGGTTGTCGATGATGATCCAGTTAACTTAAGAGTCATCGAAACAATACTTTCAATAGAAAAATACGACTTAGTAACGGTTACAAGTGGTAGTAAAGCACTCGAAATGTTATTGTCTCAAGAGTGGGATTTGGTCATATCAGACGTAATGATGCCAAATATGTCTGGGTACGAATTAGTGCGTACAATTCGTCAGCAATTTTCAATAACCGAACTACCTGTTTTACTCCTTACGGCAAGAAGTCAATCTCAAGATATTAAAAATGGATTTTTATCGGGTGCTAATGATTATGTCACAAAGCCTGTGGACGCTTTAGAGTTAAGATCAAGAGTGAAGGCACTAACCGACGTTAAACAATCTGCACAAGAAAGGCTTCGTATGGAGGCAGCGTGGCTTCAGGCACAAATACAGCCCCATTTTTTATTTAATACATTAAATGCCATTATCACGTTAAGTGAAATTGATATCGACCGTACTAGTAAGCTACTTGAAGCACTAAGTGATTTTTTAAGGGAATCCTTTAAGTTCCAAAATATTGATGAGCTTGTTCCACTTGAGGACGAGTTAAACCTTGTTCGATCCTATCTATATATTCATAAGGAACGTTTCGGGGAACGGATAAACGTAACGTGGGATTTGGAAGTATCTACTGACGTCATGATACCATCACTGACTATCCAACCATTAATTGAAAATGCATTGAAACATGGGATATTGCCCCGTGAAACTGGCGGGAATATTCATATTTGCATTGTAGATTACGACACGTACATTGAAATCTCTGTGTCAGATGATGGTATTGGAATGGATGAAGCTACGATGGAACGTTTACTTGAAAGAAAATCGGAGACTTCATCTGGCATTGGATTGCTTAATACAGACCTTCGCTTAAAACAACATTACAGTGAGGGACTTCAAATAAAAAGTAGCCTAAATCAAGGTACAACCATATCGTTTGTAGTTCTTAAAAAGAAAGAAAGATCAAAGCAATATAAGCGTGGATTGATGGTAAAATAAGAACTTTCAATAGGAGCTGCACTCTCATTTGATATGGGGTGCAGTTCTATAAAAATATTGATCATTTAAAATCCTGTGTTTGCAGGATTTTTTTCTTTAACTTCTTTTAGCAGGTGTCACTGAAATCAGAAAGGTGTAAGCACAAACTTCTGCATACATGTTACTTATTACGACAACGAGGATCTAAGCGGTTTTTGTCAGTAAAAAAACATAAGATATGCATAGGACTATTCAAAATCCATATGATAGTATGGTGTTTGAATAATAAGTAATTTTCCAAAAACGTATGTTTTATAAATAAAGGGATTTTGTTAACTTTAAAGGACATGTGGGTTTGTTCTTGAACCATTCATATAATTCGGTAATCTTTCATTTTGTTGGAATGTATTAGGGAAGTACATGATAAAGAACAGATAACCTTAATTAGTTATCTGTCTTTAGCAATCAATTTGTAAACGGATCTTCCGCTTCATATAGAAAACTTTTCTCAAGATTTTCTTTTGTTTCAGCGTTAACGGTTTTCTCTTTTGCTTCTGCTTGTTCACTAGCAGGAGCTTCGTCATGAGAAGAACAGGCAGATAGTAAGAACGCACTCATTGCCCCGATATACAAGGATTTTTTCATTGCTACAACCTCCATTATTGTTTGTTACGTTTTAGATTGCGCAATTCCACTTAGAATATAACGGAAATAGCGATGATAAAAATTTTCTTTGTAACAAAAAATGAAAAATAAACGTTTAACAATAAAAGGGGAAATGGTGTGAAGAGAATTTTTGGATTCATCACAATTTGCAGATTGGTATTAGTAGGTTGCTCACATAACGAATCAAACGACATCATTCAATAGGATCATAGTTCGAAACTTATTGGAGAAGTTTTAGCTTAGGAAAATGAGTGGAAAGAAAGCGAGTATTTCACATCTAAAAATTTAAGTTTGATTGGTGAACCGCAATTAGTAGGATTTACGCAAAGTAAAGAAGAAAAAATAATTGCTAGTAAACCAGGAAAATACGGCAGGCGCTTTTGGGGAGAGTTCATTAAAACAGGAGACAAACTTAGCGTAAAGGGTACTCATCAATTAACGCATAAAGAATTTGAATTGGTTACAGATGCTAAGTTACTTGGACCGAACAGTGGGGCAGATAACCATGCTCCGATCAATATGACTTTCCCCAAAAGCTGCATGTGGAAGCTGGATGCCTATATTGATGGGAAGTTATTCGGTAGTATTTATGTAAAAGTGGGATAATCAATTATGCCTCTGCATAATTACGTCCGGAATCGGCTTTGTGCTTAGGCCTGCACGAGGGCCGACACGATGTCGGTCATTTCGGTAATGCCACAGGACGTGGCGTTCTTAGACTGAGTTCCACTATTTCAGCGTACATTTGGACACCCGCTGAAAAGGGACTTAAAAGCATTCATCTCACCATAGAGTTGAGAGACTTCTGTACCTGTCGCTATGCTTTTAGTGCAAAGGCTGTTTTCGTAAACTTTGTTGTTTTGGTTAAATAGTGTTATTCAACAATCGGGCCAGATTGTTGAGGTGCTATATGTAAAGTGATCTTACCAAAATTTATTCTTATGGAGGTTGTAGAATGAGAAATGGTGTTATCTTTATGACCATAATTTCGGGGCTACTTTTCTGTTTTATAATGATTGCAGCTTCGCTAACTCCCTTTCCGGATCCTGGTGGATTCAATTCTTTAGGTATGTGGCTGAATATAATAATGTTTCTTGTCTTTTATATTCTGTCTTTAATTTTGTATTGGGTAGGAGTTAAAGGAATGAAATATGTTATGGCAGTTTTTTGCGGAGTAGGGTTACTTATATCACTTTCAATAATTGTACTTGCATTTGTAATGGGAACGGTTACTTATAATGTTTCTGATTTTCTATATGTGATCGTTCTTTGCGTTATGTCACTAATTGCCAATATCGTTTGGTATATTGTTGCATTTAAAAAGTAGCAGATTTATAACGTTCTGTTTTATAAGGATACAATGTATTAAACAATCGGGCGCGATTGTTGTATAGCCCAACTTTTCTTTATAGCAACAATCTTTGAGAAAACAGCCATTGCAAAAGACATTTGTAGCTGACGCTTTGCTTTCGCTGCAGAAACCATTTGCTGGAAGAAGTTAAATCTTCAACAATTGAAAAATGCCAGGCAATCTAGAGAGAGCCTGGTATTTTTCTTATTTACTAATGACAATAGACAATTTATAGTTCGCATGCTTATTTAAATCAACTAAAAATTGATCTAATACTTCGTTTGATGGGAACCTACATTCAAGAAGATAGCAACTATCGCCACTGATTTTAAAGTTATTAAGAACAAATTGCTCTTGCGTTTTTAAAAATGACAGATAAGGTTCATGGTACGGACTTTTTGTATAAATATTAATAAATGCATGGACATTGCTACCTAATTTATTATGATTCACATTAATGGTATAGCTCTCAATAACCCCATTATCTTCAAGTCTTGCCACTCTCGATGACGCTGCTTGCCCAGTCAAATGAACCTTCTCACCCAATTCTTTCATCGTAATACGGCTGTTTTTAGAAAGCTCATCTATAATACGCAGATCCGTACTATCTAACATGTAGTAACTCCTTTCATTATTCAAGTCAAATCGGTAAAAGACTTGATTTTATCTATGTAATGACTATTCGGACATAGTATAAACTAAATGTAATTTAAAGAAAAGGAGAAAAGGAGTAATAAATATGAAAATCCAACAAATTCGAAATGCCACTTTAGTAATCGAATATGCAGGGAAAAGATTTTTAGTTGACCCAGTTTTAGCGAATAAAGGTGCATATCCTCCTGTTCAAAATTCTGTGAGACAGGATCAAAATAACCCATTAGTTGAATTACCAACATCCATTGACAATCTCATTAATGTCGATGCTGTAATCGTTACTCATTTACATTTAGATCATTTCGACAAAGTCGCTAAAGAAGTCATACCGAAAGATCTTAAAATGTTTGTTCAAAATGAAGAAGATGCTAATGAGGTTAAAAATGCTGGTTTTTTCAATGTGGAAATTTTACAAAAAGATACCGTGTTTGAAGGTATTCAATTAATCAAAACAAAAGGTGAACATGGCAGGGGAGAAGTTTTAAAATTTATTGGTCAAGTGTGTGGCGTTGTCTTTAACCATCCTAACGAGAAAAAATTATATATCGCTGGAGATACGGTATGGTATGACGGAGTTCAAGAAGTACTCGAAAAAAATCATCCGGAGATTATTGTTGTTAATGGAGGAGACAATCAATTTTTAGAGGGGGGCTCTCTCATAATGGGGAAAGATGATATTTACGAAGTATACAAAGCTGCCCCAAACGCAAAAATTATCGTGAGTCATATGGAGGCGGTCAATCATTGGACATTATCAAGAAAGGACTTAAGAAGCTTTATCAACGAAAGAGGAATCAGTGCTCATGTATTCGTGCCAGAAGATGGTGAAGGATACGCATTTTAATAAACTGAGAATGTGATTTGCGTGTAAAAACAGATAACCATTATTAGTTATCTGTTTTACTTGTTTGTTTAGTTATTAATTTCTAAGCGCATAGTATGGCTCGCTTCTTTAAATCCATGTCTTTTATACAAGGCGAAAGCGCCAATATTTTCTGCTAATACACTTAACTCTAAGTGATCTAATTTACGTTCTTCAGCCCATTTTTTTGCCTCTTGTAGCAATGCTGAACCAATGCCTTTACTTTGATATTGTCCTCCAACAATTACATCCATAATATATGCATAATTATGCTGGACGATACAAGAATAAGGAGGAGTAGATAATTCTTGAATTAGCAAAAAGCCGGCGATATTGTTATTTATTTCAGCCACTAAAATATCTGATTTTTCTTCTGAAAATGTGTTTGTAAGAAACTCCCCATCCTGTTTTGCTGGAGCTATGTACTTTGGTTGTAGTTTTGACATCTCTACAAACAGTTCTTCATATAATATTTCTATTTGCGGGATCTCATTTATTGTTGCAATTTTTATATTCATGCTCTACCTCCACACGAATTTTATTCCATTTTATTTTACCATATTCTGTGATTTTTCGGTAAATGGAATAAAAAACTCATATAGCTAACACAGTATAAACCGCATAGAATTTCCAATACTAAGGCTGTTTTAAAAATAGTCAGTATGAGAAAGGAGGCGTTCTTCAGTGAGATTTTTAGCATGGGGAATTATAGGCGCGGCAGCTATTTTTGGTGTAGTAAAACGCTATGGAATGTCAAACGATGCACAACAAATGACACCGTCTTCTCAACAAGGCACGACACCAGTACAATTAGTTGCAAACAGTAATCCACTTACTGCAAATACACCAAAACAGTAAATAGAATAAGCAACATCAAGCTTATAGACTTTTGATTTGCGAATTGTCTATAAGCTTGTACTTAAAAAACAGATCTTATTTTTTCTTTACAAAAGTATCCATAAAAATGTATAGTGGTGATAAATACATATTGAAATGAGGTTTTGATTATTTATGATGAAACTTATTAATTGCTAATGGAAATTCAACAGAATTTTAAAGTGTAATAAGGCAAATTAAGGTTTATATCTTAGTTCTTTTTAGTTCGCCCATTTGCACAATAGCGATTAGAAGGCATCATATCTATTCAAATCATATATTCAATATCTCCTATAAGCCTCAAGTAGGTGTCAAAGGCAACATCCGGACGTATACTTTATGCGGAAGCCAAAGCTCCAGCGGGATTATTTCTGTGCGAAAGCAAAGTGTAACGAAGCGGCACAAAAAATGTTTTTTGTAGCGCCAGCTATAATTACGTTGAGGATTAATGATTTATATTGAATTTAAATTTGACTATGAGAAGGATTTCTTCTTATAGTCTTTTTTTATGTATTTTAAGGGGGTGAGGAAAATGGTAATGACTTAATTACTTTACTTTTGGGAATCAAAATAAGAAATGAGGCGTAATTATGACGAATTATCAATTAATATATGACTATAAGGACAATCAAAAATATAGAGAAAGTTTCAATGAGTTAGCAAAGTTAGTTTTTAATTTAGATTTTAGTCAATGGTATGAAAAAGGATGCTGGAACGATCAATATATTTGTTATTCCTATATAGATGGGGAAAAGGTTATTGCAAATACATCCATAAGTAAAATGACTGTAGTTGAAAAAGGTAAGGAATATAAAGCCATACAAGTTGGCACGGTAATGACGCATCCAGATTATCGTCATAAAGGTTTAGCGAGAAAATTAATGAACGATATCATTGATAAATATGAGGAGCAATGTGAATTTATCTATTTATTTGCGAATGAAACAGTTCTTGATTTTTATCCGAAATTTGGGTTTTCACAAGTACAAGAAAGTAGATATTTAATAAATGTTGATAAATTAAAGAAAAAATCAAACACAATGATTCGAAAATTAGATGTTGAGAATAACAACGATTTATCTTTATTGAAATTGTATGCGAAGGAAAGAATTCCATCGTCGTCGATTTTAGGTGTGAAAAATAATGAAAGTTTACTTATGTTTTATTTTCTAATTGCATTTCCTCATTCAATTTATTTTATCGAAGAAGAAGACGTTATTGTATTATTCGAAAAAGAGGGTGAGGAATTACATCTATTTGATGTAATTAGTCGCGGTAACATTGATGTAGAAGAGGTTTTAGGCTACATCACAACATCGGATATAAAAAGAATCATTTTTCATTTTATCCCTGATTGCCAGGATCTAGAGTCTGAATTAATTGAAGCCGAGGACGATGTATTGTTTATTCGGCCGATGATAAAATTCGGGACAGAACGACCTTTATTTCCATTAACATCACATTCCTAAGGCCAGGTTTAAGTAGAATTACTTTTGGGTTTGCCAAAAAGCAGGGCATGTTGTTTGCAGAAATACCCATTTCCGATATGATTGTCTAAAGAAAATTTTTTTATTATAAGGATATGAGAAAAGGGTGATTCTACTTGATACAAATAAAAAGGATTTATAAAGAAAATTTCCCGCAAGGCAAAAAAATTATCTATCAATACAGCTCCGATAATTATTATGATGTTTCCTTTAAAGAAAAAGAAAATGGCTGGGCAATTGATTTTACGTTAAAACACCTCGACACGCCATTTCACAAGTATTTGGAAGGTGAAATTTTTGAGGATCATATAGAGAATATTGAATGCTATATTGTTGATTTTGATGGAGAAGAAGCAGGAATTGTTAGCTTTAGTCATGAGAAGTGGCATAATGTGTTAAGAATTAATGATATTCATATTGATCAAGCCTATCAACAGCAAGGCATAGGCAGTAAGCTCATAGCTTTGGTCAAAAAACGAGCAGCAGAAATTGCGGTGAGGGCAATCGTTTTAGAAACACAAACTTCTAATTATCCTGCTATACAATTTTACAGAAAGCATGGATTTCATCTTATTGGCTGTGATTTAGTAAGTTACTCAAATAAAGATATTGAAAAAAGGGAAGTAAGGATTGAAATGGGATTTGTATTTGAATCATAATTATCGAAAGAAAGGAGTGCAAACATCAACCCTTCGTTTTGCTGAAGAAGACAGACATTAATTAATTTGACACCTTAATTTCATTGATGAAAAGACAAAATGTAAACTGGGTCTTTAGCAATTAAAGAAACTTTTTTATATCAAGTATTGTTTGTAAGTGCATTCCTTCATGGAAAATTGTTCGAATTAGTACTTGTTCAATCGTATTCATGCTCATATCAATAGGAGGAAATCCCACCTCTAAACGATCACCATACTTTTCTTTTAATTGTGAAGGCTGAACTTTTAATAACTTCTTTAATGCTTCAAACGACGGAGTTTCATCATTAAAATTAGTTGGAGATGTACCATAGCCGAACCAAGACTGAAATGCCACAAGCTCCTTATCTTTTTCATTTGTCAAAGCCTCAATCCACAAATATTGGTCTAAATAAATATGACCCATATTCCAGCGAATATTATTATGAAATCCAGTTGGTATAATGTCAGCAAGATCTTCAGTTACGGTTTCTATTACATGCAATACTTCACTTCGATAGCTTTCCAACTGTTGAAATAGAATTTTATGCCGTTGCTTCATATTAAAACTCCTTTTTCTTTTTTTTAGTTTATTATTAGATAAAATTGATCAAATTCCTTTTTAAATAAAAGATAAAATTTGAAATAGAAAAGGGAGAGCACGCTTTTAATCGTGTTCTCCCAATTGAAACTATAATATATTATCTACTTTGAGTTTGAAGTGCTAATTTAACGCCTAGCCCTATATAAACGAAACCAACAGCCTTTTCAAGCCAACGCGAACCATTGTTTGTTGTTTTCGTAAAGATTTTTTCACCAATAAAGCTTGTAATAATAGCTAACAAAATAGTATACAAAGCGCTCATCACAACAAAAGTAATGCCTAAAATTAATAATTGTACAGTGATGGATTGGCCATTTTGTTGAACAAACTGTGGTAAAAACGCTAAGAAAAATAATGCCGTTTTTGGATTTAAAATTTCCGCTAAAAAACCTTGTCGGAATGAAGTACTTGCCGGACTTTGTTCAACAGTAGGTTTTTCAATCTTTTGTGGTTTTGTTAGTAGCATTTGAATACCTAAATAAACAAGATATGCAACACCAATATATTTCACTACTTCAAACGCAGTAGCAGATTTCATTAAAATTGCGGATAACCCTAAGACAGCTGCTAACGTATGGACTAAATCACCTAGTCCAATGCCTAATGCAGTGAAAATACCGTTCTTTTTACCACCTTTCAGCGTTTGCGTAATGGTAATGATAACCGCAGGACCAGGAATTAAAAATAAGAGAAGAACTATTGCAATAAAAGATAACATGTTTATCCATCCTATTCTAATAAACTAAACATCCAGTTAAGAGAATAATAAAATTGACTTAATGAATGCAAAAAATATTATATGCTATATTCTATATACATGTCGATAATGAAATACTGAAAAGAAAGAATATAATTATTTAAAAAAATCTGAAAATAGTTTAATTATATTTGTATAATATTGTGTATTATTGAATTATAGTGGAATGGATATGATCAAGATGTTAAATTCACTCTAGTTAAATTTTTGTATTTATAGTGATAGGATACGTTCCACTAACATTTTAAAGGCTAAATTTTATCTTTGTATGTCAATAATACCATCACCATATAACTCCAACCTTCGTACGGTATGTGAAAGAAGCTATTACATACATACATGGTTAAAAACATAAAGTATATTGACAGACATCAATAATTGATTTAAATTTAAAGAAATAATTTTTCGTCCTTTTTGATTTAAATTTGCTCGAAAAAGAATGTTTTATATTAATAAAATAATTATTGCGGTTATATTGAAGTGATCAGGTATCCCCTAATCATGGTCTCAATAAAATCAAGCAAAGTTAAAAAAAGTAATGTCTAAATTACTTTTTTCTCTTCTGCTTGATTTTTTTTCTTTAAAATTATTCCAATATTCAGAAAAAGAGGATGGTGTGAGATATGGCAAAAATAATTGATTCTGTTTTTCATCGAGATTTTAATACTAATTATCCCATAATTACACATGGTGAGGGCTCTCATGTATTTACCGAAGATGGTGAGGTATACATTGACGGAAGCTCTGGTGCAGTAGCCGCTAATTTGGGGCACAGCAACGAAAATATTGCCAAAGCTATGTATGAACAAGCTATGAAAATTGGTTTTGTACATACAATGAGGTTTGAGACAAACCTTCTCCACTTAACTTCACAAAAAATTATAGAATTAGCGCCTAAAAATATGGAATCAGTATTTTTCTGTTCAGGTGGGTCTGAGGCTAATGAATCCGCCATAAAGCTTTGTAGACAAATGAATCGTGATAGAGGTAAAGCAACCAAATTTATTAGTATCGGTAGATGGCAATCTTATCATGGTAATACGATAGGATCACTCTCTGTTGGTGGAGATGTTCAACGACGTTACCCATATACTCCTCTACTTAATAAGACCGAACATATTGATGCACCATATTATCCACCTCACTTTTCTGAAGGAGATAAGATACAAGAAGATGAAAGATGTTTAAATCAGTTACGACGCGTTATAAACGAGGTAGGAGCTGAAAGTATATCAGCTATTATTGTAGAACCTATTGTAGGAAGTCAACAAGGTGCAATGGTGCCTACAAGTATCTACTTAAAAGGAATACGGAATATATGTAGTGAATTTGATATTTATATGATTGTAGATGAAGTGATGACTGGCTTCTACCGTACAGGTGAGAGTTTTGCCATTCTGCACGAAAAAGATGTAGTACCAGACATTATTACTTTCGGTAAAGGAGTTACTGCGGGTTATGCGCCATTAGCAGGAATGATTGTTCATGAAAACTTAATGAAACAATTAAAAAAATATAGCAACGGTAAGTTTTTGCATGGCTTTACATACAGTGGTCACCCTGTTTGTTTAGCTGCTGGATATAGTGCTATTGCTGAGTATGAAAATCAAAACATTAAAGAGAATGTAAAGAATCAAAGTTCGTTTATTTATAAGCGATTAAATGAAATTAAAAAAAATAGTAAAACAATCGGAAGTATAAGAGGTAAGGGATTATTAATAGGTGTTGAATTTTTTGAAAATAAAGAAGAAGTTAAATATTTTGATAAAGAAATGCTGTTTGCAGCAAAATTTAATTCACTTGCAATGAAGAAAGGCGCTGTATTTTACCCGGGTAGTGGTGGTCTAGATGGTACTAAAGGAGAGCATATTTTAATAGCGCCTCCTCTAAATATTACAACAGCTGATGTCGAAAAGCTTATGAACATATTTGAAGAGACATTATATGAAATGGAAAGAACCATTTAAATCGGGGGAGGTTTTATGATGAAAAAATATTTATGTATGTTGCTGTTAATTTCTGTTGCTGTTTTATCAGCATGTGGCTCTAGTGATAATTCTAAAGCTAATGATTCTTTCGAAAAAATTAAAAAAGAGGGTGTCATAAAAGTCGGTATTGAAGGAGCCTATCCACCATTCAACTTCTACAATTCAAAAAATGAATTAGAAGGATTTGATGTAGACATTACTAATGAAATTGCTAAGCGTATGGGGGTAAAAGTCGAATTCGTTGCTACACCATGGGATTCAATCATTGGAGGGCTACTTTCTAAAAAATATGAAATTATTATTTCAAGTATGGCAATTACCGAGGATCGAAAAAAGAAAGTCGATTTCACAGAACCCTATTATTATACAGGTGCACAACTATTCACGAAGTCTAATTCAGCTATTAAAAATCTAGAAACTGATGTAAAAGGGAAGAAAATTGGTGTTGTGACAGGAACTACTTTTACGGATGAAGTCATTAGACTAGGTGGAGAACCTGTATTGTACAAGTCTGATTTACTGTCTTTCCAAGATCTAATTAACGGTCGTATTGATGGTTCAATTACTGATAAAGCAGTAGGTGGCAATATCATTCTTGAAAACAGTTACGATGTTACTCCTGTAGGTAACGTACTATACGATGAAACAGCAGGCATTACAGTCAACAAAAACCAAAAGGACTTAGTCAATGAAATTGATAAACATATTAAAGACATGGTGAAAGACGGTACCTATGATGAAATTAGTGAAAAATGGTTTGGTAGAAGTATTTTTAAATAGAAGGGAAGATACTATATGTTGGATTTCAGCTTAGTAACAGATTTTTTACCCTTCATGGTAAAAGCTTCGTGGGTAACGTTAAAGTTAACACTTTATTCCACAATTTTCGGATTAATTTTAGGGCTTTTTGTTGCTTTAATGAAAATTTCTAAAGTAAAGATTATTCGTTTAGTAGCGGACTTTTATTTATGGATTATTCGAGGTACTCCAATGCTTGTACAACTATTTCTTATTTACTATGGTTTACCTCAAGTTGGGATTGAGCTATCACCTATGGTTGCTGCTGTAATTGCATTAGGAATTAATTCTGCTGCATATACCGCTGAAATATACCGCGGTGGCATTATGTCAATATCTAAAGGTCAAATTGAAGCCGCTGAATCATTAGGGATGAGTTATTTTTTACAAATGAGAAAAGTTATCTTACCTCAAGCGTTACGCGTTTCCTTACCGTCATTGGGAAATCAAGCCATTATGATGCTTAAAGATTCTTCCTTAGCCTCACTAGTAACAGTTTCGGAGTTACTAATGGTATCGCAACGCTATGCAGCTTCTAACTATGCATTTATTGAATTTTATCTAGTTGCAGCGGGATTCTATCTAGTAATGACAACCTTCTTTACATTTATATTAAACCGTGTGGAAAGAAGAATGTCTGTAAGTGAAATGTAGAGGAGGACACCTAATGAAAAATATAGATAATCATATTCATAAAAATTTACAAGAGGTCATGATTGAGATGGTGAATGTGCATAAAAGCTTCGGTGACTTAGAAGTATTAAAAGGCATTGACATAACAATTAAAAAGGGTGAAGTTGTTTCTCTAATTGGCTCAAGTGGTTCAGGGAAAAGTACACTTCTAAGATGTATTAATCATTTGGAAAAAATCACAAGCGGCAACATAACAGTGGATAACATTCATCTAAATGAAAATAAAACTAATATAGCACATATTAAACGGGAAGTAGGAATGGTGTTCCAACAATTTAATTTATTCCCACATATGACTGTGCTGGAGAATATTATGGTAGCACCTATACATGTTTTAAAGAGAAGCAAACATGAAGTAGAAAAAGAGGCTATAGAGCTACTTGGAAAGGTCGGTCTTTTGGATAAGAAAGACTATTATCCTAAAAAACTGTCCGGTGGTCAGCAACAACGTGTTGCGATTGCACGTGCATTGGCTATGAAACCGAAGCTCATGCTATTCGATGAGCCAACATCTGCACTTGATCCTGAATTAGTTGGAGAAGTATTAAACGTAATGAAACAAGTTGCAAGTGAAGGTATGACCATGGTTGTGGTCACACATGAAATGAACTTTGCTCGTGATGTGGCAGATAGAGTTATTTTTATGGTTGATGGAAAAATTGAGGAACAAGGTTGTCCCAAAAAAGTTTTAACCAATCCTAAAAGTACTAAACTAGCAGCCTTTTTAGGTATTAAAAATAATCTAGAAAAGGTTGTGAATTGAAAATGCAAACTATGAAAAATGAACAAACTGCAAGTATTTTAATTAACGGTGAGTGGCACAAAACAGAAAATTTAACGCCTTCATTCAATCCTGCAACGAAGGAAGTTATTGGCCACTTTTCTGAGGCTACAATTAATCATACAGAAGCGGCCATTAATAATGCTAGTCAAGCTTATTTAAAATGGAGTAAATTTACCGCTGTACAACGGGCTCAAGTATTAAAAAATATTGCAACGATATTATCAGAACGTAAAAATACGTTAGCCGAATTAATCACTAAAGAAATGGGCAAACCTTTACACGAAGCATTAGGAGAAGTAGAAGTGGCCATTCAAACCGCAATATACTTTAGCGGGGAAGGTAAAAGAGCTATGGGGGAAGTCATTCCATCGATGATTCAAGGCCGTCATATTCATACTGTAAGAACTTCTACAGGAGTTGTTGGTTGTATCACTCCTTGGAATTATCCAATCTCACTTGCTGCATATAAGATCTTCTCAGCATTTATTGCAGGGAACACAGTAGTTTGGAAACCTTCTCCGGAAGTAAACTGTACAGCGACACAATTTACTTCATATATGGTTGAGAGTGGTTTACCGCCAGGTATATTGAACTTAGTGACATCTAGTTCTCCAAACATTGGCGAATATATTGTAAGCCATAAAGATGTACCCTTACTGACTTTCACAGGCTCAACGAATATAGGCATTAAAATTGCACAAGAAGCTGCAAAACAACTAAAGCGCGTCACGCTTGAATTAGGTGGTATTAATGCAGCCATTGTAATGAAAGATGCTGATATAGAACTAGCCGTATCACAGATTATAGCTTCTGGTTATGGTACAAGCGGGCAACGCTGTACAGCGACAAGAAGAGTTTTTATACATGCAAGTATCAAAGACCTTTTTCTACAAAAATTAATCCAAGAGACTAGCAAACTGAGAATTGGCAATGGATTAAAAGATAGTACGCAAATCGGTCCTATCATTAATGAAACAAGTTTAAAACAAATCGACTGCGCTGTACAAAAAGCCATTGAAGAGGGTGCTAGATTAGTAATTGGTGGACACATTCTTATGGAAGATGCAGGATATTACTACGCCCCAACGATTTTAGATGAAATTGAGACTACTTTTGAAATTGCTCAAGAAGAAGTCTTTGGCCCAGTCCTTTCAATTATCACTTTTGAAAATTACGAGCAAGTTATCACTTGGAACAATGATACGAAATATGGACTTTCAACTGCAGTCTTTACTAATGATTTATCAATAGCTATGCAAGCACAAAATGATTTATCTACTGGACTAGTGTATATCAATGCTGGCACAGCAAATGCAGAACTAGGTGTCCCTTTTGGTGGATTAAAAATGTCTGGCAATGGGCAACGTGAGGTTTCACATCATATGTTAGATTTCATGACAGAATGGAAATCAGTTTATATCAGCTATGGAGGATAATACTATGTCCGAAAATTTATTAACAATGTTAGCTCTCGACATTGAAAAAGAAACTATCGAAGATGTTCATCGAACAAAGCACGAAATAAATGCTTTAGAACAGTACTTAAATGAAGCGCGTTCATTATCTGAGAAAAAAAGTGTTCTGATCATTGGTGGAGGTATCATCGGGCTATTAACAGCTTACTTTTTACAAGAAATTGGTTTTGAAGTAAGTATTGTCGAAGCGAAATCATTTGCTGCTGCTGCCTCTGGTAGAAATGGCGGGGCCATTATGACATTAGGACGAGAGTTATCAGAAATGCCGTATTCTTTAAATGCATTAAAAATTTGGAGCCAATTAAGTGAAAAAGGTATTGAAACACACTTCAAAAAAAATGGACATTTGATGGTGGCTCGAAATGACATAGAAGCAAATATATTAAGAAAATCATATGAATTATATGTCCAAGCAGGAATACATGTGGAATTGTTAGACAATAAATCAATGAAGAAATATGTGCCATTTTTAAGCGATGATATTCCATTAGGGATCTATAGCCATGACGATGGATCAGCTTATCCATTCACAACTTCTCAAAGTTTAATTAAATCTTTAAAGCAAGGTGGAGCTAAACTTTATAATCATTGTTATGTTGAAAAAATCGTTACAGAAAAAAATAAGATCTTAGCGGTACAAACGCCAAAAGGAAGTTTAACGGCAGATTATTTCATCATCTCCACTGGTCCTTGGACTCAAAAAATCTGCATGGAACTAAGTGAACATATTCCAATTAGACCTCGACGGTCCCAATTGTTTGCAACAGAAATTGTTCGTCAAAATATTATAAAACCTTTCTTTACAGGGAACGGAATATACTTAAGACAAACACATGCTGGGAATATACTCTTTGGTGGAGGGGGCCCGTGGGAATTAGACGGGTATGAATTAAACAATACAATCCAAGCCATCCAACTACAATCAGGACGTTTTTTAGAGTTATTTCCTAAATTGAAAAATAAAAAATTACTACGTACATTCGCGGGAACAGTAGAGTTAACTCCAGATTTTACACCAATAATGGGTAAATTAATGACACTTGAAAATGGCTTCGTCTCAGCTGGTTACAATGGGCATGGTTTTGGTATATCTACTGTAATGGGTAAGCTAATGAGCTCATATTTATATGACTATATACACCATATCGAACCGACCGATGTGATAAAAGACATGCTAAAAAAGTTAAGTGTTGACCGTTTTGAAAAAGTGAAAGAAACAGGTGATTAACTATGAAAGACGTTATTATTTGTCGTTGTGAGGAAGTTAGTTTAGGAGATATCGAAGCCGCTAAAGAAAACGGCTTGATAACATCACAAGAAATAAAAATGGCGACACGTCTTGGTATGGGAATGTGCCAAGGAAGAATTTGTCGTACATTAATCGATAATTATATGTCTGATCAAATTCCACAAGGTATGTCACAGCCTTCTAGTTTAACAGTACATGTCCCTGTACGTCCTGTTTCACTTTGTCAACTTGCAGCGAGGGAGGATAACGTTTAATGCGCATTCAACATCATCCGATTGTAACTATTTCACCAAAAAAACAGGTAACATTTTATTTTAACGAACAAATATACACTGGACTAGATGGCGATACAATAGCGGCTGCACTTTGGGCGAATCGTGTAACAACCTTGAGACATACGGAGAAAAATAATATGGGACGCAGTTTGTTTTGTGGTATTGGGAACTGTTTTGATTGTCGCGTATATATTAAAAACCAGGGAATGGTTAGAGCATGTAACGTACCTATAGTTGAAGGGTTAGAAGTATTCTCCACTGATAGGGGGATCGAATAGTATGAAATACGATGTAGCTATTGTTGGTGGAGGACCAGCAGGTTTACAGGCAGCAATAACACTAGCAAAAAGAGAGGTTTCTGTAGTTGTTATAGAAGAAAATAATATGCTAGGTGGTAAACTTTTAGGACAGTTACATGAAGAAAATAACGGTAATTGGTGGATTGGTAGAGACGTTGCTGAAAGGCTAGTCAATGAAGCAAGAAGTTATAACAATATTACTTTTATTCTTGGTACACAAGTATGGAATATTGATGCAAATTATAAGCTTTACCTTTCGAAAGTGGATGGGTTAGAGATCCTACCAATAGTGGAAGCGGATTATTTACTTTTAGCTACAGGAGCTATTGAAAAAGGGCTTCCTATCAAAGGTTGGACATTACCTAAAGTGATTACTGTGGGTGGAGCCCAAGTACTGACAAATCAATATTTCGTTAAGCCAGGAAATAGAGTAGCAATTATAGGAGCTGATATTCTTTCAATTTCAATCGCTAGAGCTATGAAGTTAGCTGGGGTAGAAGTTGTAGGGATTTATTTACCTCCTAAAAACTTGTTCAATAAATCAATTTCTAATCCAAATCTAGTCATGCAAATTTTTAGCTCAATGGGTAGTCATGCTCCAAATGCATTTATGAAAATGGGCACAAATGTCATAAAAAGTAATGTAGGGCGAAAGCTAGCCCATAAATTTTATCCATCTAGAGGCATTAAAATGTGGGAAATTCCAATATATCTAAATAAATGCATCAGTGAAATTCAAGGCGATCAAGAAGTAAAGGCCGTTAAAGTACAAAATGTAACATTTGAAGGTGAGCTTACAAGTAAAGCAAGAACGTTAAATGTAGACGCAGTTTGTATTTCTGCGGGATTAACACCTCAAACGGAATTATCGGTTGTCTTAAAATGTGAATTTGCAGATATTGATGGATTAAGTGGCAAAGTTCCTATTCATAATGAGAGATTGGAAACAACAGTTGAGAACGTTTTCGTTGCGGGAAATATTACCGGAATTGAAGGTGCTAAAATTTGCATGGCTCAGGGTCATGTTGCAGGACTTAGCATTTTAAATAAGATGGATAAACTGCTGAATTCGAAAGAGCTTCAAGCATCATTAGAACAATTAAAGAGAATAAGAGAAACCTCTCCAATCCAATTTCATTCTAATATTTTTAATGGAAGAGAAAAAATGCAATTACATTGGGATAAATACTATCAATAAAAGAGAGTGAGTGTGAATTATGACAGCAACATATTATATTGAAGTTCCAAAAAAACTAAAGATTAATGAAATTGATATGATGATGGAACTAGAAAAAGATGCTTTTCCAGGAGTAGGTGCCGTTGATGAACAATGTCTTGTACCACTAACTCGATATGGAAAAATGGTTTGGTTTAAAGAAGAAGGCGATGATCGCCCAATCGCAGTTGGAGAATTAATGCGTAATTTTGATAATCCTGATGAAGCTTACGTATTTGGTTATTATGTTCGTTCAGATCAACAAGGTAAAGGTATCGGAAAGAAATTCTTAGTAGAGCTTCTCGATTATATACAAAAACAAGGCTTTAAATATGTAACACTGACTGTAAACACAGAGAATGTAGCAGCGATAAAACTATATGAAGCGTTTGGTTTTGAAATTATTGAAACACGCGAAAACGAATTTGGTAAAGATGAACATCGTTATTGCATGAAAAAGAAGTTTTAACTTCATTTAGCAATGCGGCTTCACTTTCGCGCAAAAAACAATTGTGCTGCCGCTTCGCTTTCGCACAGAAAACATTTGTTGGCCTAATGCCTTCGGCCGATTCCGTACGCAATTTTGTCGAGGCATAATTGATGCTATTGGGGTGAATTGTATGAACAAGTTAAAAAGTTCGATCATGGAAGCACTTGATACTTTAAAAAATGGAGACACATTATTAGTTGGTGGCTTTGGATTAATTGGAGCCCCTCTAACGTTAATTGATGCTTTAAAAGAGAAGGAAGTAAGTGAGTTAACTGTTGTCAGTAATAATTTAGGTGAGTCTGGTAAAGGGTTAGGTCTTATTCTAAATCAAAATAAGATTAAGAAAGTTATTGGTTCTTACTTCACAAGTAATAGAGATGTTGGTGAAAAGTATCAGAAGGGGGAGTTAGCTATTCAACTTTTACCCCAAGGTACAATGGCTGAAGCATTAAGAGCTGGTGGAGCAGGAATAGGTGGTTTCTATACTAAAACAGCTGTTGGAACAAAATTAGCAGAAGGTAAGGAACAACGAGTTTTAGATAATGAAACGTATATCTTTGAACATTCTATTAAGGGCAATGTTGCATTCATCCGTGCTCATAAGGCAGATGAGTTAGGAAATTTAACATACTATAAAACGGCTCGGAATTTTAATCCTCTAATGGCAACAGCTGCTGAATATGTAGTGGCAGAGGTGGATGAAATTGTGCCTGTAGGTTCTTTAAATGCTGAAGAAATCGTTACCCCTCATCTATTTGTAGATGCAATTGTAGTTGCTAAAAAAGTTTTGACGAAAGAAGGGGTGAAAAGTTTGTGAATGAACAACATCTCATTGCTTGTCGTGTAGCTAAAGAAATAATAGGGCCTGCGGTTGTGAATTTGGGAATCGGCATTCCTACATTAGTATCAGAATATGTTAAAGATGATAAGATTATTTTTCATACAGAAAACGGACTATTAGGTGTTACAGACATAGATCCTAATAATATTGACCCCAACCTAGTCAATGCAGGTAAGCTTCCTATTGGCGAAAAAGTAGGCTCTTCATTTTTTAATAGCGCAGATTCTTTTGCGATGATTCGTGGTGGACATATCGACGTCGCCATACTAGGAGCATTACAAGTAGATCAAACAGGATTAATCGCTAACTGGGCTGTACCTGGCAAGACTATTTTAGGTGTAGGAGGCGCAATGGACTTGTTATCAGGAGCAAAACAAATAATTGTCGCTATGACACATTGTTCTAAGGAAGGTAAAAGTAAGCTTGTAAAAGAATGTACATTTCCAATAACTTCAACAAGATCTGTTGATATTATTGTTACTAATTTAGCGGTATTTCATGTTAAAGATCATGAACTATATTTGGTCGATTTAATGCCTGGTGTGACATTAGAAACTGTACAACAACACACCGAAGCAATATATAAAGTTGCACTTGCGCATAACCAACTTTAAACAACCAAATCAAAAACAATAGAACCTATATTCCCAATATCTATTAAGATAATATTAGGTCGCGATTGTAATATTTATAGATGTTAGGAGGCGAGTATGTGGAAGAGATTAATACAGTACTTGTAACTGGTTATGCCAAAGCACCTCAAGGGACTTCAATGTATGAAATCTACAAGTATGCAGGAATTGTACTAGAAATAGATAGAGAGAGGCATGTAATTGTAGAAGCAGAATTTACAGTAGTTACAGATCTTACACAATCTTTCTTCAAAAGACTTTTAGTAGGATATTGCTTAGAAGGAGGGGTAGATGACTTAATCGAGAAAATAAGGAGAAACTATTTTGCCCCTAGCCAGCAAGCAATAATTGTAGCGCTACAAGCAGCTGTTCAACGTTATTGGGACAATGTAAATGAATAAAGTTTAGTAGTTTAAAAAGGTGAGGTAGTCTCCTTTTTCATAATCTTGTCAAAAACCGGTCGAGCGTAGAAAAATATAGGTATTTTTATGTAACTATATACAATACGTTTGGTTCGGTTTTTATGTTTATACTACATTTTACAACAGTAGCAAGGAGGATATATATATGGTAGTTATAGTAAATGCATTTCGAACACCGATAGGTAAACTCGGAGGATCTCTAGCACAAACTTTGCCTGAAGATTTAGTTGCCCATGTTATGCAAAATAATCTATCTTCTGTAGGTTATGGGGAAGAAATTTTAGATGAAATTATTATAGGACAAACGAAACAAAGTACTCACGCTCCGAATATCGCAAGGGTCGCAGCATTAAAAGCGAAATTCCACGATACACTATCGGCGTATACTGTACATCGTCAATGTGGTTCGGGGATGCAAGCTGTAATGAATGCTGCGATGGCCATTATGGCGAACCAAGCTGATGTAATACTCGCTGGTGGTGTAGAAAGTATGTCACAAGCACCTTTCTACTTCATTCCTGACCGAACAAATACATTAAACGGAAATCTTACTATTTATGACTCGAATATTGAAAGTCAAGCAAAGTCACAGCCAGAATCGATTTACGGTACTTTTTCAATGGGAGAAACTGCAGAATGGTTAGCGGAAAATTTCAATATTTCAAGAGAAGAACAAGATTATTTTGCATATGAAAGTCAGATAAAAGCTAAAGCAGCTATTGATAAAGGTGATTTTGAAAGCGAAATTGTCTCAATAGAAGTCAAAACTGGAAAAAAGAAAACCATCCATTTTGCTGTAGATGAACACCCTCGTCTATCAGATATTGACGTTCTAGCTAAATTGCAACCCGTATTTAAAAAAGACGGTAGCGTAACAGCGGGTAATGCGTCAGGACGTAATGATGGAGCTTCAATGTTGTTACTCATGGATGATAAAAAGGCACATTTACTTGGATGTAAGCCACTTGCAAAAATCGTATCATTTTCGTCAGTTGGCATTTCCCCAAAAGAAATGGGTCTTGGGCCTGTTCCAGCTATTGAGCAAGCGTTAGAAAAGGCTGGATTGAATATCCGTGATATAGATTTATTCGAAATTAATGAAGCTTTTGCTGCACAAACATTAGCATGCATAAAACAATTATCTCTCCCATTATCAAAACTTAATGTAAACGGTGGCGCCATTGCATTAGGTCATCCTCTAGGTATGTCTGGTGCTAGAATCTTAACTACATTAGTTCACGCTCTAGAAAAGCGCAAGTTACGTTATGGCGTAGCTGCTATATGTATAGCAGGTGGACAAGGTTTGGCAATGGTTGTAGAAAGATACATGGAGTGAAAAACGAAGACCGTTAAAATTTGTCTGGAGGAGAATTAGATAATGGTGAGAAGAATAGGTATTGCTATGTTTTATCACGAATCGCATAGTTTTGTTCCTTATAAAACCGATATTCCACAATTTGAAAACTATGGATATTGTGAAGGTGAAAAGCTAGTGAATGAATTTCGTAACACAAAAACAGAGTTAGGTGGATTCATTGATGTTTTAGAACGCTATCATGATATTGAAATTGTACCATTACTTTGTGCAGCGGCGATCCCGTCCGGTATTGTTACAGCAAGCGCTTACTCTCGAATTGAACATCAAATGCTCACGTTACTTCAGCAAGAAAAGGCATTAGACGGACTATTATTAGCACTACATGGCGCTATGGTAGTAGAGGAATTACAAGATCCGGAAGAGCAATACATGATTAAAATCAGAAGTATAGTTGGAAATATTCCTATAGTTATTACCCTTGATATGCATGCTAACATCAAAGAAAGCTACTTAGATTTAGCGAATGCAATCATTGGTTATAAAACATACCCGCACATTGATATGTATGAGACTGGTGAAACTGCAGCTAACGCTCTCATTGAATTACTTTCCGGGCAGCAATTTAAAGTTAAAATGAAAAAACTCTCCTTAATGCCCCCTTCTATTAATATGAGAACATCCGAGGGACCAATGCATAAATTGATGGAAGAATCTAAGGTATTAGAATCAAAAGAAGGTATTTTTAATATAACTATTTTGGGAGGGTTCCCCTATGCTGATGTAGCACAAGTGGGAGCGGGTATTATTGTGACGGGGACAGATGAAGAAATTATAAATAAAGCACTTGAAAATCTGACAAACTTATACATGGAAGTAAAAGAAGAGTTCTTAGTAACTCTACCAACAACTAAAGAAGCGATTTCACAGGCGCTTCAACTTTTAGGAGGTAAGCCAGTTGTACTAGCTGATATCTCCGACAACCCACTAAGTTGTGGTAGCGCTGATACAACAGAACTAATGAGAGAAGTTTTAACGCTAAACATTAAAGATTGTTTAATCGGTGGGATTTACGATGTTGAAAGTATCGAAAAATGTAAAGAAGCAGGAATTGGATCTAAAGTCCAGTTACAATTAGGGGGTAAGATTAACCCTCAATACGGACATCCTATTGAAGTAACGGCAGATGTTATTGCTATTTCAGATGGTGTATTTTATAATTCTGGTCCTTTCCAGAAAAACTATCGTATGGACTTAAAAAATGCTGTGCATATTAAATGTGAAGATGTTGAAGTCTTATTAATAGGTACTCCAATGTCTGCTAATGACCCAGAGATGTTTCGCCATATAGGAATAGAACCTTCAGTCAAAAAATTACTTGTACTGAAAGCCAAAAATCATTTTAGAGCAGCATTTGAACCAATCGTGGGAGATATTATTTATGTGGATGCACTAGGTGCAGCCTCAAATTATTTGAGAAACTTCCCATATCAAAATGTACCTGCCTCTATTTGGCCATTAAATAAGGAAGACTACTAATACAAAAATATTTTAGTCACATCTAAAGGGATGTGGCTTTATTTTTTAACTTCTTTAAGCAAATGTTTTTTGTAGCGAAAGCAAAGCGTCAGCTACAAAAGACTCCTATCTCTATAGTTGGTGAGATGAATACGGTATAAAGTCACTTTTCAAGGGTGTCCAAACATTCGCTGAAATAGTGGAACTCAGTCTAAGAACGCCACGTCCTGTGGCAACGACTGGGTGACCAACGTCGTGCTGCTGCCGCTACGTTAGCACTACGCTTTCGCGCAAAAAACATCTGTTGGACAAAATCCTCCGGCGGATGTCACGGAATCGGAAAGGAGTTCTTTCATAGGATGTTAGCCTAAAATCATCGCATCCATGCGATAATGGCTAACCTGCATCGGTAAAAACGCCACGTCCTGTGGCATTACCGAAATGACCGACATCGTGTCGGCCCTCGTGCAGGCCTAAGCACAAAGCCGATCTCGGACGCAATTATGCCGAGGCATAATTGATTTATAACATAAAAATAGTACCAACTACTAATAATAAATGATAGAATTAGGTAATAAGAATTTTGGAGGTTTTTTTATGCTAGATATTCAACAAATACAAGAAGTCTTAAGACATCGTTATCCATTTCTATTAGTGGATAGAGTATTAGAATTAGAAGAAGGGAAAAGAGCAGTAGCCATTAAAAACGTTACGATTAATGAAGAGTTTTTTAATGGACATTTTCCGAATTACCCAGTAATGCCAGGTGTTTTAATTGTTGAAGCATTAGCGCAAGTAAGTGCTATTATTATGCTCACAAAAGAAGGGAATCAAGGAAGACTTGGATTGCTGGCAGGTATTGATAACTGTCGCTTTAAAAAACAAGTGAAACCTGGTGATCAACTGCGTCTTGAAGTGGAAATTACACGTTTAAAAGGTGCCATTGGTAAAGGACGTGGAGTTGCAACGGTTGACGGAGAAATAGCTTGTGAGACAGAGCTTATTTTCGCATTCGGAAGCTAAGCCCATACGATTTTAAAGAGTACTGCAAGAAAAACATTGCAGTACTTTTGTTCTGTTATAAAGGATATTTGAAATATTTGTTGAATATACATGATATGGATTGATTTAGAATGGAGGCGTTTTCATGAACCATTCCTTAGTTCTTTTTATAGCAATTTGTATCATGCAGCTAATTATCCTCACAAACATCACAATATTAAACGGTCAATGGAATGGCATAACAATGTGGCTATGTACAGGTATATTTATTTTTTCATCCGCGATTTTCGCCTTAAGTAGATTAAATAAAAAAAATTCTAATGTCGAATGAAGGTAATTCAAAATTAGAATCAAGAGTTGGTAATTACAAACCAACTCTATTTTTTTGACCATTTATCTTCATACAGCAGATGCTTTTCGAAAGCGTAGCGACAGGTACAAAAAACTTCCACCACTGATGATGGTGAAATGAATGAGAATGTGATTTCTTTAGTTGGTGTCCAAATACAATTCTAAATCCAGAAACAAATACGCCAAGGTGAAATATTTCAAATTTTAATGTTAGGGTGACTTGTTATTTCTATAGTGTGACTTAAATCATTTTGAAACAGTGTTAATGTTGTTACGAAATAGACATAAAAACCCAAAAATAAAATATTTAAGGAGGGAGAGATGATTGTATACTTAAATTGAAATAACGAGAACTAATTATGAAGGGGAGATTTTAAATGTCGGAAAACACACCATTTATAAAAGATGTTCCTGATGAAGATGTGAAATTTTCAATAATCATACCTGCTCATAATGAAGAAAATTATATTGGTGAGTGTTTAGCGTCAATTGCAAAATCTGCACAACCTTATAAAGATCAAGTAGAAGTTATCGTTGTCCTCAATCGTTGTACGGATAAAACGAAAGAAATTGCACAGTCCTATAATTGCGTAACATTGGAAAATAACGATAAAAACTTATCCAAAATTAGAAATGCTGGAGCTGCGTTAGCAAAAGGCGAAATTCTAATTACAATTGATGCTGATACTCGAATGACAGAACATTTGCTATCAGAAGCTGAAAAGCACTTATCATCTAATCAATACATTGGAGGAGGCGTGAATGGTAATTTTGAAAGAATGTCCTTAGGTATAGTAGTTTCTAGCATGTTGCTAATTGTTCCTTTACTGTTCAAGTACGGGTTGATCTCTGTCGGCATCTTTTGGTGCTATAAAAAAGATTTTCAGGCAATAAAAGGTTTTAATGAGAATATGCTAATGGCAGAGGATGCTGATTTTGCTAAGCGTTTAAAAGAATGGGGCAAGAAGAACGGAAAAAAATACGGAACAATTAAAAATGGGATGACGACTTCTTGTAGACGATTTGACCATTATGGCGACTGGATGTTACTAAAACGTCCAGATATACTTTTTGCTTATCTCAGAGGTACGAATAAAAAGGCAGCAAATGAAGCTTATTATGATGATCAAGCAAGGTAAAGATCGAATAGCTCGTATCCCAGTTTGAGTATCATCTAGACCACTTCATTGTAAAAGAAGTGGTTTTTTTATGCGTAGTTCTATAGATTTTCTAGAATGTTCTACGTAGATAATAAACTCACAATAAAATTTTGTCGAAAATAACATACAACCTTTCAGTCCCTTCATATACTTTAATTATCTGAAAGATTTGGGTGACTTGACTATAAACGTTTTCTATTATAAATAAGGTCATTAAATCTGGTAAACCAGTATGAGAGGATGAGGGGTTTGAAGCATCCCGGCACAAATGTTTTTGAAAATAAAGAGGAACTATTCATACCTGAAAAAGCATTAGATAAAGATTTTTGCGATCGATTAGTGAAAAAAATCCATAAAAATATTCTAAATGAAAATATAGCAAACGATGTTTATATGTCATATTTCGTGATTTTTGATCAACAATATACATTGAAAGAAATTCAATTTTTACTAGATGTTTTAAAATTGCAAGCAAATGAAATTATTAGATCAAAGCCGATGTTTATTACATTATGTGGTGTGCTATTATCGTTGATTACAATCATTGCCTCTGCGATTAATACAAAGCTAATGATTGGCATCTCATTTGTCCAAATAGTTGCTCTCGCTGTTTTAAGTTTTAATGTAGCTGTATTGTTTATTTCCTATAAAATAGAAAAAGAATATAAAAAAATATACGAAGTCATTAAATTAATCGATTATTATTTAAGCTTTTATAAGTAGGGGTGGGAATTATGCAAAATATTATTGATCAATTAAATTTATGGATAAATAAAGTACCGGTAGAGTTCCATCAAATGTCTGAACTAGAGATTTCGCGACGACCAGCGCCTCAAAAGTGGTCAAAAAAAGAAATATTAGGACATCTATGCGATTCTGCCATTAATAATTTGGAGAGGTTCATTAAAGTACAATACGATAAGGTTCCTTTTGTACTAACTCCATATGATCAAGTTCAGTGGGTAAAAATCCAAGGGTATCAAGAATTACCGATTGATGAAATATTGAATTTGTGGGTGAGCTTAAATAATAAAATATTAAATGTTATTAAAAATATCCCCAATGAAAAGCTAGCCCTTCAATGTGATATTGGAAATAATGAGCTTATGACCCTACAGTGGCTTATCCAAGACTACCTGGAACATATGGAACATCATATAAAAAAACAGATTTTAAATATAGCGTAGGCTTTTTTGAAAAGTAAGTAACATTTTGTCGCAAATCACTTGGCGACAAAATGTATCTAACAATCCTAAAAGGACAACCTCTAACTTCAATCATTTTAGCTTCAAATAATACACGGTAACAAAAAATCAAAAAAGAGCATTTTTTTTATCATTCCTCAAATAATAAGAGTAAATATTTATTTGAGGAAGTGAAAAGTTGAAAAAATTCTTGTTGTTATTACCTATTTGGCTATTAACTGTCTCCTTTTTTTATGTAAAAGTCGGCGCAGAAACATACGAACATAAAGGGAGAAAGTATTATGAAGAAGCAGGACAAATTGTTTGGGAAATTAATACAGATGAAAAAATTATTGCGCTTACCTTTGATGATGGCCCACATCGAAAATACACATCTCAGATTTTAGATGTGTTAGCCAAACACAATGCGAAAGCAACTTTTTTTATTGTCGGTCAAAATGCAGAAAAAAATCCTGAAGTTGTAGCAAGAATGTATAAGGAAGGTCATGAACTAGCCAACCATACATTTACCCACCCATTAAGAACAAATGTCTCGAATTTACTTAGGGAAATAAAACAAACAGATGACACTATTCAGAACATCACTGGAACCAAGCCTACTTTATTCAGACCTGTTGAAGGCCAGTATTCAGATGCAATGATTGAAGCGATTGCTAAAGAAGGATATAAAGTGGTTATGTGGTCATGGCATTTAGATACATTAGATTGGAAAAGTCCAGGTACAAATAGAATTGTGAATACTGTGGTAAATGGTGTTAAAGAAGGAAATATCGTTCTTTTTCATGATGGAGGCGGAAATCGTCATCAAACTGTGAAAGCGATGGAAAAAATTTTAACTGAACTTGACAGTCAAGGCTATCGATTTGTCACAGTTTCTGAATTACTCGACGTGCAGGGTAAAAAGGACAAAAACAAATAAGTATCCGAATGGATTAAACTACGACTAAAAGTGTCGCTTATGTTTTCTTTTTATGTGCTGTAACTTAGAACTTAAATAATGAATTTGTTAAGAAATATTATTTTCTAGGTGAAAATCAGGCTAAATGTAAATAGCCTGATTTTTCATTTTCTGAGAATGACCTATCCATAAATAGGTTGAGATCTCGGAGCGAAGCAGGAGGGGAACGAGGGCTAAAAGCATTTGCCTTTGTGACTAACATCCTGCCGCTGACGCTTCGCTTTCGAGAAAAAAACATCAGCTGCCCCAAGTGGCTCATCGGACGCCCCCAGGAAGCTTTGCTCTGCGCGAAAGCGAAGCGACAGCAACAATGTTTTATCTGTGCGAAAGCGAAGCGACAGCAACAATGTTTTATCTGTGGGAAAGCGAAGCGACAGCAACAAAGCGCCCAGCCGGAACGGAAATCAACCCCATGTTATGCTCATGACCTAAAAAATGGTATAATTACCTTGATAAATAAAGGGGGATTGGCATTGTGTAAGGTTGAATTGGTGGAATTTAATGATGAACTTTTAGAGGGAATTGGGAGTTATTGTCTTAGAAGTAAGAAGAAATCAAATGGATATATAAATAAGAATAAATGGCTGAATAATAGATTTGAAGAAGGCTTGAAATATGTGCAAGTAATCGCCAATAATAAACAAGTTGGGTTTATTGAATATACAGAAGCAGAAAATTCATCCAGAGTGGTCCATGCTGATGGTTATTTAGTCATTCATTGTTTATGGGTAAGTGAAGTTGGAAAAGGATACGGTACTCGATTAATTAATAAATGTTTAGAAGATGCAAAAAAACTTGCAAAAAAAGGTGTTGTTGTTGTTACAAATTCAACTACGTCTTGGGCGCCAAGTAAAGAAATTTTTTTGAAAAACGATTTTCAACTTATTGATACTGCACCATATGGTTTTGAATTACTTGTATACCCTTTGAACAACGAAGCCGAACAACCATATTTTCCGAATGATTGGGAGGAGAGATTAAAAAAATTCACCAACTTGACGATTTTACGTTCATTCCAATGTCCATATGTCGAAGTTGCATCAGAAAATATTATAGCCGGTGCAAATAAATTAAATATACAAGTGGAAATTATTGATCTCAAAGATAGAGAAGCGTTGATGGAACTGGTGCCAACCCCGTATGGTATTTTTTCTGTCATTTATAAGGGACAGCTTCTTTCATTTCAGAGGCTAACAATACATTCAGTGATAAAAAAATTACGAGAACTTACGCAATAACAACAGCGCAAATGATATATAATTGCATAAGAGTACATGTAATTTCTAATATTCTATGAGGATTTTAGTTGACTGCTACTAGGAAACAGGTAAAATAGAAAATCAGTACCATTATATACCTATAACTTAGCAGATAACTGAGGTGTCTATAGCAAGTGCTTCTGTGACACCTTCACTTTTACAAAGTCTACTGCAATATCACCTACATAGAATAAAGAGCTTATATAGTGATTAGAAATGATGGATTTTATGAAGATTGTTGTAGGACAAGATTTGTCATGAAATTTTGACAGTCTTTTTCTTTTCGTCTTCCCTTTAACCTGTTAAGATGGTATTAGTGTGACAACAAGTTAGTGTATATGAGAGTGGTGACAATCAAGATGGATGAACAAAAAAAAGATAGTGTAGAACAGCAGCCAGAACAAACATCCCCTGCTGAAATAAAACCAGCAGTACGATTTGTACAAATGAAACCGTTTAAATTTATCATGCTGATGTTCTTTACAATTCTTATTACTGCAGGCTTAACGATATTTGCGTTAACATTCGGTGAAAAGAAAGTAGTTGAAGTGAAAGTACCGAGTGGGCGTGCAGAATTTGCAAAATTATATGAAGCCTATGATTTACTTAAAAACAAATATTACAAAGATATCGACGATGTAAAAGTGGTCGACGGCGCTATTAACGGCATGTTCGACGCATTAGATGATCCGTATTCTGATTTTATGGTGAAAGACGAAGCAGAACAATTTCAGTCTGGATTGTCTTCAAGTTTCCAAGGAATTGGTGCGGAAATTCAAGAACGTAACGGTTCTATTACTGTTGTATCACCTATTAAAAACTCACCTGCTGAAAAGGCAGGGCTATTACCGAAAGATATTATCTTAACAGTGGATGGGAAAAGCATTCACGGGTTAAGTGCTTCTGAAGCGGTAGCGCGTATTCGCGGTGAAAAGGGAACGCCTGTAAAACTAACCGTGAAACGAGGAACTAATGCTGAGCCTATTAATATGACGATTGTCCGTGACGAAATTCCGGTTGAAACGGTTTACGGTGAAATGCTTGAAGGGGATATTGCCCATATTCAAATAACGTCATTTAGTGAGAATACAGCAAAAGAAATTGAGAAGATTCTTGCAGATTACGATGGTAAAGCCAAAGGTATCGTATTAGATTTACGTCAAAATCCTGGCGGCTTCCTAGATGCTGCAGTAGAGATTTCAAATTTATTCGTTCCAGAAGGTAAAGCGATTGTACAAGTGCAACAAAAAGACGAGGAGCCGGAAATTACAACAGCTGTTTCTGGTAAAAAATATAATGTTCCGGTAACAGTACTTGTCGATAGCGGCAGTGCTTCTGCTTCTGAAATATTAGCTGGTGCACTAAAAGAATCTGTTGGTGCTAAAATTGTTGGAGAAACATCGTTTGGTAAAGGTACAGTGCAAAATGTCACACCATTAAAAGATGGCTCTAACCTTAAATACACAACAGGTAAATGGTTAACACCAAATGGTAACTGGATTCATGAAAAAGGCATTGCTCCAGATGTTAAAGTGTCATACCCACCTTATGCATCATTACCATACTTAGATCCAACTGTGGAAATGAAAATGGGTGTGCAATCTAACGCTGTAAAAGCGGCTCAAGAGATGCTAGAAGTTCTAGGATACGAGCCTGGAAATGCAGACGGTATTTTTGAACAAAATACAGAACGTGCAGTGAAAAAACTGCAAGCTGCAAATGGTTTTGAAGAAACTGGTGTTTTAACTGGCGATACAACGTATGCTTTAATGGATGCATTACGCGCTAAAATAAAAGCAGAGGATCCTCAATTGTTAAAAGCAAAGGAACTTCTAACTGGTACACCAGCAAAAACTGAGTAAACTACAAACTAACAAGTAGCTGTCGCAGTAGGCGTCTCTAATGGCCTTTTGCGACAGCTTTTTTTATGGAGGTAATAATTATGAAGGACGTATACTTATTTAGTGGTTTTTTAGGTAGCGGAAAAACATCTATGCTAACAGATGTTATTCGCCAACTAAAGGAAAAAAATTTAAAGCCTGCTGTCATTATGAATGAGCTTGGAAAGCTACCATTTGACTCACAGGCTGTGGAAAAGGATATTCCGTTAAAGGAAATGTTAGAGGGCTGTATTTGCTGCTCTGGCGCCGAAAAAACAGAGGCACAAATTCAATCTCTTCTATTAGATAGTGACTTTGATGTCCTCATTATTGAAACAACAGGTGCTGCACATCCTGTAGAAGCTTTAGACGCTGTTTACTCACCGTTATTTGCAGAAAAGTTAAATGTCAAAGGAATTGTCACAGTTGCTGATTCAAAACTGTGGCTGAACCGAGAGACATTAACTCCGCAAGTGCGCTCTTTATTTATGGAACAAATCCGTCACGCACACTTATTACTGGCCAATAAAACGGATTTACTAACAGAAGCTGAGCAGGCACAGGTTGTTTATGAGCTACAAGGCTTTAATCCGCATGCTTTTATTTTGCAAACTACAAATGGGCGCGTGCCGTTACGGTTATTAGAAGATTTAAAGGCAACAGTACAGTTGGATAAACAAGATATTGTGAAAGCGCCTATAGCATCGATGCATCTGGGCTCACGATTAGTTGATTTTAAAGACGTTAACTTTACACAAGAGCAATTTGAGGATTGGGTACGTACAATGCCTGAAACTGTGTATCGAATGAAAGGTTATGTGCCAATTGAAGGTGTAAAAAATCCTATGCTGTTTCAATATGCATATGGCATGGTCCAATGGCTTCCAGAGTATGTAAAAATGCCCGCAAAACTCGTGATTATTGGTGAAGATGTAAGTAGTTTAAACGTCATTGGTATTGAGTAAACGCTGAAGCTAGTTAAAATAGAAATACTAAAGCTGCCAAATTCTACTTGTCAGACGAAAGTTTTGTTCGTATCGTCTTTCTGTTAGTAGAAATTATGGCAGTTTTTTTTGTGAGTGCGCGTTAAAATCTATTTGAATTATGAAAATATTTAATAGTTTTTAAGGGGTGTCAACCCTATTTATAACGTAAGTATTTCATAGGTTGGTGAAACCTGCTAAAAACCAATGCTAAAAACCCTCTATTTGACGCGAATCTATTTCTTTGATGGTGTTGTTAGCAGATGCTGGTAAGAAATTTATGAAAATCGTACTTTACGATTGTTTGCAGAGAAGGAGGAATTGCAAAAATGAAAAAAACACTAACTGCAATTTGTGCAACATTTTTATTAGCAGCTCCAATTCAAATGGCTTCCGCTGCAGAAAATACTACAGAGGGGAACACAACTACAGACTGTAATAAAGTTTATTCTTATAAATGGTCAAATCAATGGTCAAACCAATGGTCAAATCATAAGTGGCATGTAAATCTACCACAAACACAAGCACCATCAAAAGAAGTACAAGTACCAGAGAATAATCAAACATCAAATAATAATACACAAGCAACAAATAACAATACACAAACAGCTCAAAAAGATAATTCAGCAACTGCACCAAATCAATCTACACCATCAACAACTACTTCAGATGTGAATGCTTTTGAACAAGAAGTAGTAAAATTAACGAATGCTGAACGTACAAAAGCTGGTTTAGCACCATTTAAAACGGATGATAAATTGATGGCAGCTGCACGTGAAAAATCACAAGATATGCAATCTAAAAACTATTTTTCACATACAAGCCCAACATTCGGTTCACCATTTGATCGTATGAAAGCTTTAGGTATTACGTATAAGAGTGCAGGTGAAAATATTGCACAAGGTCAACGTACACCTCAAGAAGTAGTACAAGGTTGGATGAATTCACCAGGTCACCGTGCGAATATTTTAAATGAGAAATTTACGCATATTGGTGTTGGCTATGTGAAATCAGGTAACTACTGGACTCAACAATTTATCCAAAAATAATCGTATAAATTGAAAAGCTTCAATGAATAATAGGATGTTCACTAAGTCGTAAATGGCTTAGTGGACATCTTTTTTTAAATAAAAATACAAACTAGACATGTTTATAGTTTAAAATTTATGGTTTAAAAAAACTATTTTTATCTGTGAAATTAAGGTGCAATAAGATATAAAGTATGGCCTTTGGCAAAACGAGAGGTTGATTTCCGTTCCTGCTGGGCGCTTTGTTGCTGTCGCTTCGCTTTCGCACAGATAAAACATTGTTGCTGTCGCTTCGCTTTCGCACAGATAAAACATTGTTGCTGTCGCTTCGCTTTCGCACAGATAAAACATTGCCGCTGACGCTTCGCTTTCGCGCAGAGCAAAGCTTCCTGGGGGTGTCCGATGAGCCGCTTCGCTACGCTGCAGGGTCTCGGGCCAACACGATGTTGGTCACGAAGGCGTTATCACAGGATGTGATGATTTTAGCCTTCGTTCCTCTATCACAGATCCCCGAGGAGTCGCCCAGCCTCCACTCCAATCAACCACTTCATATAGAGTGTATCGTTTTGAAACTCCTCATTCACGAAGATTACTAGATCATTTAGTTTTTCAATACAATATAAATCAGGAATGTGTCTAGTTTGTTATTCATGGTGTAATAAACTATTTTGTCAGTGAAAAAGAAGGTGCCGTAATAAATAAAGGTTGGCTCAATGGGCAAAATAGTGGTTGATTTTAGCCTTCGTTCCTCTATCACTGATCCCCGAGGAGTCGCCCAGTCTTCACTCCAATCAACTTATATAAATTACATACATTTTATCAAATATGATTCGCAACTTTTGGTGATAAGCCAATTAAAAATAAAAATACCCCCAAAATTAGAGGTTTGGCTTAGAAGGTAGGGTAAGGCTTGTAATGTTAGTAGAAAAAAGATTTTTAGAATATGGAATGTAGATATTCTTGCAGTCTGTTATTTCTATAATAAAAAAAGCAAACTAGAACAAAGTCTAGTTTGCTATTGTTGTTTTATCCGTCCTTGCATATCTTTTTTGAACAAGTAATAAGCGTATTAATAAAGTAATTGCTCCTGTAGTCAGACCTGCCACTAGTCCAATCCAGTAGCCAAACGGTCCAAAGTCTGTATGAGTGGCAAGTGTATATCCTACAGGCAAGCCGATAACCCAATACGAAATAATGGCCATAATAAAGGTAATTGTAACATCCTTGTAGCCTCTCAAAGCTCCTTGTACAGGCGCTTGGATAGAATCAGATAACTGGAATATAGCTGCGTATATTAAAAAATGACTGGCGTATTCTAGCACTTTACCATCAGTCGTATACATATTGGCAACAGGCTCTCTAAGGATAAAAAGAATACAAGCTGAAATAAAGCTAAAAATAATCGCGGTTCCAACACATAAATAGCTATATAGTTTAGCATCGTGCATACGGCCAGCGCCTATTTCGAAACCTACTAATATCGTAACACCCATCGAAATGCTTAGAGGTACCATATAAAGCAGGGAGGTGAAATTTATAGCAATTTGATGAGCTGCGATAATTTCTGTACTAAAGCTACTCATCCTCATCGTGACAGCAGAAAAAATACTCGTTTCTGCAAATAAGGATATGCCGATTGGTACACCAATGATTAAAATTTCCTTCCAACGAAGCCATTCTAATTTTGGCCAGTCATGGAATAGGCGGAAGTGTTCAAAGGGCACGCGTTTAGCAATAATCCAAACTGTGATCAAGAAAACAAGCCAGTATGTAATCGCTGTTGCAACGCCTGCACCGATTCCGCCAAGCTCAGGTGCACCAAACTTGCCGAAAATAAAAATATAATTCAAGACAATATTAATAGGTGTTGTAAGTAATGTAATAATCATTGTAACGCGAGTTTTTCCAAGTGCATCGATAAAACAGCGCATGACAAAAAATAAAAAGAGTGGTATTAGTCCGGCGCACATCGCTTGTATATAGGATTTAGCAATCGTATGTACTGAGGCTTCTAAATCCATATTGCCAAGAATCCAATCTATGCCGACTACTAATACAATAAAAATAAGTACCGCTAAAACGATGGCTACATAGATTCCTTGCTGAACAGCCTTCTTTGCTGCCAACTCTTTTTTAGCTCCAACAAGCTGCGAGACGATAGGTGTGATCGCAAGGAGAATTCCAGATAATCCTATGTAAATTGGCATCCAAATAGAGGAGCCGATTGATACTCCAGCTAGGTCAGCGGTACCGTACCGACTCGACATTAAAATATCGAAGAATGAAATCAGATAAATAGCTACTTGCGTGACTAAAATAGGTACGATAATTTTTAAGATTAATGCATATTTTTCTTTTAACGTAGTTGTTTGATTCATAGTGAATAATCTTCCTTCATTAACATAATGAATTAGTATAGCATACTAATTAGAGAAAAGTTGAAAAAATCAATTTTTTCCTCGAGGTAATTCGTCGGACTAAGTTCCTCTATTTCAGGTGATTGGACCTCTGTAACTGTTGCTACGCTTTCTGTACAAAAGACATTTATAACTGCCGTTTCACTTACGTTACATAAAACACGTGCTGAAAGAAGTTAAAAGCTTCATCTGTATCTTTTCGTTCGCATATAGTAAAATAAGAGACTGTATACAAAAGTAGTGATGGCTACAATGGCTTTTAAGGAATAGGAGAATTTAAGTGAAACAACAAACAATCATTTTAACCGGTGGAGGGACAGCTGGTCATGTATCGCTTAATCAAGCGATACTCCCGTCTTTACAAGAACTAGGTTATGATGTCCATTATATTGGCTCAGACCAAGGCATTGAAAAAGAATTAATAGGTGAGGCGTTTCCTAGTGTTCCGTTTTACGGTATTTCAAGCGGGAAATTGCGCCGTTATTTCTCAATGAAAAATTTTACAGACCCATTTAAAGTGCTTGCTGGAATGATGCAGGCTTTTCGTATTATCAAAAAAGTGAAACCACAAGTCATTTTTTCAAAGGGCGGCTTTGTATCTGTACCTGTTGTCATGGCTGCGAAACTTGCTGGTGTTCCAGTAGTCATTCATGAATCAGATGTTACACCTGGCTTGGCCAATAAAATTGCGCTACCATTTGCATCTCACATCTTTACGATTTTTGAGGAAACATTACAGCACCTACCGAAAGAAAAGGCCACATGCACAGGCTCCATTATTCGCCAAGAGTTATTTATGGGGGATCGAGTGAATGGGTTATCTCTTTGTGGCTTTACCACATTAAAACCTGTTCTTCTTGTGATGGGAGGGAGTCTAGGATCAGTTGTCTTGAATGATGCACTTCGTCAAAATTTACCAGAGCTTGTCAAGCAGTTTCAGATCATTCATTTGTGCGGTAAAGGGAATTACGACAAATCATATGAATCTATGGCTGGATACAAACAGTTTGAATATGTGACAACGGAATTACCAGATTTATTACACGCGGCAGACTTTATCGTCTCACGTGCTGGCTCCAATTCGATTTTTGAATTTTTAGCACTTCATAAACCGATGTTACTAGTGCCGTTATCTGCACAAAAAAGTCGTGGTGACCAAATATTAAATGCCAAGTTATTTAAAAAACAAGGCTATGCGGAAGTGTTACAAGAGGAAGAGTTAACAAAGGAATCCTTTAAAAAATCAGTTCATGTGTTAACAGAGCGCAAAGCAGAAATGGTTGCAACGATTGAAAAAACACAAAGACCGAAAACGCCAGAAGAAATGGCGAAATTGATTTTACAATATAAAAAGTAGAAAACCCAAAAATAAAAGCTATGTGCCTGTCATGAAGTCAGTGCACATAGCTTATTTTTATCAAGCATGAACGGACAGTAATTTATCTGTGACGTAAAAGCCCGATTGATAAAGACAAATGATCAGTGGGGGGGTGAAGAAAACCCCCGCTGATTACAGTTTCGATAAATGAAAAAACCATATAGATTACATCGCTTGTTCTTCGCCTTCTGCCACTTGATTGGCAGTTGTAAGATAGAACAAGTCTTTTGGAATTTTATATAAATTAAATTGCGCCTCGCCTCTGTTAACTTGAGCTAACAATGTTGGGTGACTTTCATTTGCGCTCATAACATAAGGTAGCTTTAAGGCTGCACGCTGCGATTTTATATTTTCAACACGAATACGGAGAAATACCGTATGGAAGTTATAATCAAAAAATAGTTCGTTCAAAAAAAGCATTTTAGCTTTTTGGTTATAACCTAACCCTTGATAAGGGAGTCCAATCCACGTTCCTAAAAAGCCTGCACCATCCTCCACATCATGAATGCTAATGGTGCCGATTGGTTGACCCCAATCATCAGTAATTGTCCTTGAAATAGCGAGTCCCTTCGCTTCCTCTTCAATCAATTGTTTTGTCATAAACCAATATTCATCAGCGGATGTGGCTTTTTGACGGACAAAAGGGAATACAGAAGGGTGTGATAATAGCTCATAGAGCTCTGTACATTCATGTAGGTCTCGATGTTTAAGCATACGAAACGCCTCCTTTACTAGGGTAGTTAAAACAATTCCTTTAAAACATAAAGAAGAAAACTAAAATTCGTACTGGAATTAAAACCCAAAGAACTAGACGTTAAAACTATGATAACCATAATCTCCCGCTGTCTTACTGATTTTTCGACCATACCGAAAAAAGGCTAGTTTTTTTAATATAATATAACAATCACACTGCTTTATGCAATCATTTTCCTCGCTAAAACGAAAAATAAGTTTTCGTGTCAGAAAATTCTGTGAAATAGGTAATCGGGTAGATAGTTAAAAATTGTTAATATATAATTTCAAAGAGTATTAAGTCTAAAATATCAATTTATGAATAAAATAATGTTTCTTTAGGATTATTTTATTTCTTCAAAAGAGGTAAAATATCAAAAATTATCCTTAAAAGGATATAAATTTTCCAATTCGAGAAGGGTAGTTCTTTTAAATTATGTTATAATAGTAGTATTGATTTTTTAGTATGAACAAAAACTATATGAAAATTCTATATTACTATTAACGACTTATGGGGTGGACAGCATGGAATATCTTTTAAGCGAAGACTTATTTAATGACTTATTTAATGGCAAAGATTTTGTCTTTTTAATGAAAAAAGTGGGAGACGAATATCAATATATTCGCTTAAATCAAGCAGCTAGAGCTTTGTTTCCACATGAGGCAATTGGGAAAATGCTTTCTACCCTTACCCCAAGTCGTAATTTCACTATAATACAAGAAAACTACAATCGAGCGATTTCGATGCATAGTCAAGTTGATTATGTGGATTATGCCTATTATCAATCAGAGGTTCGTAAATATGAGACATCTGTTCGACCGCTTAAACATAATAAAGAAGACTATATTTTAGCCATAACTAAAGAGATTCTCTATGATCGTAGCATCGAAGATAAGTTTTTATTTCTGCGCTCAATGTTTGATCATGCCTTCTTTTCGACGGTCATCTTATCAGCTGAGGGGACTATTTTTGAAGTGAATTCCAGCTTTACAGAAGACTTTGAATTAGATACTGAATCGGTTAAACAGCAATTATTCGTTGATCTACCCATCGTTCCTAAAGATGAAGTAGAAAACATCCAAAACTATTTACAAAGAGCAGCTATGGGCGAAAATATTGGTGAAAAACTCATTAAGCTTCATACACTGGATAAAAACGAACGCAAGTATTTAGTTTCACTATCCCCTGTTATGCAGGGGGATAACTCTTTTGCTATTTTTCTTATCATGCAGGATTTCACACAATTCACCGAACAAAAGGCAGAGTTACGCTCAAAATCTCATGGTTTAGAGGTTTTAAAGGCTGCTCTCAATTCGGCAGCTTCCATTGCTGTTTTAGATAGAAATGCAAAAATTTTAGAAGTGAATGATTTGTTTTTAAATGCAACCGGCTTCATAGCAGAAGAACTAATAGGTCAATCTTCTTTAGAATTAATCGAGCCTCGTAACAATACAAAAGAGTTAATACAATTAATTAGGAAAACACTTGAAGCGGGGAGTATTTGGCGAGGGGAGCTATGCTATCGTACAAAATTCCATGCTGATTTTTGGGTAGAAGCAACTATAGTTCCATTGAAAAATGAATTTGGCGAGACAGAACAATTTTTATCCATTAACTATGATATTACGGACAAGAAAAGAATGTTAACGAAATTGAAAAATATTGAGCGCACATTCCGTTTAATTACAGAAAATACAAATGATTTAATTGTGATTACAAACGAAGATGGCATCATTATTTATGCCTCGCCCTCCTATGAGATGTATTTGGGCTACGAAAATGTAGAATTACAAGGTCAGTTTTACAATAACATTGTAGATGAACAAAGCAAGAAGGCGTGGCAAACGTTTCTAAATAATTTTTCTGGTCAAACGGAAACAAAATTTGAGCTTCTTCTAAAGGCGAAGGACGGTACGCCTGTTTGGACAGAAGGAAACGTAACAGTTGTTCATGATCCAAAGCGCGAAAAAGTTTCACAAATTATGATGGTATCTCGTGAGATTTCTCATCGTAAGAAACGAGAGAATGATCTATTGTATTTAGCCTATCATGATACGTTAACACAACTACCAAATCGCCGTTTTTTAAACAAGGAATTCCCGAAATTATTGGCAGAAGCAAAGGAACATAATGATTGCTTAGCTATGCTCTATATCGATGGAGATGACTTTAAGCATGTAAATGATCGGCATGGCCATGACACGGGGGATGATTTTATCCGAAGGTTTGGTCAAGTATTACTTAGCGCGGTACGTAATCACGATTTAGTGATTCGTATAGGTGGCGATGAATTTATTGTTGTTTTAACAGGGTTAACTCGGGATGATAAGAAAAGGAATACTCAAATGATGGATATTATTCATCGCATCCGTAATGAACTAAAAAAAGGTTGGATGATTGAAGGACATCACTTTGCTCCAACAGCCTCCATTGGAATCGCTTATTTTCCGGATCACGGTCAAACATTAAATGAATTGCTAGAATTAGCAGATCAAGCTTTGTATAAAGCGAAGGAAATCGGAAAAAATAATTTCTATATTTCTGACATTTAATCAATTATGCCTCGGCATAATTGTGTCTGGAATCGGCCTTGTGCTTGCACAAAGTACTCCTTTCCGATTCCGTGACATCCGCCGGGGGCTTTAACTTCTTTTAGAAGTTAAAAAAAGTCTGTACTACAAGTAGTTGCTTGTGGTACAGACTTTTTGTTTGATGGTATGCTATAACCGTATTAAAGAGGAAACCCCTCGTAGTTAATTTAAATTAGAAGGTGATGAAATGCCTAAAAAAATACTTTTGGTGGAAGATGAGAAGCATATCGCTCGTTTTGTGGAGCTAGAATTAAAGCATGAAGGCTATGATGTATTAGTTGCTTTTGATGGACGTGAAGGACTTGAGCTAGCTGCATCCGAAAATTTTGATGTGCTGTTATTAGATGTGATGCTACCAGGAATAAATGGAATTGAAATTTGTCGTCGGATACGTTCACGGTCAAAGGTACCTATTATATTGTTAACGGCACGAGATGCCGTGATGGATCGCGTAGCTGGCTTAGATGCTGGTGCAGATGACTACATAGTAAAACCATTCGCTATTGAAGAACTATTAGCTAGAATTCGTACTATTTTACGTCGGGTGTCACCTGATGAAAAAATGGGAGGATCATTACATTTTCGAGATATCGAAATTGATATTGCGGCCTATGAAGTTATAGTACAAGGGAACAAGCTTGATTTAACGAAAACAGAATATGATTTACTCAAATTATTAATAGAACATAAAAATAAAGTTTGTACACGAGAGCTAATTTTAACCTCTGTTTGGGGGTATGATACGGATATAGAGACAAATGTCGTAGATGTATATATTCGGCATTTACGAACAAAACTACCGGGTGATGTGAATGCTTACATCGAAACCGTTCGTGGGGTTGGGTATGTGATGCGTGAATGAAAAAATGGAGAGATTATTTAGTCAATCAGTCATTACAAAGAAAATGGATGCTAACATCTAGTGCTGTTATATTTTTTAGCTATACAATTATTTGTATTGTCGTATATATTTCACTTCATACATGGCTATCAAATGACGAGGCCAGTAAACTCAAACGAACAAGCGATGATTTGGTGTATTTTTTAGAGTCACGAGGACCCAATCTTACAATACAGGAAATTCAGCAAAATAAAGGTCTTATAGATTCTATTGCTGATCGTGATCAAACTATTAGAATGTTTAATTCAGATGGCGTTCAGATTCTTCGTATTAATAATACTTCTCAGGCTGCACCGCTTACTTCAATGGGGAAAACTATTGATATGACGATTGATAAAAAAGATGTTTATGTCATTAATGAACCGATTCAACTTGGTTTCTTTCAAGGATATATTCAGGTGATTCATCCATTATCAAAGTTTCAGTCTTTGATGCATTATTTATTGACGACGATGTTAATAGCGGGCTTAGGAGCATTATTGTTGTCAGCATCTATTGGCTATTATCTTGCCAATTATTTGATGAAACCACTACGTGCATTACGTTCATCGATGAAAACAGTTATGGATAAAGGATTTAATGAACCAATTCAATTAACTTACACCTCTCATGATGAGATAGGTGATTTATTGAAAATGTACAACACGATGATGAATGAATTACAAATTTCATTTGCACAGCAGCAACAATTTGTTGCAGATGCCTCTCATGAGTTACGAACGCCTATTCAAGCAATTGAAGGGCATCTCTCTCTTTTGAAAAGATGGGGGAAGGATGATCCGGAAATTTTAGAAGAATCTATTGATACTTCGCTAACAGAAATTGCACGAATGCGTAAGATGATCGAAGAATTACTAGAACTTGCTCGTCGTGAGGAAAAAGATATCGATAGTGAGGCTGATGCAGTAGCTGTAATTGAATCAGTTATAGAGGAGACAAGACTCCTTCACCCAGAAGCTCGAATAACGCTGTCGAAAAATGAGGAAATAGGGCGGATATTTATAACAGAAAATGCACTTAGCCAAATTGTTCGAAATATAATAGAAAACGCAATTCGTTATTGTGAAATAACTCCTGAAATTCAAATTTCACTAGCTGTTTCAGGAAAGGAAATGTTGTTAAGGATAGAGGATAATGGAATTGGAATAGCGGAGGAAAATATTCCATTTATTTTTGACCGTTTTTATCGGGTTGATGAGGCCAGAAATCGTCAAATCGGAGGTACTGGCTTAGGGCTAAGTATTACAAAAATGTTACTAGAAAAATACAGTGGCTCTGTAGAAGTCAAGAGTGAAAAAAATGTTGGAACCGTTTTCTTCATGAAATTCCCGCTAAAATATTGAGAAAAATACACGCTTTATTTCATTATTCTATCCTTTGGGAAAAAATTTGCTTAATTTGCTAAAAAGAGTTGTATTTTTTGTGAAGAGTAGTAAGATTGAGATGGAAAAAACGTTCTTTAAATTATGGGTATGTTGTGTTAAACATCCTTTTAAAGAGCGGAGAAATATTATATAATTAATTGTAATTTAATTAATGGAACTGCCGAAAGGCAAAATTTGGAGGTCATTTTTCATGTCGAACAACGTTACAACTGTAAGTTCTCCATGGTCAGCTTTCTCTGGTCCTAACCTAGGATATGTGATGGAGCAATACGACTTATTCTTACAGTCTCCTGAAGAAGTAGAACCGGAGTTAGTATTATTATTCCAACAATTTGGTGCACCAGTAGTAGTAGAAGGTGAAGTAGCTGTAGCTAGTAATGCAGCAGCAGCTCCTGCTGGCGATTACAAGAAAGTGTTAGCAGCTGTGAAATTAGCAGATGCAATCCGTACAAACGGTCATTTAGCGGCAGATATTTATCCTTTGAAAAACCGTGAACTACAAACAGCTCAAATTGAAGAAAGCGCGTTCAACTTAAGCGCTGCAGATTTAGCTGAAATTCCTGCAGCTGTCTTCTTCAAAGATGTGCCAGCAAACGTGAAAAATGGTAAAGATGCAATCGATTACTTAAAATCTGTTTATACAGATAAAGTAGCATTTGAATATAATCACGTAGTAACAACAGAAGAACGTGATTGGATTCAAGCACAAATTGAAACAGGCTCATTTAAACAAGCATTAGCTTCTAATGAGAAAAAAGCTTTATTAGATCGTTTAACTCGTGTTGAAAACTTCGAGAAGTTTATTCATAAAACTTTTGTAGGTCAAAAGCGTTTCTCTGGTGAAGGTTTAGATACTCAAATCATCCTATTCGATGAAATTTTGAAAACAGCTGAAACAAATAGCGTTGAAAATGTACGTATTGGTATGGCCCACCGTGGTCGTTTAAATGTGTTAACACACGTTTTAAATAAACCATACGACATGATGTTCTCTGACTTTGCACATGTTTCTAATGAATTATTTATGCCAGAAGACGGTCGCCTTGAAATTACTAAAGGCTGGACTGGCGATGTAAAATACCACATGGGTGCTTCTTACAACCGTGAATCTGGTATGAATGTTAAACTAGCTTACAACCCATCTCACTTAGAAGTAGGGAATCCCGTTGTTTTAGGTACTGCACGTGCAGCACAAGATAACACTTCTAAACCAGGGCAAGCTGTCCATAACCGCACAAAAGGATTAGGTATTCTTGTGCATGGTGACGCTGCATTCCCAGGTCAAGGGATCGTAACAGAAGTATTAAACTTTGCAAAAACTGAAGGGTTCACTACTGGTGGTACAATCCACATCATTGCTAACAACATGATCGGATTTACAACTGAACTACAAGACTCTCGCTCTTCTGTATACTCTTCTGACCCTGCAAAAGGTTATGAAGTACCAGTTGTGCATGTAAATGCAGATAGCCCTGAATCTGTAGCTTTAGTTGGTCGTTTCGCAGCTAGCTACCGTCAAAAATTCGGTAAAGATATCATCGTTGACCTTCTTGGTTACCGTCGTCATGGTCACAATGAAACGGATGACCCAACTGTAACAAACCCTGAAACGTATAAATTAGTTTCTAAACATGAACCAGTTCGCTCTTTATACGGTGCACAATTAGCAGCTGAAGGTGTAGTATCTGCTGATGAAGTAGCAGCTTTAGATAAAACTATTTATGCAGAAATGCAAGCGGCTTATGATCATGTAAAAGAAATGGCAGATAAAGATGAGCATAAACATTTAGAAATGCCAGAAGAATTAAAAGTAGAATTCCCACAAATTGATACAGCAGTTGGTGCGGAACGTTTAGAAAAAATTAATGAAGAGCTTTTAGTGTTTGAAGAAAACTTTGAACCACAGAAAAAACTTGGCAAAATTTTAGAAAAACGCCGTGATGCATTTGCTTCTGCAAAAATCGACTGGGGTCATGCAGAAACTTTAGCTTATGCAACAATTATACAAGATGGCACACCAGTACGTTTTACAGGTCAAGATGCACAACGTGGTACGTTCTCTCAACGTCACTTAGTGTTACATGACAAAAACAATGGTAATTTATTCACGCCACTTCACCATATTTCAGGTGCTAATGCATCATTTACAGTACACAATTCTCCACTTACAGAAGCTGGGGTAGTGGGCTTTGAATATGGTTACAATATAGAAAATGACCATGTACTATCAGTTTGGGAAGCTCAATTTGGTGACTTTGCTAACATGGCACAAGTTATGTTCGATAACTTTATTTCAGGTGCACGTGCTAAATGGGGTCAAAAATCTGGTTTAGTCATGCTTTTACCACATGGTTATGAAGGTCAAGGTCCAGAACACTCTTCAAGCCGTATGGAACGTTACTTACAAATGTCAGCTGAAAATAACTGGTTCGTAGCAAACTGCTCAAACGCAGGTAACTACTACCACTTATTACGTCGTCAAGCAGCATTATTAGGTACAGAAGGCGTTCGTCCACTTGTGGTTGTATCACCTAAGTACTTACTTCGTCACCCATTAGCTGCAGCGAATGCTGATCAATTAGCAAATGGTTCATTCCAAGAAGTAATTGAGCAACCAGGCCTAGGTTCAAAACCAGAAGCTGTAGAGCGAATTGTTTTAGGTTCAGGTAAAGTCATGATCGACATTGCAGACCGTATTAAAGACGGTGAAGGCTTTGATCACGTACACATTACTCGTGTAGAACAACTTTACCCATTCCCAAAAGAGCAAGTTGCTGGTATTATTGCTAAGTATCCTAATGCTAAAGAAATCGTTTGGGTACAAGAAGAACCTAAAAACCAAGGTTCTTGGAATTATGCATTAGAAACATTACACGACCTTTCAGAAGGTAAAAAACTACGTTATGTAGGCCGTCCTGCAATGAGCTCGACTTCTGAAGGTGATGCAGATTCTCATAAAGCAGCTCAAGCCGCACTTGTAGAAGAAGCAGTAGCTGAGCCAGTAAAGGTTAAATAATCACATATTAAATTTGAGAGCCGGGCTACTTGCTGCTTAGGCAGTAGCCCTTTTATGTGCACCAATGCACGTTAATTAAAGGAGGAAATGAAAGTGGCTGAAATTAAAGTCCCTGAATTAGCAGAATCGATTACAGAAGGTAGTATCGCACAGTGGGTAAAAAAAGTGGGCGATCGCGTTGAAAAAGGTGAATTCATCGTTGAACTTGAAACAGATAAAGTAAACGCTGAAATCATTTCTGAAGAAGCGGGAGTATTAACTCAAATTTTAGCTGAAGAAGGCGATACTGTACTAGTAGGTCAAGTTATCGCAGTAGTTGAAGCTGGCGAAGGTGCAGCACCTGCTCCAGCAGCTCCAGTTGAAGCAGCTCCAGCACCAGCAGCGCCACAAGCGGCACCTGCCCCAGTTGCAGCAGCTCCAGTTGTAGAAGAAACTTCTGGTGAGCGTGTAATCGCATCTCCAGCAGCACGTAGACTTGCTCGTGAAAAAGGTATTGACCTTGCTGCTGTATCTCCAGTAGATCCACAAGGACGTGTACGTGTACAAGACGTTGCAGCTCATGGTACAGCTCCAGTAGCAGCACCACAAGCAGCTCCAGCAGCACCTAAAGCAGTAGCAGCTGTTGACGAATCACGTGTGACTGTTGAAAAAATGAGCCGTCGTCGCCAAACAATTGCAAAACGCTTACTTGAAGTAAAACAATCTACAGCAATGTTAACAACATTCAACGAAGTAGATATGACAAACGTTATGGCTTTACGTTCTCGTAAAAAAGACCAATTCTTCGAGTCAACTGGCTCAAAACTTGGTTTCATGTCATTCTTCACTAAAGCTGTAGTTGCAGCACTTAAAAAATACCCATATGTGAACGCACAAATCTCTGGCGATGAAATTCACTTAAACAACTTCTTCGATATCGGTGTAGCTGTATCAACAGAAGAAGGTTTAGTAGTACCAGTAGTACGTGACGCTGACCGCAAAAACTTTGCTGAAATTGAAGATTCAATCGCAGACCTAGCTAAAAAAGCACGCGACAAAAAATTAGGTTTAGCTGATCTTTCAGGTGGCTCATTCACAATTACAAATGGTGGGGTATTCGGTTCATTAATGTCTACACCTATCATGAATGGTACACAAGCTGGTATCCTTGGTATGCACTCTATCAAAAAACGTCCAGTTGAAGTGAATGGAGAAGTAGAAATTCGCCCAATGATGTACTTAGCACTTTCTTATGACCACCGTATTATCGATGGTAAAGATTCTGTAGGCTTCCTTAAAACTGTTAAAGAATTACTTGAAAACCCAGAAGATTTATTATTAAATTCTTAATACCTGAGTTTGATAAAACCTTGCGAACATTGTTTCGCAAGGTTTTTTAACTTTTTATGAAACATTTGAGGAAATGAAGGTAAAAGAAATCAAAGCGACGGATGAAAGAGCCCAAACGACGGATGGAAGAGGCTAAGTGACGGATAGAACAGACAAAGCGACGGATGCAAGAGCCAAAGTGACGGAAAGAACCGTCAAAGTGATGGATAGAAAGCAAAGCGACGGATAGAAAGGCCAAAGTCGTGGATAGAACCGTCAAAGTCGTGGATAGAGTGGCCAAAGTGATGGAAAGAAGGCAGAGCGACGGATGGAACAGGCAAAGCGACGGATGCAAGAGCCAAAG